>JANYKA010000268.1 GCA_025358315.1 Gemmatimonadota bacterium | reverse complement strand
AATCGACGGTAGGACACGCAAAACCCCGGATGTCAGTTTGATGACAGAATGGCTTCTCGGGGATAATACGCGCAACCACGCCGGGGCGTTACGGGGGACTGTTGCGTCTCGGCAGTTGAGCGCGGCAACAGCCGACAGAGCGGCAATCGCGTGGCCGACCGCTGACGTCATTGAAGCGGTTTACGGCTTGGTTTTTACCGGCTTCGCAGATATCGGCGCAGGCACGGATTTGGCTTTTGACGAAGGAGTTTTCGTTTCCTTATCGGTCACTTCGGCGGCATCCTTTACCTCCGACTTGGAGACCGGGGTCTTGGAGTCGGCGCTTGTTGCTTCGGCGGCGCGCGTGGGGCGCTCGTTTATTTCATTGCTCGCAGCGCTCGCTGCCCGTTTAGTCAAATTCTGAATGTGTTCATGGGCAAGCGTGAACTTCGGGTCAAGAGTTGTAGCCGTCTGATAGTTGACGGCCGCCTCGAGTAGTTGCCCCCGTGCCTCGGCGCGCACGCCTTTCGAAAACGCCAGGAATGCCTGAAGGTTTGGCGGTTGCAATGCATCCAGCGTTGCCAACTCCCGCTTCGTCAGCTTGATCCCGAGTTCCGTGAACAGGCGAAGCGCGAGTTGGCGTTCGGCCGTGAACATTTTGTCAATCGAGCTTTGGCCGGCGAGTGACTCGCCGATTGCGCCAGTCGGTACGTCGGCAATGGCGGTGGAGAATGTCAGGGCGTTACCAGGGGGTATGACGAGCGATCCAACGACCAGTTGTCTCGCCGCCACTAAATGACCGGCGTGCACCGCCGTCGCGGCGTCTGTTTTGTGCGCCACGCTCAACGCGACCTCTGCCCGTATGTCCTCGATATGGGCGCGTTCGAGCACGGAGAGCTGATGACTCACGGAAAGGTCGGCGAGTAGCAGTTCGGCAAATCCATAGCCCATCGCGGCATACGCACTGTCTGCGGAGACGACTTGAAACGCCAGAACGGAAATAGTGTGACGTTGGACCACGCGACCGTGCAGAGTCCGCTCGTGGCCGACCGCGAGTTGGGCGGACACCGAGTCGACCGGGCTCGCGGCGACACGCGTCTCGATTTTAACCGCGGGAGCGCAATTTGCGCACAGCACGACGAACAGCGCGGCAATCAGGCGGTGAGATCGGCCAACGGCGCGGCGGATCGTCGGTCGGAAGTTGGTATGCATAGCGTTTCAGGACCCTGTTAATCAGACTCTGTTTCCGTGTCGCAGGTCACGCCCTCGTACCGCGTCATGCGAAATACGAAATACGACAGGCGGCCAGTCCACTGGACGTACCGCCTGTCGTATTCAATCCGTTGCCGCTTACTGACGCTTGGTGCTCTTATTGCGTTTGGGAGTTGGACAATACTTAAGATGGCGAGTTAGAACGGGAGGTCGTCGTCTTCCCCTTCCAGCGCCCCGGGGAACTCTTCGAATTCCCCGCCCTTCGGCTTGCCAGCTCCGGCACCGGCGCTTTTCGCACCGCGAGCCTGCGGGCCATCGGAATCGCCGCTCGGACCGCCTTTGCCGCCAAGCAGGATGATCTCGCGCACGTTGATCTCGGTCACGTAGCGTGTCTGCTTGTCTTTGTCTTCGTACTGGCGGTACTCGATCTGCCCTTCGACGTAAAGTTTGTCGCCTTTCTTCACGTACTTTTCGATGATGTCCGCGAGGCCGGTGCCACGCGTACCCTGATTCCACGCGACGCACTTATGCCACTCGGTCTTTTCCTGCTTTTCGCCGGCGGCCGAATTCCACTGCCGACTGGTGGCGAGTGAAAAGTTCGCCACTTTGTTGCCACCGGTGGTCGATCGGATTTCGGGATCGTTCCCGAGGTTTCCGATGAGCGTCACCTTGTTCAAGCTGCGGGCCACAAACTCCTCCTGGCTGTTATTCGAAATTTGAATCTCAATCTACTCGGTTTCCCTGCGGCACCAAAGTCTTGCACGAGGCGCGGTTCAGTGCCATGCGGTTTGCGGTACCTCACTGGGTGATGAAACCGGCCGAGCTTTGGTGCGCGCGGCCGGGCCCGAGGAGTTTGCTTCTGTGCGCGCGGCCAGGCCCGAGGGCCTCACTTCGGCTCGCGTCGGCTTACACGCAGCGAGCCTCGCGCTGCGCGCGCGTCTCTCGCTACGCCGAGTGCTCGCCTGCGCGAGACCCTCGGGCCCGCCCGCGCGCACAAAAGTTTGGGCTCCGGGTAAGGGAAGCCATCCGCAAACCACAAGGCACTGATCCGCGCCCCGTGCAAGGCTTTGGTGACGCAGGGAAATCGAGTAGATTGAGATTCAAATATCGAATAACCGCCAGGAGGCGTTTGTGGCCCGCAGCTTGAACAAGGTGACGCTCATCGGAAACCTCGGAAACG
>JANYKA010000188.1 GCA_025358315.1 Gemmatimonadota bacterium | reverse complement strand
AGTATACATAATACATATTATACGTAGTTATCGTTTCAAGGAAGGGTAGTTCACAGCCCATGATTCAGGCCATCTGTGAGCCAGTTCGAACAGGATCGGCCGCCAAAACGCCGGTCACAGACCTCAAGTATCACTTGAAGTCTGACCCTCCCCCGAAAATCCACGGCGAGCACCGACATGCATCGGAGAGCTAGTACCGGGACGGCGTTGCCGAGCTGCGGTCGATTTTTCTTTCCGGATTGAACGCAGGGCCTGCGAAATGCCGTTGGGCTCGCCATCAAGCCGGACTACGCCCTTGGCGTACAAATTACAGATAGTGTCGGCAATCGGATTTGGCGAGTTTCAGCGGCGCCTAAGCGGCCGTAACGACGGCTCATACCCTTCCGGGACACAACACTCCCGATAGTGGATAACGGCTCAATGTTCCGCGTCCGGATTCGGCGGGACAACAGCCGTTCGAAGGCACAGACTTGCCGCGTGTCCGCCGAACTCGGCGAATCTCTCATTGCGCGGAGTCGTCATGCCTCAGCACCAGATGCCACGTACGTTCGCCTCGCCGCCTGTCTGGATCAACATAGGCGCTCTGCTCCTTGTCCTCAGCGGCTGCGCCACCAATCCAATCGTCACGGGCAACTCGTCGGCCGTTGTGTCAGCGACTAACGGCAAGATTCCGATCACAACCACTTCAGCCGACGCTAAGTCGCTTTACCTGCAAGCGTTGTCGGTCACAGACCAACTTCGTGCGCACGACGGCCGAGCACTATTTGAGCAGGCCGTCGTCAAAGATCCCGCATTCGCCATGGCGCACTACAATCTCGCACTCGTCGCCACGACGCCGAAAGTGTTTTCGCTGCAGATGAAAACGGCAGTGGCACAGTCCGCCACCGTGACCGAAGGCGAACGTCTGTTGATCCTGGCACTCCAGGCGAGAGCCAATGTCGATCAGACAAAGTCCTTGCAGTACACCGAGCAACTGGTGGCGAAGTTTCCGCGCGATGAACGTGCCCGTATGGCACTCGGCCTCGCCTACTTCGCGCAGCAGGACTACGAGAAAGCGGCCGTCGAGTTCAAGCAGGCGATTGAGATCGAACCCAGTTTCTCACCTGCATACAACATGCTTGGCTACGCATATCGGCCGCTCGGAAAGAACGAAGAGGCAGAGGCCGCGTACAAATCATATATCCAGTTAATTCCTAACGACCCGAATCCCTACGACTCGTACGCCGAGTTCCTGATGAAGACCGGCCGTTTCGATGAGTCGATTGCTCAATACGAGAAGGCATTGTCGATTGACCCCCATTTCAGTGGATCCTTCACCGGGATCGCAGCTGACCATATGTTCTTGGGCCACTACGACGAAGCAATTGCAAAGGCACAGAAACTGTACGACACGGCACAAGACGATGGCGAGCGGCGCACTGCCCTGCTCACCCAAGCGATGGTGTACGTCGACGCGGGACAGTCCGAACGCGCACTGCAGCGACTATCAACCGAATACGCTCTCGACGCCGCCATCGCAGACACCGTTGCCATGTCCGCCGATGCCGTTGCGATGGGCGATGTCTTATTGGATTCCGGAAACGCTGACGCGGCGGATGCGAAGTTCGCATTGGCACGCGACCTCATTGCAACGTCGGGTCAATCCACCAACGTGAAGGCAGACACGAAGCTCGCCGACCGCTACAACATGGCACGCGTTGCCCTCGCCAAGCATGACCGAACGACGTTCGAGTCCGGAGCCGCATCCTACGCCAGCGGAGCGCAAGCGCAGCATAACGCAGTCCGGATTCGCCAGGCGCACGAGCTGGCCGGCCTCATTGCGTTTGACGAGCGCAACTTCGCTCTAGCCGTCGTCGAATTTAAACTTGCGAATCAGCAGGACCCATTCGTGTTCTATGCACTCGCACGCGCGTATCAGGGTGCTGGCGATGCCGCGAAGGCCAGGACGTGGGCACTTGCCGCAGCCAACGCGAACATATTGCCTACGCTGCCTTTCGCTTTCGTTCGCCGGAAAGCTTTGAAGATGGTGGAATCACTGCGAGCTCAATCGAGTGCCGTTTCCGGTTCACCGTCACCCGTGCCGGGAAGGTAAAATGCTTGACGTTGCCAATGTTTCCGTGCGCGAGTCGGCGCTGCTCGTTGTGGACGCGCAGGATTCGTTCAAGGCGACAACCCGGTGGAACCGTCGCAATAACCGTTCATTCGAAGAGAATGTTGGAGCGCTCGTGAACGCCTACCGTGCAGCGCAATTGCCCGTGTTCTATTTTCTCCACACCGACAACGATCCCGGTTTTAAAGTTGGTGATCCGTTTTACAAACTCATGGACTTTTTGGATCCGCGACCCAGCGAACCAGTCATCCACAAAAATACCCGCAACTGTTTCACCAGCACCGGCTTGCAATCCATGCTGCTCGAACGGCGTGTCCGGCGACTCGCCATCACGGGCATTCAGATGGAACAGTGCTGCGAGACAACCGCGCGCGTCGCTGCGGACCTTGGGTACGCGGTAGACTTCGTCATTGACAGCACCATGACGTTTCCCATTCCACACGCTTCACACCCCGGCGAGGAACTCACTGTCGCGGCGATCGAAGAGCGAACGACTTATGTGCTCCAACGCCGCTTCGCCAGAGTGGTCGACACCTGCACACTGATATCCGAGCTAGAGGGCGCGCGACCATCTGGTACAGTGGCCTAGTGGCGCGCCGGAAGCGTTTTACTGTTTATCAATTCAAACGCGCGCGTTGCCACCGTCCAACTGAAAGTGTCCACGTCAATACGACCGCCATCAATCCGAAATGCAAAGAATGAATTCGGTTCGTCACGCGCCCGCGTTGATGTCGCAGTTCCTGCCTGTAGAATTGTCGCGAAGTAGCCCGGCTGCAAAATCTCGGCGCTCGCTTGATGAATGAGATGCAGGTGACCGCCGAGAAACAGATCGACGCCACATCGCGCGAACGCTTTCACGGCCATCCCTGCCCCATGCACAACCGCAACGCCCGATAATCCGACGGGAATATCGAGCGGGTGGTGTGCAACGACGATTTTTGTCTGGCCCTTCTCCATCCTGGTGAACAACGCTGCTGCGGCCGCCACCTGCGACTCGCTCAAGGTGCCGCCCTTGAACGTGAGCGAACGCGCCGAGTTGATGCCGACGACAGCCAGTTCGTCGTCGAAATAGGCAGGCGCCATATCCGTGGTGATGAACTCATGATAGCGCGTCAGTGGCGCCGCAAACCGTCGGAGTACGTCATACAACGGAATGTCGTGATTTCCCGGAATAACAATCCTCGGCGACGGCATGCGCGCGATGTACGCTGCCGCTTCTCTGAATTGTTCAATTTTGGCCCTCTGGGTCAAGTCTCCAGAAACAATGACGAGATCGGGATTGAGCGACCACATGATCTCCAACAGCGGTTCCAGCGTCGGCTCAAGAATCGAACCGAAATGCAAATCGGAAACTTGGATGACCGTGCGCATCGCTCAACGCGTGGGCTCAGGAACAATCACCCGCAGTGCGTTGTGGCGGCTTGAATACCTCAGTGGCGTCGCCATTGACGTCACCTCACCATCCAACGAAACACGCAGGTGATGGTGCCGTGATTCAATGGTGAGTGCATCAGTCAGCGTCATGTCGAACTCGCTGTCGGGATGCGACTTCCCAAACAGGGCACGGACGGCGAACCAGAGAAACTTGAGTCGGCCCCGCGGATGCGGGATGTACAAGCAGAGGACGCCGGCATCAAGCCGCGTGCGTGTCGGTTCGAGAAATCCTTGTATTGTGTATTCGTTATTCCCGATAAAGACCGACGGCGTGCGTCTCAACAGTTGTTCGCCGTTGACCACGACACGAATGCCAAGCACGCGGTAACGGAATAACGCTTTGACGCTCGCCGCAAGTGCCGCCGTCCATCCAAATGCCCCGTGTTTATGACGGCGCTCCCGACTGTGCACGACGTCAGGATACAAGCCGAGTCCGGAGTTATTCACGAAGATGCGATCATTCACCGCACCCACGTCCACCGCACTCGTCTTTCCTGCTGCAAGAATTCGCAGGGCGCCATCAATCTCAGCAGGCATCCCGAGATTCTTGGCGAAGTGATTGAGTGTGCCAAGTGGTAGCACGCCGAGGACGATATCGGTTCCCACGACCACCGAGGCAACGGCATTCACCGTGCCGTCGCCGCCGCCCGCCACAACCACCGTTGCACCTTCGGCGATCGCGTTCCGGACAAGTGTCTGAACGTTCTCCCCCAACTCGGCGAAAATCACCTGAGCGCCAGGCAGCTCACGGGCCACCAGTTGGGTAAACTCCTCCCGTGCCTCGGAGGTGGTCATCCCTTTCGCACCGCCGTTGGCGATAATCCGAATCTTGGTATTCACGGTGCGGCCGGTCAGGGCGAACGGGATCCCGATCAGATGGGCAGAGAAAACTATTTCGCTGGCGCGCCCTGCAACTCGCCCAACCGGATTTTCGCTTCGGCGAGCGTCGGCGTATTCGGCTTGGCGGCGAGTTCCGTCCAGAGCTTGATGGCGTCATCCTTTTTGCCACCCAGAGCATAGACGCGGGCCGCTTCGGCTTTGTACAGATCCTGATCGGTCGGAAAGCGGGCTTTCGCCGAGGCGGCCAAGTAGTGCTTCACTGCTTCGTCGGTCTTTTTCTGATCGGCTGCTGCGGCACCCATCAGCGCCTCGATCGACGCGGCGAATGGTCCGACCGCGCCGGACGTAGCGGCCTTTTGAAGCACCTTCGTTCCTTCGTCAAACTTTCGGGAGTCATACATCGACTCGGCGAGCATCATCGCAGCTTGCACGCCGGCAGGTGTGTCCGGGTACCGATCGACCAATGCCTTCAGGTCGGTCTGCGCAAGTTGGGCGTTGCCGGAGAAGAATGAACTCGAAGCCTTATTGAGTGCCACATCCGCTTTGTCCTCGTTGTCGCGCCGTTTCTCGCGGACCACAAACACGATAGCAAATACGGCAACGAGCACGATCGCACCGATGGTGATCTCGCGGCTGCGCAGGCGCAGCATATCCATAAACGAGTCGGCATCCAGGTCCATTTCCGGACGGGCCGCGTCTCCAGTCTTCGTCATTTTAGGCAGGTTCAGGGTTCAGGCGTTTTCGAGCGTACGGTTGCAGCAGAGCCACGGAAAGCTAATCGATGCCCGGTCGGGTCGGGAGCGGTGCCGCTACCGAACGTGGGTGTACATCAGGCTGAGAATCTCGTCGTGCATGGCCTCGGCCTGATTTCGGGTCCCTTTGATCGCCGCGGTGGCGCAGTGGCGGAGGTGATTCCGCATCAGTTCCCTGCCCACCCCGCGCAATGCCTCGTGGACGGCTGACAGCTGGGTCAGAATGTCGGCACAATAGCGGTCGTCCTCGACCATCTTCTGGATCCCGCGCACCTGCCCTTCAATGCGCTTCAGGCGGGTGAGATTTTTTGCTTTGGCCGTGGCTCCGACCGCGAGCGCTTTCCGTGCCGTTTTCATAGCGATTGCCGGTTGGGGACAAAGCGTTTCAGGCGCAGACTGTTGGTCACCACACTAACAGAGCTCAGCGCCATCGCCGCGCTCGCAATCATCGGATTTAACAGAAGGCCAAAGGCTGGAAAGAGTACGCCCGCGGCGACGGGAATCCCTACGCTGTTGTAGGCGAATGCCCAGAAGAGATTTTGGCGCATTATGCGCATGGTCTGGCGGGCGAGTTGAATAGCATCGACGGCGGCGTGAAGGTCACCGCGCATCAATGCGATATCGCTCGCTTCGATCGCTACGTCAGTGCCCGTGCCGACGGCGATCCCGACATCGGCTTTGGCGAGCGCCGGCGCGTCGTTGATACCATCGCCAATCATCGCGACGATTTTTCCAGCGCTCTGGAGCTTGGTGATCGCTTCGAGCTTCCCCTCCGGGAGCACGCCAGCAATCACTGAGGTAATCCCCGCCTCGCGAGCGATGGCGGCAGCGGCCGCGGGCTGATCGCCGGTCAACATCACGACTTCGAGGCCCATCGCGATAAAACGGCGAACCGCCGCGGGTGAGGTTGCCTTGATGGGATCGGCTACGGCGAGCAGGCCGGCGACTTTTCCATCGACTGCAACGAACACGACTGTTCGGGCCGCGGCGCCCAAACGCTCAGCGTCTGATTTGAGAGCAGCGACATCCACATCGGATTGCGCCATCATCGCCGCGTTGCCGATGATGATGTTACGACCGTCGACCACGCCGCGCGCTCCCCGGCCGGCGATCGCCTCGAATGACGATGGACTGGCAGTGCGCGACCCATTTTGTGATGCAAACTCGGTGATCGCACTGGCAATCGGATGCTCCGATCGTGATTCCACTGCAGCAGCGAGGGATAACAATTCGGCGCGATTGACACTTTCCGGAACCGCCATCACTACGTCGGTGACTGTCGGCTTCCCTTCCGTAATTGTTCCGGTCTTGTCGATCACCACGGCCGTCACGTTCGCCGCGCGTTCGAGCGCCGCTCCTCCTTTAATGAGCACGCCGAGCGACGCGCCGCGGCCCGTGGCGACCATCACGGCGGTTGGAACCGCGAGCCCCATAGCGCACGGACATGCAATGATCAACACGGACACCGACGCCGCGATGGCGTGCCCGAGGCCGGCCTGGCCCGCGACGAAGAACCAAATCGCGAACGTCAGCGTGGCAATGACGAGCACGGTGGGCACGAACACGGAGCTAATTCGGTCGGCCAGTCGTTGGATCGGAGCGCGCGTGCCTTGGGCATCGCGCATCAAACGGACGATGCGCGCGAGCGTACTGGCGTCACCCAGCGTTGTAGCGCGGTATGTGAAAGCGCCCGTGCGATTGATTGTCCCGCCGACCACGCGATTCCCGACCACCTTTTGCACCGGAGTCGGCTCACCGGTAAGCATCGACTCGTCGACGAAACTCGATCCGTCGAC
>JANYKA010000175.1 GCA_025358315.1 Gemmatimonadota bacterium | reverse complement strand
GTGAAAACAACAATTGAGTCGACGGATCATGCCAGGCTCAGCGGACTCGTCGTCCAACACGAGCATTAGAAAGGCACCGGCCTTCGCGCGCTCCGGGAAGGTTACCCAAAGATCGTACTGATTGGGACGACCGCTGAGGTTCAGCGAATACACACGCGGGTGGCTCTGCAAATGGAACGCCAGTTCGCTCGCGTCCTGATACCGCTCGGCGGCGATGTACAAATCACTTTGCCCAAATGATGCGCGGCGCTTAACAAAAGCGCTCTGCCGATCGACCACGGCCGCGACCTCATCCCAGCCAAACGCTTTGGCGACCTGATCACGATCGGCGCGCAACGGCAGGATGGGAACCAGCGTGTGGATGTACACAATCGCTGTGAGTCCGGCGCCGAACACGAGTCCGCCTTTGAACCAGCGTTCTTCCCGCCACGAAAACGGTGGCTCTGTAGCCAGCAGGATTATCGCCGGTAGCCATACCAGTGCTGGCCAGTTGGCTTCGACCGAGCGGCGCGTCGCGCTGAACACAAAGAATGCGAGGCAAGCGGCGGCCATCATTCCGAGCACCAGTCTCAGCCCGGCCGGCGTAGGATCGAATGAGCGCTTGACCGCCCGCACGATAAAGAAAAAAAGAATCGGTGACACGAGCCCGATTTGGCCGCCCAGCAGTGCGAGCTCGCGATTGAGCACGCCGAGCGCGCCCCCTTTTGGCTCGCCGAGCCCGTGCCCGAGCTGGAACTTGAAAGAAACCCAGTCGTGCTGGTAGTTCCAGATGAGCACCGGCAGCAGCACGAGTGACGCGATAAGCACGGCGACGTAAGGACCGGGCTCGCCAAACCGGTTCTGAAGGCGCGTGTGTGAAACGCAGCCGATGGCGATCGCCGCCGGGACAAGCACGCTGGTGAACTTGGAGGCCATCGCCAGCCCCATCGCCAGGCCGGCGAGGCACCACCACTGCAGCGTCTCGCGGGTGGCGGGCTCTGCTTTGAGCGCCCGCATCACCGCATACAGCGTCCACGCCACGGCGCACAACATCGGCGCATCAGGAGTGGCAAGCACGAATCCGGCGGCAGCGAGCGGAACACAGGCGAAGATCAGCGCGGCACGTTTGGCCGCGTCGTCACCGCCAAGCTCGCGGGCGGTCGCCGAAATGCCGATCGCCGCAGCGGCGCCTGCCAGTATGGATACAATACGCACACCAATCGGCGTCGCACCGAAGACGAGCGTTCCGGCGCGAACAAAGTACGCGATCATCGGGGGATGATCGAAATACCCAGCCGTGAGGGTGCGGGACCAATCCCAGTAGTACGTCTCATCGGGAAAGAGCGGCACAAGGGCGCCAAGAATCAGCCGGATCGCCGTGGAAATGGCGATGATATTGAGAGTTTGGCGCCAGGCGCGCGATTCAGTCACGAGGTAAACTTCTCGTCCGGTCACGTCCTACGCTACTCATACGTCAATGCCAAACCGACTCGCGCTCGAAACCAGCCCATATCTGTTGCAACACGCCGAAAATCCGGTGGAGTGGTATTCATGGGGCGACGCGGCGCTTGAACGGGCTGCCGCGGACGACAAGCCCATACTGCTCTCGATCGGCTATGCCGCTTGCCATTGGTGTCACGTGATGGCGCACGAGTCGTTCGAAGATGCCGGAACCGCGCAGCTGATGAACGATTGGTTCGTGAACGTGAAGGTCGATCGCGAGGAGCGTCCGGATCTCGACGCGATTTACATGCAGGCCGTGCAGGCCATGACCGGGCAGGGTGGCTGGCCGATGACGGTCTTTCTCACGCCGGCCGGCGAACCGTTTTACGGTGGCACCTACTTCCCGCCCGACGACCGCCACGGAATGCCGAGTTTTCGGCGCGTGCTGGAGTCGGTGCATGAAGCTTGGGTTGGCCGGCGGGAGGAAGTCATGCGCTCCGTGGCGTCGGTGGGTGAGGTGTATGCGGCAGCGGCGGCACCGGCGCGTGCCGCCGCGTCTTTGGACAAAGAGACACTTGATCGGGCGATTCGCGACCTCTCGGCGCGCTTTGAACCGATGGCCGGCGGGTTTGGTGGCGCACCAAAATTTCCGATGACCATGGCGCTGGATTTTCTGCTGCGCCAATGGGCGCGAACCGGCGACGAACGGGCGCTGCACATCGTGGAGCATTCGTTCCGGCAAATGTCGCGTGGCGGTATTTACGATCAGATCGGGGGCGGTTTTCACCGGTACACGGTGGACGCGCGGTGGATTGTACCGCATTTCGAAAAAATGTTGTACGACAATGCACTATTGGCGCGGCTCGGCATCCATCTGTGGCAAGCCCGCGGCGAGCCCGAAGTTCGACGTATCGCTGAGGAGACGCTGCGTTGGGTGATGCGCGAGATGACGGATGCGAGTGGTGGATGGTATTCGTCGCTCGATGCGGACAGCGAGCACGAAGAAGGGAAATTCTACGTCTGGTCGGCAGAAGAGCTGCGGTTGTTGCTCGGAGCTGATGCTATGCCGGCGATGGCATACTTTGGCGCTTCTGATCAGGGAAATTTTGAAGGACTCAATATTCTCACCGCCGAAGGCGCCGACAGGCCGCATAGCGTGCGCGGCGATTCGGACGTGCTGACCCGTGTGAAGCGGTTGCTCTATACGGTGCGATCGAAACGCATCTGGCCGGCGCGCGATGAAAAAATTCTTGCGTCATGGAACGGTCTGATGTTGCGGGCAATGGCCGAGGGCGCACGCGTTTTCGGTGACGCGGCGATGCACACGGCGGCAATGGCAAATGGCGAATTCCTCAAGCGCGAGATGGTGCGCAGCGGTCGCATATTCCGCACGCACACCAAGGGCGAAACCCGAATTCCGGGGTTCCTCGAAGATCACGCCGCGGTTGGGCTTGGCTTTCTGGCGCTCTATCAGCTGACGTTTGAGAGGGTCTGGTTCGACCGCGCTGCGGAACTCGCGGAAACGTGCGTAACGCATTTCTGGAGCGATGCACTCGGTGCGTTTTTTGACACGGCGGACGATCACGAAAAACTGGTGACCCGACCGCGTGACATCATGGACAATGCGGTGCCGTCGGGGACTTCGATGGCGGTGGAACTGTTGCTGACTGTTGCAGATCTCACTGGCGACAGTGCGATGCGAACGCGTGTGTCATTTGTGTTGGATTCTCTGGCCGAGCCGATGACGCGTTACCCAACGATGTTCGGCCACGCCCTCGGTGCAGCTGATATGTCGGTGAACGGAGCGATTGAAGTGGCGCTTGCGGGAGATCCGGGCGCCAACGATTTCTCAGCCCTCACCAGTGAAGTCACGAGACACTATCTGCCGTCTCTCGTGATGGCCGGTGGTACGGGAGATGCGGTGCGCGGACTGGCACTGATGGACGGGCGCGCGGCGATTGATGGCGGCGCGACCGGATATGTATGCCGGAATTCGGTATGTGAGTTGCCGGCATCAGACGTAGCGACATTCGCTGCGCAGTTAGCGCGCGCCGTCGCAGGTTAGGCCTGGCTCTCCGCTGTGCCGTCAGCCGGCTGCAGCACTAGTCAAAGTCCAGTGCGAGATCCATCGCCGGCGCTGAATGCGTTAGCGCACCTATCGAAATGCGATCCACACCGGTTTCGGCAATCCCGCGCACCGTGGACAACTTCACGCCGCCGCTGGCCTCGGTCACCGCGTGCCCGCTGGCGATCGCTACGCTCTCACGCAACTGTGCAATGGTCATGTTGTCGAGCAGCACACTCTCAGCCCCGGCCGCAATTGCCGCGCGCACGTGTGCCGGCGAATCGCATTCAATCTGGATTGGCGTACCCTCCGGCGCGTGGTCTCGGGCGCGCCGGATAGCGAGCCCAACGTCGCCGTCGACGGCAGCGAGGTGATTGTCTTTGATGAGTATTGCGCTGGCAAGATCGAGCCGATGATTCACGCCGCCACCGCATCGCACGGCGTATTTCTCCAGTGTCCGCCATCCGGGTGTGGTTTTGCGCGTGTCGAGAATCGCCGCCGGTGTGCCGCGGACCACATCGACATAGCGTCTGGTGTAGGTCGCAATTCCCGAGAGTCGCTGCAGAAAATTCAATGCGACGCGCTCGGCAGCGAGAATGCCGCGTGCATTTCCACTGACAGAGAGCACCGTAGTTTTGCGCTCGACTTCGGCACCGTCTGCCGACTCCACACGAACAGCTAGAGTCGGATCGAGCGCCCGAAACGCCGCCACCGCCAATGGTATTCCGGAGATCACACCGTGTTCGCGCGCCACAATCCGCGCCCGCGACTGCCGGTTGGCAGGGACCGTTGCAAGAGTCGTGATATCGTTAAATGCTTGATCTTCGTCGAGAGCGGTTTTGACCAATGCCGTCAGTGCGGCCTCATCCAATGGAAAGTTCACCATCACTCGCCCGGATCGACGCCGGGACCACGCGGCGTGCTGGGAGCTGTGCCACCGATGGACACCATCCGTTCAATCGCCAAAGATGCGCGCGCCGCAATGTCAGCGGGCACCGTGATGCGATGCTGCATCAACTGCAGCGCCGCGAGCACTTTGGGCAACGTCGTCACTTTCATATAGACGCAGGATGCCCGCTCGTTTGCCGCGAAAAATGTCTTGTCCGGATACGCCCGTTCGAGTCGATAGAGAATTCCGATTTCCGTCGCGACGATGAACTCTTTGGCGCTCGACAGCCCCGGACGCTTGATCATCCCTTCGGTCGACAGGATGTGCGCGTGTTCAGGATCGACGTCGCCGGCCGACAACGCCTCGACAACGCTCGTCGCACAGCCGCATTCCGGATGTACGAGAAACTCGGCTCCCGGATGTAGCGACCGCTGCAGGCGAATGTTTTCCGGGCTGATTCCCGCGTGGACGTGGCATTCGCCCATCCACACGTGAAAGTTCTCGCGCCCGGTCACGCGGCGCACGTGCGCACCCAGGAACATGTCCGGGAGAAATAGAATCTCCTGGTCGGCGGCAATTGAATTCACCACGTCGACCGCGTTCCCTGACGTGCAACAATAGTCGCTCTCGGCTTTTACTTCCGCCGTCGTATTCACGTATGACACCACCACGGCACCGGGATGCTCCGCCTTCCACGCCCGCAACTGCGCTGCGTCGATCGTCGCCGCCAGTGAACATCCGGCGGCAAGGTCCGGCAACAGCACCGTTTTGCCCGGCGAGAGAATTGCGGCGGTTTCCGCCATGAAGTGCACACCGCAAAAGACAATCACATCCGCTGCAGTTCTTGCCGCTTCACGGGAAAGTCCAAGCGAGTCGCCAACAAAGTCGGCGACATCCTGCACTTCCGGACGTTCGTAATTGTGGGCGAGGATTACCGCGTTCTTCTGGCGGGCGAGGCGCCGTATCTCATTGTGCAGATCAGCGTTTTGAGGCTGTGGTTTGGCGGGAGAGGCCATTGTTGTATGATAGCCAGCGCGCCAGATCGTCGGGAGGCACCCAACCTCGGGCTACGGCCGGCTGAACCGCTGCATGTAATGAGCACGAACGGTTGCCGGATCGTACGTCGACATCGTCGGAATTGTCGCCGTTCCAGCCACCACCGTCGGGATGTACGCTTGTGGGGTGGCTTGCTGCGGACGCGCCGCCGCCGGTGGCGAACCGCCCCATTGCGGTTGCGAGCCATTCCAGTCACCGCCGGTCGCACGCGGCGCGTGCAACGTGTCATGCACGGAGGGCAACACGGAAAACACCCGCATGCGCCGTCGCACCCAAACGCGTGAATTCGCCAGTCGCTGCTCTGGCGTAGCAGACGCGCCGATGCCGCCACCGCCCCACTGCTGCTGGGCATAGGCCGGCGCCGCTGCCAATGCGATTGGCACGAACGCGAGCAAGGTCAAGCGAAGGGATGTCATAGTTAACTATACATACGTTTCGAACCGCAAATTGTTCACTTATGACATTCCTACCATTGAATGTGCCGACCCTTCCATTTGCGTTTTTCCCGCGGAAAATCGCTGCGGAAGTGCCCACCCCTGCTCTCCTTTCGCATCAGCGCCGCCTCGGCAATCAGCAGTGCTGTTTCGACCATATTCCGCTCTTCTGTTGCACCGGGCGGGAGCCGCGACGCGATGCCGCCGAGTTGATCGATGCAATGGCGCAAGCCCTTTGCAGTGCGGTGGATGCCCGCATCGGTCCACATCAACTCGCGGATGGCGTCGGCGGCGACCTGAGCCGCGCCACGGTCCCGCAACGGCGGCACGGTCCACGGTGCCACTTTGGGGGCACGCGCCAGCTTCGGCATCGAGACCATATCGCGGGCAACCCGCTCCGCGAATACGAGCCCCTCCAGCAATGAATTTGACGCAAGGCGATTCGCTCCGTGTACACCAGTGCAACTCACTTCGCCACAAGCATAGAGGCGTTCGAGACTGGAACGCCCGGCAAGATCGGTGACGATACCACCCATCATATAGTGGGCCGCCGGAGTGACCGGGATTTTGTCCTTCCGTGGATCGATGCCGCGGGCCAGGCAAATGTGGTAGATGCCGGGAAACCGGCGCGCAAAACTGCGCCCGATTTTTCTCGCGTCAAGAAATACAGTATGGCCCGCCTGCTGTTCGCGGAAAATTTCGCGGGCCACGATGTCGCGTGGTGCCAGCTCGGCTAAGCGATGACGCCGGGTCATAAAACGCTGGCCGCGATCATTCACGAGAATCGCACCCTCACCGCGAACCGCCTCGGATATGAGTTGCAGCGGATTCTCCGGCGTATTGAGCGCTGTCGGATGGAACTGCACGAACTCCATATCTGCGAGCGTCACCCCGGCGCGATGGGCGATCGCGTATCCGTCACCAGTGGCGACGTCGGGATTCGTGGTATAGCGGTAGAGTTGGCCGCTGCCGCCCGTCGCGATCACAGTTGCATCGGCGATAATCTCGACCGCACGCCCCGATATGCTCGCTTTGACACCTACGCAGCGCCCCCCGACGACAATCAAATCAAGAGCCCGCGCCCGCTCGAGCACCGTGATCTGCGGAGTGGAGCGCACACGTTCAATGAGCGCGCGCGCCACTTCGTGGCCCGTCTGGTCACCGCGGGCGTGGACGATCCGCTTTCTGGAATGTGCAGCCTCTTTTCCCAGTGAAAGACGCCCGGTCACCGAATCCACATCGAACTTGGCTCCCATAGACGCCAGTTCGCGAACCCGTTGAGGCCCCTCAGCCACCAGCACCTCCACGGCGGCCGCATCGCAGAGGGCCGCACCGGCGGCCAGCGTGTCTTTGCGATGGAGCTCGGCGGAATCGCCGGCACCCAGCGCTGCGGCAATGCCGCCCTGAGCATAGGCAGTTGCGCTGTCGAACAGCGAGCGCTTGGTGAGCACAAACACCTCACCCTGCTCCGACGCGCGCCACGCGGTATGGAGGCCGGCAACGCCGGAACCGATGACCAAAAAGCGGGTGCGGAGGCGGTCGGGCACGTCATTAAGATAGTTGAAGGCTCGCACCGGTAGTCCGGCGGCCCACGGCGGAGCTGGCGTCTTGCCGAAGGCTGTTCCACGGGCGATTCTATCTCCTTCATGCGCAAATTCTTCGCCTTCATTGGCGTGTTGCTGGCCGTCCACGTCGCATTGCTGTTCGTGCGGCCTGCTGGCGCGACCGTCACACCGACCGGGGACGGTCTCGATATCGGTATCGTCTTTGACCTTGGCGGCCGGGGCGATAAGTCGTTTAATGACGGTGCGTACATCGGTGCCGCGCGCGCCGTCAAGGAACTCGGTGCCCGGGTGCGTTTCGTCGAACCCGGTGAGGGTTCGGACCGCGAGGCCGGCCTGCGATTGCTCGCGGCCGAAGGAATGAAGCTCGTCATCGGCGTCGGATTTATTTTCACCGACGACCTGACAGAACTCGCACAAGAATATCCGAATGTGAATTTTGCCGGCGTTGATTATGCCGTGTCGATTGGAAAGGATGGAAAGCCAATCGATCCGCCGGCCAATCTTGCCGCCCTGAAATTTCGCGAAGAACAAGGATCATTTCTTGTCGGGGCGATGGCCGCGCTCGTCGGAAGCTCCAAAAAACTTGGATTTATCGGAGGAATGGATTCGCCGTTAATTCACAAATTCGAAGCCGGCTACCGTGCCGGCGTGAAGCAGGTGTGTTCGGACTGTGAAGTGATCGCTCAGTACGCCGGCGTCACGCCGGAAGCGTTCCGCAATCCGGGGCGCGGCAAAGAGCTGGCCCTGAGCCAGTACCAGCAGGGCGTGAATGTCATTTATCACGCCTCCGGCTCTACAGGTCTCGGCATGTTCGAAGCCGCACGATCGCTGAATAAATTTGGCATCGGCGTGGATGCCGATCAATTTAATGAAGCGCCGGGCCACGTCCTCACCTCAATGGTGAAGCGCGTCGACAACGCCGTTTTTGATTCGATCAAACGGGTGAAAGACGGCACGTTCAAAGGTGGCATCCACCAGTTCGGGCTCGCGCAGGATGGCGTCGCCTATGTGTACGACGAGCACAACAAAGCATTGATCCCCGATGCGGTGCGGGCCCGTCTCGAGTTACTCCGAGCCGATATTATTGCGGGCCGCATCATTGTGCCGAGTTCCCGTTGAGCACTCCAATGGTCGCCGCACCGGCCGTGCGAATGACCGCGATCGATAAGCGATTCGGCCCCGTGCTCGCCAATCGCGGGGCAAATCTCGAGGTGCGGACCGGGGAGATCCACGCGCTTGTCGGCGAGAATGGCGCGGGAAAATCCACGCTCATGAAAGTATTGAGTGGAATGTTTCCGAGTGATGCCGGTACGGTTGCCGTTGGCGGCCGCGATGTTACCGGATGGAATACGGCCGAAGCGATCGCTGCCGGTGTGGGAATGGTGCACCAGCACTTTATGCTCGTGCCAACGCTCACGGTCGCCGAGAACGTCGTGCTCGGGCGCGAGCCGGTGAGTGTTGGAACATTCGATCGCGCACGGGCCATTCAGGACGTCGAACGCCTCTGCCAACAGAGCGGGCTGATCGTGCCCGCCGACCGGCTGGTGGCGGATCTCTCCGTTGGCGAAGCGCAGCGCGTTGAGATTCTCAAGACCTTGTACCGCGGCGCACGAATTCTTTTGCTGGATGAACCGACGGCCGTGCTCTCGCCGCCGGAAGTGACCGAACTGTGGAACGTGTTGCGCCAACTGCGCGATGGCGGCGCGACAATCATTCTGATCACGCACAAGCTCGATGAAGTGATGGATATTTCCGAGCGAATTACGGTCATGCGGCAGGGCGAGACGGTGGCCAAGCTGGCGACACGGGAAACCTCGCCGGAAGGAATTGCGCGGGCGATGGTCGGCCGGGAAGTCTCACTGGCCGTGCAGGTTGCAGCGAGCCGCGAACGGCGTGGAGCACCGCCGGCGTTGGACATACGGAACCTGATCGTGCGCGGATCGCGGGTGGAGCGAGCGGTGAATGACGTTTCGTTTGCTGTCATGCCTGGCGAGATCTTTGGAATCGCCGGCGTTGAAGGTAACGGACAAACCGAACTCCTCGAAGCGATTGCAGGATTACGGGGCGCCACGCACGGAAGCATCCTGCTCAATGGCACAAACATTACCGCGTTGAGCGTGCGCGCCCGCGGTGAGGCGGGATTGTCACATATCCCCGAAGATCGGCACCGCCGTGGACTTATTCTGGACTATTCGATCGCCGATAACTTGATCCTCGGCCAGCAGCAACACTTCACGCATGCTGGCGTCCTCGACGCGGCGAGCATTGCCGCGCACGCACAGAAAGAAATTGCCGCGTACGATATTCGACCGACTGACGCATCGTTGCCAGCGCGCGCACTCTCCGGCGGCAACCAACAAAAAATTGTCATCGCACGCGAACTGTCGCGCACTTTCACAACGTTGCTTGCCGCGCAGCCGACGCGCGGCGTCGATGTCGGAGCCATCGAGTTCATCCATGGTGAATTGCGAAAAGCCCGGGACGCCGGCAAGGCCGTGCTGTTGGTGTCGGCCGATCTGCGGGAGGTACTGACGCTCAGCGATCGTATCGCCGTGATGTACGGCGGACGGTTCGTCGCGGTGCTCGCCCGCGCGGAAGCCAGTGAAGAAGTGCTCGGCCCGTATATGACCGGCGCGAAGCGTGAGGTGGCCGCGTGAACGCCCGGATGCGAACGATGCTCGAAGAATCGGTATTGCCACCGCTCATGGCATTGGTCGTCGCATTCGTTGTCGGCGATCTGCTGATCATTGCCTATGGCCAAGCGCCCGGCGCGGTGTGGCGACTGCTGCTCGAAGGGACGTGGGGCAACTGGTATGGGTTTGGTCAGGTACTTTACAAGGCAACGACGCTCGCCTGCACCGGACTGGCGGTCGCCATCGGTCTTCGTGCGGGGCTATTCAATATTGGCGCCGAAGGCCAACTCGCCGCCGGTGGGTTCGGCGCGGCGCTCGTCGGACTTCTATTGCCATCGGGCACGCCGGCATTCGTTGCCATTCCCTTGTGCGTGATCGCCGCGTGTGCCGCGGGCGGCGCCGTCGGCGCGGTACCCGGGACCCTCAAAGCAAAGTTTGGCGCACACGAAGTGATCGTGACGATCATGTTGAATTTCATCGTGCTGGCGCTGCTCAACTATGTGATCTCGGCGAAGCTGCATGTGCCGGAGACGCTCCATACGCCTGAGATACACGCCGGAAACGTGGCACGGCTCGCCGGCACTTTCAGCGTGTTCCACGGTTCGGCCGCAAATTGGACAGTAGTGATCGTCGCCGTGATCACCGCCGCCCTCGCATGGTTTCTCTTTCGCACCCGCGCCGGCTACGAGCTGCGC
>JANYKA010000161.1 GCA_025358315.1 Gemmatimonadota bacterium | reverse complement strand
GCGTTCAAAAAATGTTACGCATGCGGAAATTGCCAACGCCTGAAAAATTGCAGAAAATCGGTGCGAAGTGGGCGCCGCATCGCACCGTAGCGAGTTGGTATGTCTGGCGCAGTCTCGACGCGCCGGAATAATTGCACACGGCGTGACTACCACTAGCACCTTCACTGATTTTCATAACCACCTGATGCCTGGGGTGGACGATGGCGCGCAAACTCCGTCTGATGCCGCTCTGGCGCTCGACCATTTTCGCGCTGAGGGCGTGCGACAGATTATCACCACTCCGCACTTTACGGGATCGCTGACACACGACGCAGCCAGACTGGAAGAGCGATTGGCAGAGCTCGACGCTGGCTGGTCTGCGTTAGAGTCTGTCGTCACCGAAGATGCCGCGCGCCATGGATCGGCGATGCGAATGGAACGCGGAGTGGAAGTGATGTTGGATGTTCCTAATCCGGATCTTTCGGATTCACGACTCCGCTTGGCCGGTACCGTATTCGCATTGGTGGAGTTTCCGTCGCTGCGATTTCCGCCGCTGAATGCCGAGTATGCAGTTACCGCGCTGCGTCACAGCGGATGGACGGCGATTATCGCGCATCCGGAGCGTTACCGTAATCTCGATGAGCAACTTTCGACGCTCGCGAAGTTCCGTGCGGCCGGTGGATTGTTGCAGGTGAACGCGGGGTCATTGTTCGGCGATTACGGGCGGACAGCGGCGGAATATGCGCAGGCGATTCTCGCGCGTGGCTGGGCCGACTATGTCTCGAGCGACTATCATGCGCGCGGCGAGCCCGGGGTCCGAAGATTCGTGACTGCGCTTGTCGCTGCCGGGCTCTCCGAACACGCTGAACTGTTGGCGACAGTGAACCCAGCGCGGCTGCTCGCGGGGGAGCCGCCGCTTCCGGTGCCGCCAATCGAGACGTCGCAAACAGAACAGGCGCGCCCGTTGTGGGCGCGCCTGCTCGATCAAGCTTGGCGGCCCGGCGACTAACTAGCGTCGCAGTCCGCGAAGTTGGAGTTCGAAATCGAGAGAGTTTGTGGCGAGGGTCAACGCCACTTCGAACGAGACCTGTCCGCTAATCACCAGGTCGGCAAGGTTTTGGTCAAAAGTTTGCGTGCCATATTCCGCCCGTCCGTCGGCAAGGGATTGACGGATTTCGCTGAGTCGGCCCGGATCGCCAAGCACATCACGTACGAGCGGCGTCATCAATAGGCATTCCGCAGCGAGGACGCGACCCTGTCCGTCGGCGCGCGGGAGGAGTCGTTGTGCCATGATCGCACGAAGCATTTCGGTGACGTGCAGGCGTGCGGCGTCCTGTTGATCGCTTGGCAGACCGGCGAAAAACAAACGGAGTGCGCTGGTCGCGTCGGGCGTGCTCATTTTTCCGATGATGAGGCGGCCAGCTTCGGCGGCGCGCACCGCCAGTTCAATAATTTCTGGTTCGTTCATTTCGCCGACCACGATCACGTCGGCGTCTTGCTCAAGTGCGGCGCGCATGCCATCGGCAAAGCTGTCGGTGTCGATACCCACTTCGCGTTGCGTGATGGCACACTTGTCGTTCTTGTGCAAAAACTCGATCGCCTGTTCTATGGATACGATGTGTCGGCGGCGCGGCGAAAACGTGTTGAGATGGTGAATGAGCGCGGCCATCGTATTGCCGCGTCCGGATCCCGGAACACCAGTCACAAAAATGAGGCCGAATTCGTTGAGGGCCGCTGCTCCAATCTGGGGCGGAATGCCGAGCGTTGCCAAAGACGGCAACACATCGGGAATGACCCGCAAGACTATGGCGAAGCTGGATCGTTGTCGGAGGATGCTCACACGAAAACGGGCGATCCCCGGTGCACTCCACGGTCCGGAGTAGTCGCGCACATCATCGATCAACGGCGCACTAGACGACGTTCCGAGAATGTGTGTGACCATTTCGAGCGTGCTCACCGCCGTTAGCTGTGGCGTTTTGAGCGGTATGAGTTGCCCGCCGACACGCGCGTATACAAGATCACCAGCCCGGACGTGAATATCAGTGGCACCCCGTTCAATAGCTTCGACCAGGAATTGTCGGAGCTGTTCGACTTCGGCCGGAGCCGCAGCAGGCCGAAAACGCCGTTCATCAGACGTGCTAGCGTTCGACAATTGGCTGCTCTTCTCGTAGTGGGGAGCTTGAAGCGCGGATTTCACGCTGAGAGCTCGTGGTCAAGGCGTGGCGTAAACGACAATTTGATGAATATGCAATTGAGGACGACGGGCGATGGCGCTTGACTCAATTATACCACAACTGTACAAATATAAACACTGGTTGAAAACTGTCCAGTCCGTTATTCTTTGCTTCTATGATGCCGAACGGGCAACTTCAGGCACAATTGAGCCACGCCGCCGGAGTGCGATCGGCATGGTTAACATTAGAAAGACGAATAGCTAAGGCAATCGTGACTCCCGCCATGCCGGAACATTTCACAACATTGGGTCTGCGGCATCGGGCGCTGGCGTTGCAACGCCGGCGTTTCTGGCGTGAATTCAGTTACGGATCGATTTTATTGGCTGCCGATGTGGTCACTTTGGCGGCGATCTTTTCGCTATTGGCGATGTTGCCACTGGATTCCTTCGTGGCAAAGCTGGACAGCGAAAGTGCAGGGTTTTTGCGCGGTCTTATCCCGCAAAATCCGGTGGCGCTTGTCCGACGGGTGACATCGCTCATTTTCTGCCTGTATCTGACCCGTAGTTATGCGGACACCGAACGTCAACACCACGCCTCACGGATTGCCGCCGGTTTGTTACTCGGCTTGGTACTTCCGCGGTGGGCGGAAGTGTTCGGCGCCGATCTCCGAGTCCGCTGGTTGCTAATTGGCGGTGTGCTCGCGGCGACATGGGCAATCATGGTTCTTCAGCGGCGAGGTATCGCCGACGCACTTCAGTCTTTGGATCCGCGGCGATTGGAGTCGTCGCGAACACTTTTGGTGGGGCCGGCAGTGGATGTGGAACGGCTCTCTCTTGAGCGTGTCGATAGTGGCCGCACACCGATGCCCGTATTTGTCCTGACGGACGAATTGCCGATGGGCGTATCGGAGCGAACACACGAACTCTACGACGCGTTGGCGGAGTCCGATGCTGACACGATTATTCTTGTCGGTACACTCTCTGATGCGGCGCTACAGTCTGTCATGATCACCGCCTCGAGCGCCGGCGCCAGTGTGTATGCGACACGCCGAGCGGCGTTCCGAGAACTGGACGAGCCGAGTTTTGTTCTTCGTCGCGCCGAACCGTTATCGCTCCTGTCGCGCCCAGCACTGGTGGGTTCGCAACTGGTCGTCAAGCGGTTCGTCGATGTATTTGGCGCGCTATTTGGACTTGTGCTACTCTTGCCGTTGTGGGCATTCGCCGCTTTGGCGGTCGCGGTAACCTCGCGCGGTCCGGTGTTCTTTCGGCAGTTGCGGGTGGGGCTGGGGGGCGATGAGTTCTGGATGATCAAGTTTCGAACGATGGTGCACGACGCCGAAGGGCAACAAGCGGGACTAGAGCAAGCGAATGTGTATTCCGCCGACCCGCTGTTCAAGATGGCACGCGACCCACGCACAACGCCGATCGGTGTGTTTCTTCGGCGGTCATCGCTTGATGAATTGCCGCAGTTGCTGAATGTACTGCGTGGTGAGATGTCATTAGTTGGGCCCAGGCCGGCATTGCCATCGGAAGTCGAACGGTATCAGCCGCACCATTTTATACGGTTCGAGGTGTTGCCCGGAATGACCGGGCCGTGGCAGGTGGGCGGCCGCAATACGGTCCGGAGCTTCGAAGATGTAGTACGTCTCGAATCGCGGTATATCCGCGGATGGACGGTGTGGCGGGATTTCTCGATTTTGGTGCGCACCGTACCGGCGGTCCTGAGTATGAAGGGGGCATTTTGAGTGACCTTCGATCAGACAACAAGAACGAGGTTGCGGTGACGGGTGCAACTATAGATCGTTTAGGGTTTGAATCGCGTGCGCGGGGCATCCCGCGCACGAATACATCACACGACGGATTTCAGCGAATGACCGTGTTTCGCCATCGCGTAGCTGCGGCATGTGTTGTCGCGGTCGCCTTCCTGTTGTCGGGTTGCACAACGCGCAACGCCGAAACATTCATTTCCCCGGTACCGACCGCGGTCGTGCCCGTGTGGCGCGTGGAGGTCGGCGATCAAATAAAAGTTCGGGTTTATCGCGAGCCCGATTTATCAGGCGAGACCACGGTCACCTCCGGCGGTCAGGCCTATTTCCCGGGGCTGGGTCGAGTGGACGTGCTCGGCCTCAGCGCTGATTCGCTGCAGCTGTTACTGGCCGCGCGCTACGGAAAGCTGATTGTCGACGTCGCGCTCGACGCAACGTTTACACGGGATATGGTGCTTACCGGTCAGGTGCGCAGTCCCGGCATCTATGCGGTGGATGCCGGCACGACGCTGTTGGGATTGGTTGCCAAAGGCGGCGGTCCCAGTGCGGGCGGATCCACGGCGACAATCTTTTTGCAAAAGGCCGACGGCATCCAGTATGTGATGCAGGGACCGACACGATTGGGTTCTATAGACATCCGGCATGGTGATGCGATTTATGTCCGTGACGACTCGTTCTTGGGACGCAATGCGCAAAACTTTACAGCGTTCACGATTCTGGTCGGTGCCGTATTGTCGTTGTTCTCGTTAGTTCTTGTCTTATCCAGATAATCCAGGCCATTCGTGGAAACGCTTCCGTCACTGCAATCGGCACTCGCCGAACCAAATCAAGAACTGGATCTTCGTCGCGCGTGGCAGACAATTGCGCGCAGCGCATGGATTATCGTCGTCTGCATTGGGCTCGCCATGGCCGCGGCTGTCGTCGCGGCCCGTCGCATTGAGCCAACGTATCAGGCGGCCGCCACCGTCAAACTCGACGACAAGACGCGTAGCACTAACAGTATGGCGCAAATGTACTTTGGGCCGGACAACACGTCGTCGTTGGCCATGGCGTCGGAAATAATTACCAGTCGCAAACTGGCCGCCGAAGTCGTTGATTCGCTTGGCCTGCGCGTGGGTGTAGCGCGTCCTCCGGTTTCGGTGCGTAGTCGGTATATCCAGAACGCGAAGATGGACTCTGATGCGCCGTCAGAAACGTATGTCATTGTGAAAGTCGACGGCGGTCGCGAGGTGCGCCTACAGCCACAGGATTCCTTGCTCGGTGTGTATCCGGACTCGGGCCGGCTCAAGCTGATTCGTGGATCGGTCTTGCTCACTGCGGGCGGACGGGCGCTTGACCATATGACGCTGTCGGTCGCGCCACGGATTGAAACTGCGGAAGCGTTGCGCGGAACGATCTCTGTAACGCCGACGAACAAGGATGCGAATGTCCTGAGTATTTCCTATTCTGGAAAAGATTCCATTTTAGTGCGCGACATCCCGAACATGGTGGCGCATTCATTTGTACGCGAAAGGATGTCACTGAATACGAGTGGCGCGAGCAACTCCGTCGACTTTATGCAGCGGCAGCTTGCCACGTTAAATGCGGATGTTGGTGATGCCGAGGCAAAGATTCGCCAATACCTGGAGAAAGAGGGCATTGCGTCAGTCATGCAGGAACAGGCAACGCTCGCACAGGAGATGCAAACGTTGCAGACCCTGAAGCGCGAGCTTGAATCGCAGCGGGAAAGTTTGCTACGGGCGTTGGAGCCACTGCGTAACCCAGACACGCTGGTGGCGCGCGATCAGTTTCTCAAGCAGGTGATGTCGACGCCAGAATTCAAAAGTAATGGCGTTGCCGGCGGCGAAGTGGAGCGATACGACGCCCTCATCCACGAACGCGCGCTGCTACTACAACGGTATACCAGCAGTACTTCGGACATCAAAAATCTCGACAAACGGATTCACGAGTCGCAGGATCTGATCCGCGACCGTACTGTGACGTTCGTAACGAACATCGATCGTCAACTGTCGGCGCTGGCGCCCCGTATTGCCAAGAACGATGCGGCGATGAAACACGTGCCTGAGCAGTATATCGAATATTCAAAATTAGAACGGAACCGCCGCATCGTAGAAGAGATGATCGGGTTGGTGCAGGGGCGGTTGAAGGAATCCGAGATTCAGGCGGCGGTGCAGGATTCGACCGCAACCGTCCTGGATGAAGCCGTCCAGCCGAGCCAACAGGGTGGCAACAGCACGACACTCATTTTCGCGGTTGCGATATTCTCCGGACTTGTAGTCGGAATGGTCGTTGCGTTCTTGCGTGACTGGCTCGATACGACCATTCGAACGGAACAGGACCTCGCGACGATTGTTGGTGTCGCCGTGGTGGGAATTATTCCCAACCTGCAGCAACAGGCGCGAAGCGTGGGATATCGATTGCCGCCTCCCAAGGACGGCGACGAATCGCGGCCAGCAGCAGGGCGTGAATATCAGACGCCGGCGGCTGAGGCGTATCGCACGTTGCGGACAAACTTGAACTACCTGACGCCGCCGAATCCGCCGCACGTCATTGTCATCACGAGCGCATTACCTGGCGATGGGAAAACAACGACGGTTGTCAATCTTGCTGTCACACTTGCCCATCAGGGGCAACGCGTGATTTTAATCGACGCGGAAACGCGCCGCGGCACCGTCCACGATGTTTTTGGAATTCCACCGGCGCCGGGGTTTTTCGATTTGATGTATGGACAGGCGTCACCGGGCGAGTGTATTCGGCGCGTACAGATGGAAGGCGGTGGCACGCTTGATGTTCTTCCACTCGGGAGTGCTCCGAGTGTGAATCCTGCCGATTTGCTCGTTGCCGGACGCCTGCAGCCGTTGTTCGAGCGACTCCGCGCACAATACGACTACGTGCTCATTGATACGCCGCCTTTGAATCTGTTTACGGATGGCGCATTAATTGGCGCCCATGCAGACGCATTGTTGCTTGTGGCCCGCGCCGACAAGACCGATCGCGATGAACTGAAGTTCGCCGTGCAGCAGTTGCGGAATGTTAACGTGACGCTGGCAGGCACGATTCTCAACGACGTAGAGTTTCGCCGGAGTTCTCGTTACCGGCTCGGCTACGGTTACTACTATGACTATGCCCGTTGACCGATTCCGCGTGAGTCCAGCCGGACGTCCGATGGTTGATGATCGGCCAGTTCCTGACGTCGTCCCTGATTTATTCGACACCGGCGCCGAGGGATTGCCATCCTCGGGGCAGTTCAGCGCGGCGACTATTGCCGGACTAGCGCTGTTCGCCATCGAGTTACTGGTTGCACCGCTCGTATTCGGTATCACCCTTGCGGTGTCGCTGATGTTCTGGTGGTTGCTGGACCAGCCATGGTCCGGACGCCGCAAGCGCACGCGCCGTCGCGGGATTACGTCGCGGTTGCTTTATTTGAGCACTCTATTGATGATCGGTCTGTGGTTGTCAGTCATGTTTGTGTTTCGGGCGAGTGATCCGACGCTGTCGTCGGGATTCACGTCTACGCTTCCGACGGCGATGTTTGGCGTCGATCTTTCGATGCTGCAATCGCTGAATGGAATGAAAACGTTCCGCGCCAGCACCGCACCTGTGGCACCTCCGGAGTCGACACTGGCACCGTTCAGTTTGTTCGCGCACGGCACTGCCTCGACCATCGCCATCAGTCTATTGGCGTATGCGGCGGTCTCAGGCCGGCGTCGCATGCGTCGCCGGTTGCGGGAGAAGGCGGTGCCGTCGAGACACTCCGGGTCGCGGCGACGCGAGCCCTAAGGCTCGCCCCTTTGTGACAGCCGCTCCCGCAAAGCCGATCGCGGTGCCGCGTTCACTTTCTCGCGGTCCTACGCAAGTGGCGCCGGCTACGCCAAGTGCGTCCGCACCAGGCGGGGTGACGACTGCGCGGGCAATCGTTGCCCTGTTTGTGATGGTCACCGTGCTATTGCTGGCCGGTGTCGGTGGCCGACTCGCGTCGATCATCTACGTGGTGATTGCCACGTTGACCGGCCTCGTTTTGATCTTCCGCCGTCCGGCGACGTACGCGAGTTTCACGCTGTGGCTCTGGTTTATCACGCCGTTTATTCGTCGCGTTCTTGACTTGCGCCATGGCTGGAACCCGACGAATCCCAGCCTGCTCGCTCCACCGATGGTGTCCATGTTGGGCCTGCTATTATTGGCGCGCTATGGTCGCGAATTACGTGGCATATTGTTTGCGCCTTTTCTCCTGGTGCTGACCGCCCTCGCGTACGGCTACTTTGTCGGCATTATCAATTCCAGTCTTTTCGCGGCATCGTATTCACTGCTGACGTGGCTCGCGCCTATCACGTTCGGGATTTTTCTCGCCGCGTCGTGGCGTTCGTATCCTGAGTTGATGGTTTCAGTGCGTCGGGCCTATGCGATTGCTTTGCCGTTGCTCGCCGCCTATGGCGTGTATCAGTTTCTTCGATTGCCGATTTGGGATAGCACTTGGATGCGCAACGCGGACTTGAAAAGTCTCGGGCCTCCACTTCCGCTACTGGTGCGTGTGTTTGGCACTCTCAATACGCCGGGACCGTACGCCGCGTTTTTGCTGAGCGGGATGATCGTACTGCTTCCGTCGAAAGGCTGGCTACGCTATCCGGCGATAGCGATCGGGGCACTCGCGCTGCTGCTCACCCGTACGCGGGCGGTGTGGATCGCATTCGTTATCGGGCTCATCGTCTCACAGTTCTCTCAGCCCATTATCCGTCTGCCGAAGCGCACACTCACTATGCTGGCGATTGCATTGCTGGCGTTGCCGTTTGCGGCCACACCGCAGTTCAAGAACACGATTCTGCCGCGACTCAATACCCTGACGAATCTCCGATCGGACAACAGTTTCATAAAGCGCGTGGAGTTCTCGCAAGGGACGGCGAGCGGGATCGTCGAGTCGGCCGAAGGCAACGGACTCGGCACGATAGGGGGCGCGGTAAAACTCCGCGGCAATCAGGGCGTGCGGTCGCTCGATAACGGTTTCCTCGAAGTGTTCTATGTGCTTGGGTGGCCCGGAGGAACGCTGTTTTTCCTTGGCATCTGTACTTTGGTGGTACAGGCGTTTCGGTTCACCGAGCCACGCAAGGATTCGTTCGCGAATTCGGCGCGAGCTACATCTGTCGCGCTTATTTCCGTCCTACCGATTGGCGATGTGTTCACCGGGCCAACCGGAACCTTCCTCTGGTCCATGGTAGGACTGGGCATCGCGGCGCACAGCTATCATGTGATGATGGGGCGCGCCTTGCATCTGCAGGCGCTACGCGAGCAAATGCTGGTGCAACCTGTGGTGACCCAGATGCCGATCCCCATTGTGCCGTTTCGACTCTAGTTGGTGCACCGTCATCGGCGGATTCAACCCCGTAGGGCTCGCAGTGCTGTGCCAAGACGCTGCTGGTAGTCAGCAACGTTATATGTTCCCAGCCGCTGTTGACCCCGGGTCATCAGGTCCTGCCGTAACGATTCGTCCGTCCATAGGCGCTGAATTCCCAGGGCAAGGGCGTCTACCATGCGCGGATCAACAAGCACCGCGGCGTCCCCAGCCTGTTCGCGAATCCCCGGGATGTCCGATGTGAGGACAGGGCAGCGCAACGCCCATGCCTCAATCACGGGAATGTTGGTAGGCCCAAAAAAGGTCGGCATCACAAGGGCCGTTGCGCCCGCATACAGCGCGGCAAGTTTATCGTCAGGAATGTACCCAAGGACGTGGATCTGGTCAGCCACGCCACACTGTCTAGCCATTGTCATCAGTAACTGAAAATGGTGCTCGCGTTGTGTGCCGGTGTGGGAGCCACAAAAAACAGCGGGAATACAAAGGCCGTGTACCCGCTTTATCTGTTCAAGAGCTTCGACGATACGCAGGTGGTTCTTGTGCGGCCAAAACTGTGCGGGGTATAGTACATATCGATCCGGAATGCCGTACTGTTGCCTCACCTCCATTTTTCGGGCAACGGAGACATCGCTTGGGAGCCTGCTGGACGGCAGGAAGGGAAGGACCTGAACCTGACGCTCGGTTACGCCGTACGGGCCGTAAAAAAAGAGCACATGCTCTTTGCCAAGATCGGAATCGACAAGAATTTGCGTGGCCTGACGGCAACAATTGCGCAGTATGAATTCCCGTCTTGCCCATTCGCCGTTCGCCGACACTTCGGCGAACTCAGGCTGCAGACGATGCTGCAGATCGTGAACGGCGACCGCGTAGGGCAATCCCGTTTCAAAGGCAAGGGCTTGCGGTTGGGGGTAGATCATGCGCTCAATCCCCTGCCGTCGCCACCACTGTGCAAGTGCATCCCGGCGGACAAATGCATCAAGGTCGCGGGTCTGCGATTGGCGGTTACCGTGCTGGTTGACCTCATCGCGAATCCATCGCCATGCCTGTCGGTGCGGCCCTTCGCCGATAAGCCTCCGCATCTGTTCCCGAATTGGGCCGGTGGGCAACTCGCGAGGGGCGGAGCGCCATTTGCTCCCAGCTAACTCAGCCGGAATCACGTTATCATCAGGAAGGAGCGCTACCAGGTCGAGGCTAGTGTCCGCCCGCGCAATATCGGACAGCATCGCCATCATGGTGGCGGAATACTGGAACACTCCGCCCGCATGTGGATTGAGTGCGGGCACAAAGCCTACGCAAGTCATCTGGACAGAGCCGTGACGTGGGTTATGGTTGAACTATAGGCGTGCGGTGAGGCCGGACGCGCCGCGCGCCATGGGGCCGCTACGTGCGAAGGAATCTGGCTTACCCTGTGCGTGAAGTCTACGTCGAGTGGAGAATGAGAAATGGAACACGTCGAAAAGGTAATGCACGGCGATCAGCCGCTGGCCTACATCATTCGTGCCGGACTCGTGCCGTCACAGACGACATTCCTGACGCCGCCCGAGTTCAAGCAGCAGGTGGGTTTTGTCGTGTATCCCGCGGGTGGTGAAATTGCCCGCCACGTGCACATTCCGCTGCATCGCCAACTCATCGGGACCTCAGAAGTGCTCGTGTTGCGCAACGGGCGGTGCCTCATGGATATCTATAGCGACGACCGCGAACTGGTCGCCACCCGTGAGTTACAGGCCGGCGATATCATGCTTATGGTCGGAGGAGGACACGGTTTCCGGATGCTGGAAGACACTGTCTTTCTTGAAATCAAGCAAGGGCCATATACGGGCCTGGAAGAGAAGGAGCGGTTTTAGCGATGATTCCGGTCAACGAGCCGCTCCTTACTGGACGGGAAATGGAGTTCGTCGAGGAGTGTGTGCGCACGGGGTGGATATCCTCTGCCGGCCGGTTCATCGAGGAATTCGAGGCACATTGGGCCGCATATTGTGGCATGCAACACGGTATTGCCGTGAGCAACGGCACGACCGCACTGCAAATCGCCGTTGAATCGCTGAACCTCAAGCCCGATGACGAGGTGATTCTCCCGTCCTTCACAATTATTTCGTGTGTGCTGGCGGTGCTATACAATGAGGCAGTGCCGGTGCTCGTTGATGTCGATCCGAGCACCTACTGTCTGGATGTCGCGCAGCTCGAGGCGCGCATCACACCGCGTACTCGGGCGATCATGCCGGTACATATTTACGGCCATCCGGTGGATATGGATCCCGTACTGGCGATTGCCAAGCGGCACGGCTTAGTAGTGATCGAGGACGCTGCCGAAGCGCACGGTGCCGAGTACCTCAGTGGCCACGACGGTCCGAGCCCGGTCTGGCGGCGATGTGGAGGATTGGGCGACTTGAGCACGTTCAGCTTCTACGCCAACAAACTCATCACCACCGGTGAAGGGGGAATGGTGCTGACAAATGATGGCACGGTTGCCGAGCGCTTGAAGAGTCTCCGCAATCTGTCGTTTCGAAGTGAACAGCGATTCCTGCACACGGAACTGGGGCACAATTTTCGCTTGACCAATATGCAAGCCGCAATCGGCGTGGCTCAGGTGGAGCGCATTGACGAAATCGTTGCCCGCAAACGCTGGATGGGGCAGCGCTACACGGAGCGGCTGAGTGGCCTGCCGTGGCTACAGCTACCGACAGAAATGCCATGGGCCCGGTCGGTCTACTGGATGTATGGGCTGGTGATTCACGACGATACGGGAATGGACGCCGTAGAGTTTGCGCAGCGGCTTCGGGCGGAGGGTGTGGACACTCGCCCGTTTTTCCTTGGGATGCACGAACAGCCGGTGTTGCTCAACCGCGGACTGTTCTCCGGGGAGCAGTATCCGGTCTCGGAGCGCATTTCACGGCAAGGGCTTTATCTGCCTTCGGGACTTGCTCTCACGGAAGGGCAGATGGATCATGTATGCGAGGCCGTGCGCCAGGTACTCTCATGACGCCGGTTTTTGGCAACGATTATGCACGGCAGTACGACGCCCTGTACGGTGACAAGAACTATAGTTCGGAGTGCGATGCAGTCGAGCTGCTATTGGCGCGTTTTGGCGACGGGTCGTCGACCTCCGTCTTGGATCTTGGTTGCGGGACCGGCACACACGTAATGATGCTTACGGATCGCGGCCATTCCGTGATCGGCGTAGATGTTGCCCCGGCGATGCTCGACGTGGCACGCGCGAAGGCGGCGCTACGAACGGGATCCGGCGCACCCCAGTTTGTCGAAGGGGACATCCGCACCATCAATCTAGCCCACCAATTTGACGCCGTGTTGATGATGTTTGCCGTGCTCGGTTATCAAACGCGAAACGCTGATGTTGCAGCCGCGCTACGTACCGTGCGAATGCACCTGCGGCCTGGCGGACTATTCATTTGCGATGTTTGGTTCGGGCCGACTGTGCTGTCAGTTGGGCCGTCCCATCGGGTTAAGGTGATCGACGAGCCCGGTGGTCAGTTGCATCGGGCGGCGTCGGGGAGATTGGATGTGATGCACCAGACGTGCCTTGTCGAGTACGAGACCTGGCGAACCCGCGATGGAATAGAAACCGAGCGAATGATGGAAGCACACACAATGCGTTACTTCCATCCGCTCGAACTGGAGCTCTTTTTGTCCGATGCTGGGATGGAATTGTGCACGATTTGTCCGGTGAACGATCTTGATGCGGAGCCGGGGCTCGACACGTGGAACGTGTGGGTCTGCGCACGCCTTGCGAGGTAGTGGCTGGTCAGGGGTCAGAGCGGCTCGATCTGTTGAGTCTCCGTGTTGAATACCGGCATTCCCTTGATGAGCGCCAATCGTTCGACGCCGGCCACGTATGACATCGTGCCGGCATGGTCCCTGCTTTCGCGAAATTTTGAAACGACAAATCCTTGTTGGAGCGGTATCTCGCGCACGACATCGTTGAGTCTGTCGCGCCGGACGAAGTAGGCGTTGTTTCCGGCGCTGTTGCAGCCAATGAATGCGTAGCCTTTTTTCTCCGAGAGTTGGTGTAGTGCTCGGAGCGAGGCTCCGAAGTAGAGATTGCTGTGGTGGGCCCGCGTCCGGGAGAATGTCCGATCGTAGGGAACCGTGATCGCGCGATCAATTCCGAAAACGCTGTTATACTCGAGAATCACCACGGACGGTGATACTACGTTAATCTCGTTCCAAATCCAATAATCGTTGCCGTCGACGTCGATATGCAGGATGCCAATCTCAGGGTTGAATGGGCAACTGGAAAGCAGTTCGTTGATGTTCTCTCGATCAACGAATGCGGCCTGCGCGATAAGTTCGTGCCGCCAAAAATACTCCGAGCGGCCGATGGCGGACACATGATCGGTTGATCCGTCCATCACGAAACCGGACCAATTGTCGTGCATCATCAGAAAGCGGGTCGTTGATTCTCGGTAATCTTCCACGCCGAACTCAATGAACGTCCGGTTGGCAAACGTGATGTGTTTGCTGAGCCATTGCACGATCCCGTCGTCGCCAAACTGTGAAAAAATTCTGAACTCGACTTCGCTCAGCGAACCGATCTGCCGTTTGGCCTTCATCTGTTCGGCGAGCATAGCTCCCAACAGAAGCAACTGGTGTTCAGGGTTTGTGGAATTCGCAGCGATTTTTGCGACCGCCCGATTGAAACGCCGCAATTGCCCGATGAATGTCATTGCTATTTCCCCTGTGTCGATGGCACATGGTCGGGTGCGGTTCCGACGCGCTGGGCGGTGACGAGTATGGACCAGAGTACGGGTTCGTTTGGTCTTGGGCATGTGCGGGACGGCTTATCCAGGTCGTGCACTGCGTAACGAAAACCGTTCAGTTCGAGCAGCGACAGAAGCGCGCCAAGCCACTGTCCGCCGCCCTCTCGGCTCCGGTACCTGACGGCCATTTCTCGCACTCGGCGCAGGCTTCCGCTCTTCTCAAGCTCCCGCAAGATCTCCAATTCAGCTCCAGCATTGTCAAGATTGAGGAAGTCGATTTCGTGCTGAATAAAAGAGGAGAGGCGGTGGATTCGCACCTTGGCCGGCTTGTTGCGTACCTGTGTCACATCATTGGTCTGTGCTTTCGGTGTGATCGTGGTCTCGCCATCAGCCCCGCCGAGAGCGGCACACACAAGCGTGACAGTCCTAGATCCGGTTCGGTCGATATTCTCCCTGAGGAAGGGAAAGACTATAGGGTCGGATTCGAACGCTGTTATTCGCGCTGCAGGATGATCACGTAGGGTTGCCAATGTGAACATCCCGATACTCGCGCCGCCATCAATCACGACGGGAGTTTCGCTGGCAGTGGTGAATGCGCCGCTGCGGCGCACGAACGCATCTTGATACATTCGAAAAGCGCTCGGGCCATCAGTAATACGAATCGACAAGCCGGCAAGGTGAACGATGCCGCCGTCCGGAGTGCGCTCCACGCGGCTGCGAATGAACTCGCCGCCGAAATCCGATAGCGTACGACGCGTCAGATCGGGGATCCGCTGGAGGAGATCGGAAGCGGTTCCTGTCGTCCGCGTGAGTGAATGCATTGCTCGCGTGAGTCGGCTCGGGGGTGGTGGCGGGTTGACGGCACGCCGCCAGAGCGCGGCGTTCGCCGGATGCTCGACTACCTCGGGCCATCGGATGTTCTCGACACGAGGCGCCGGCTGGCGCGAATCCACCCAATCCCCGGCTCGTGGTGAGTTCGTGGCCCGGGCATCGTATCCAGTATGAGCGACCATCGAGCGAGCGGGATATAACATAAGGCCGCGCTCGGCGAGCATATGCAGGTTGAAGCGCAGGTCCCACAGCCCGTATTCCAGTTCGTGAATAGCCGCCTTAGGTAGGTCATCACCGTATGCGGAGGAATCGATTCCTCGAGCAGCGCATAGAGCGTTCAGCTCCTCCGCAGACTGGTCTCGAACACCCTGCCATGCGCGTCGCCAAGTCCCCCAAAGCAGCCCGCACATGCGACCGCTGAAGTATGGTTGTGACGACACGTCGGGAGGCGTGACTTTCGCGTGATTCCACGCCGTTACGCCCATCACCCGGGCGTCATTCTGGTAGTGCTCGAGGGCGGAACACAGGTATTGATAGGTTCCCGGTCCGAATTCCAGGTCATCTTCACACGAAATCATTGCTTCGTGCTCACTCAGTACGCGGGAAATTCCACTAAGCTCAGACTCACCAACGCCGATGTTTGTCGGCTGCTCCACAAGGACCAGGTCAGTCCAGTCTACCGCCCGGAGAAGGTGACGGACCTCGGCGACGTCGGCCTCGACACTTATATCACGCGGTCCGTCCGAGAATGCATAGATGAGCGGTACCCTGTTGGCACGTAGCGATGCCAGTGTGCGCGCAAGCAGGTCCGGACGCCGGTAGGCAAAGAGGACGACAGGGATGGTGGACATCGCGGCGAAGTCAGATGTTTATGAAGCATGGACAGTCAACACGAATCTCTAATATGGTAGCACAGTTGCGCATTCTGGAGCAGGAGTCTGTGGCCATCGCCCATAACCGGCTGGCCCACGACCTCCTCGGCGGGGCTTACGACGGCAATCATCCCGAGATATTCAATGACGTTGAACAGCGCCGTCTTGCACAGGCGGTCGCTCGCGCAATAACGGCAGCGAGCAGTGTCGGTACGGGCGCGGTGGTGCGGGCACTCGACGTGGGCTGTGGTACTGGCAACTTAAGCCGGCATCTGCTCGACGCGGGCGCGCACGTTACTGGGGCTGATCTGTCATCCGCGTTGCTCGCCGAGTCGGCGCGCCGCCATGGATCGACGGGGCGCTTTGAGACAATGCAGCTCAATGGACGCGACCTGCGCCCGCTCGCCGACGGATCGTTCGATATTGTCGCGGTATATTCGGTGCTCCACCATATCCATGATTACGTAGCACTGGTGAGCGAAATGGTGCGTGTCACGCGTCCGGGAGGGTTGGTGTTCATTGATCATGAGCGAACCGACGAGAGTTGGACCTCGGATTCATTCCGGACATTCTTAAGCGAAGCGGTGATTTGGCCTCAGCGGCGATGGTGGTATTGGTTACAGCCATCACGCTATTGGAAGCGGATGCACCCGCACTTGCAATGGCACCGATGGTTCGATCGCCGGTGGATGCCCGAGGGCGATTTGCATATTTGGCCGGACGATCATATCGAGTGGAAACGAATCGAACAGGCACTTGCGGCGGGCGCGTGCACGCCGGTCATTGACGAATCATATCTCCTGTATGATCCGCGATTTCAGCGCGCGGTGTGGGAGACGTGGTGTGCGCGCACTTCGGACATGCGATTGCTTGTGTCGAGGCGGAACGGGTGAGTACCGAACGGCCGGTGCGGGTGTTTTTCCCGTGTACAGGACTTGGCAGCGAGCAGCGCGGCTTTGAAGCATTCACCAGAGAGTGCGCGGCGGCGCTGCGATCTGATACGCGGATCGATCTGACCGTTTTTGGCGGCAGCGGGAAACTAGAAGCCAGCGAACGATCGGTACCAAGCCTGTCTCGTACCTCCTTTGTTGCGCGTTCCATCGCCGCGCTCATCGGCCGCGATCCGTATTTCATAGAACAAGCGACATTCTTTGCCGGTTTTCTGCCCACACTGCTGAGCAACGCGCCAGATGTCGTATATTTTGCCGATGTGAATTTAGGCAATGCCTGCTGGCACTTGCGGCGCCTCACCGGAAAGCCGTATCGCCTCCTTTATTACAACGGCGGGCCGACGACAATGCCATTTACCCGCTGCGACTTCGTCCAGCAGGTCAGTCCGGAACACCTGCACTCTGCAGTCGCGCGCGGTGAGTCGTCGATACGGCAGGTACTCTTGCCGCACGGGCTGTTTATCGCTCCGCAATGGAGTCCGACTGACGTTGCGGAACGGGTACGCATTCGCTCCGGACTCGGCGTTCCAACGACGGGTGCACTAGTCCTGAGCGTCGGTGCGCTGAATGCGAGTCACAAGCGAATGGACTATGTCATTCGTGAAGTAGCCGCACTTTCCGGCTCGCGTCCTCACGTGCTCCTGTTGGGCGCTGAAACACCTGAGACTGACGCGCTGCGTGCACTGGCAGCCGCACTGCTTGGCAATGATGGGTACACAATACGCACCTTACCGCGCGACGCGGTGTTGACCGCATACAAAGCGGCGGACGTGTTCGTGTTAGCCAGTGTGATCGAGGGATTCGGATTGGCACACGTTGAGGCGCTTGCCGCTGGGCTACCGTGCATTGCACACGACACGCCGACAACGGAATACATCTATGGCCAGCTCGCCCGCCGCGCTGATCTCCGAGCGCCAGGCGCACTTGCGTCTTTGCTCAGCGCCGCACTCGCTGCCGGCGCTGATGCCGATGCTGAGCGGCTCCGTCATGACAGGGCGTTCCGTCAATTTTCGTGGACCTCGCTGACGCCGAAGTATGTGGAATTATTTCAGGCGGTTGCCGCGGGACGCGTTCCTGATTTTAGGAATGCAGAACGCTGAATCCACTGGACCCGTTAGGGCGTGTCTGCGATATCCCAGTTGTGCGTGACAAGGAAGTGCCCTTGGCCTTCATCGTTTATGCGCCCTGTGCCGAAGTAATCACCCGGCTCGACATCCATCACCGCCGCGTGCATCACCCAGTCGGCGACATCGGCATTCACGGTTGAGTATACGGTGATGCGATACGCACCGGCCTCGAACGGCAGCCGCGGAATGCGGCACACAAACGAGCCACTGCCAGGGATACGTTCAAAATCGCCGCGTTGAGGGCCACTCGAGAGCTGGCAGAGCTGTTCATCCAGCGGCCCGTGAATGATCACATTCACGTGGACGTTACTGAGTGTCGGTTGATCGGATTGATAGGCGATCGAAAGCTCCACGTCATCGCCGGAGCGCACGAGCCCGCTGCCGGCACTGACGTTTCGAACGGTGACTGACTCAAGCCGCAGCACACCGGTGCCGATGCGATCACGCCGCTCCGCAAGCGGCGTGGTGATCAGCGTCTCGAGAGAGCGGAGATACTGCTGGACAACAGCTCCAGCCGCGCCATCGGCGGTCACCCGACCGCTCTCGAGGAGAATTCCGCGAGCGCAGAGCGCCGTGATCGCGACCATGTTATGGCTCACGAAAATCACGGCGCGCCCTTCTTCGCGCGCCACCTCGCCCATTTTCCCAAGGCATTTGCGCTGGAATGCGGCGTCGCCGACGGCGAGCACCTCATCGACCACGAGAATTTCCGGATCGAGATGCGCGGCAACCGCGAAGGCCAGTCGCACGTACATGCCGCTGCTGTATCGCTTCACCGGCGTGTCGAGAAACCTCGCGATCTCGGCGAATTCCACAATCTCGTCGAACCGTCGCAGGATTTCTTGACGGCGCATGCCGAGAATGGTGCCATTGAGAAAAATATTCTCACGGCCGGTGAGTTCCGGATGGAAGCCGGTGCCAACTTCGAGCAGGCTGGCGAGCCGGCCGTACAATCTGATCTCGCCTTCGGTTGGCCAGGTGATGCGCGAAATCAATTTCAGCAACGTGCTTTTGCCGGCGCCGTTGCGGCCGATGATACCGAGGGTCTCGCCGCGCCCAAGTTCGAAATTCACATCACGCAGTGCCCACAGCATCTCCGCAGGCGCCGGTGCTTTGCCACCGCGCACCGCGTGTACCAGCGCTTCGCGCGCCGTTGTTGCACCGCTTTCGGTCCCAAGGCGGTACACTTTTCCAAGACCGCTAACCGCTACGGCCGGTGCGCCTTTAAATGACATCGGCCAGCTGGCGTTCGTAGCGGGCGAAGATCGCTGCCCCGATTAGCACGCTCACGATCGCGCCGGCGAGAGCAATAAGCGTTCCGGTGACTCCAGGCGGTGATGTGCCAAGCACACTCCAGCGAAACCCGTCCAAGGCGCCGCTTAGGGGATTCAACAGGAAATACTGACGGTACTCGATGGGAACAACCGTCGTGGAGTAGGCGACTGGGCTGGCGTACATCAACAGTTGGGTAAGAATCGGCAACGCGTAATTGAGGTCGCGAAATCGTACGGTGAATGCCGATGCGAGCGTTCCCAGCCCAAGTCCCATTGCATGCAGGATGAACACCCAAAATGGGAGGGTGAGTAGTGGCCAACCGGGGTTCACGCGAAAAATTACCAATAGAACCCCGAGCGACCCGAGTCCCACGGCAAAGTCGACGAACGACGAAAAGAGCGTCGAGATCGGCAGCACGAGCCGCGGAAAATAGACTTTGGTGACAAGGTTGCTCTGTGCCAGCAGGGCGGAACTGGACCGCGAGAGCACATTTTGAAATGCACCCCACGCAATGAAACCAGCATAGGCAAAGACGAAATACGGCACGCCTTCACTTTTCAGTCCGGCGATTTTGCCAAACACCACCGCGAACAATCCGCCGGCGATCAACGGCTGCAACACGACCCAGACGACACCAAGCAACGTTTGCCGATAGCGCAGGGTGACATCGCGGCGACCCAAGGCAAAACAGAGGTCGCGAAAGCGCCACACTTCACCCAGATCAGGAAAGGCGCGATCACCTATCGGACGGATCACATGAAGCGCGGTAGGCACGAGCGGCTTTATGGCGGGGTAGGGGGGAAGTCGGGCTTGTTCCTCGTCTGATTCTACCAGTCGGGCCGCTTGGGGGAAGCCCCGTGTGCGTGGCTTGGCGAGGCGCGGGCCGAGGTGCATACTCAAGGTATTCCGTCGGTGGTGCTCCAAGGTGCGCCACTACTCATCGCCGCCCCTCAATCCCCTTGTCTTTGCCGACGGTCTCCGTACTCGTGCCGTCCTGGCGCCGGCCAGATGCTTTGAAGCGTTGCCTGTACGCGCTCGGGCGTCAAACGCGGGCCCCATTAGAGGTCGTTGTAGGCCTACGGGAAAATGATACAGAATCGACAGACTGCCTCGACGCACTCGGCGCGACGTGGCCATTTCCGATCCGTCGCGCCGTTACTGCCGAGCCGGGGGTGATCGCCGCAATGAACGCCGCCTTGGCTGAATGTCGCGGCGATATTATCGCCCTCACGGATGACGATACCGAGCCGCACGCAGATTGGATCGAGCGCATTTCCAATGGATTTGATGACGCGCGGACAGGTGGAGTCGGGGGCCGCGACTGGCAGACAATGGAGCGAACCGACCGCACAGACGTTGGACGAGTCCAATGGTTCGGACGGGTGATCGGCAATCACCATCTCGGCGCGGGCCCGCCGCGTGCAGTGGACGTCCTCAAAGGTGCGAACGCTGCGTACCGGGCGCCGCTCCTGCGTGCGGTCGGATTCGACAAGCGATTAGTGGGCACGGGCGCGCAGATGTTCTGGGAGCTTGCCTTATGTCTGCCGCTCCGCCGTGCGGGTTGGACACTGGTGTTCGATCCGAAAATTGCCGTTGACCATCACATCGCGCCGCGCCACGGCGATGATCAGCGTCATCGCGGACTTTTCGCTTCCGCCCCGCAACGCGATGCCGTGCACAACGAAACGCTCGTGATGCTGGAACACCAGATAGGGTTCGCCCGTGTAGCGTTCATCGCATGGGCATGGCTGGTGGGCACGCGTACCGAACCAGGTCTCGCCCAGTTGCCGCGTTTGTTTTTGCGCGGCGACCGGGATGCAATTGCCCGTTGGCGGGCGACGCTCGCCGGCCGGATGCTGGGGTGGCATTCCTGGCGCGATGCCGTCGGGCGTGGTGACCAGGCAGCACATCGCATTCCCAAGCCGGGTCGCGCGTGAACACTCTGCGCGTGCTGATTGTGATGCCACTGGCTACCGCGTTGGGCGGCGGGGAGCTGATGCTACGACAACTGCTTCGTCACGGCCGCAATCAAGGTGTCGAATGGATGGTCGTCTATCTCCGTGACGGTCCGATGGTCGCTGAAACCCGCGCGCTGGGAATTGACGCACACGTGGTGCAGTCCGGCCGGTTCCGCGATCTATTCAAGCGCGTCGGGGCAGTGCGTGGTGTTGCGGCACTCGCGCGCCAGTTTCGCGTCGACCTCATTCTTGGCTGGATGGTTGCCGGCGAACTTACCGCGGGGCCGGCGTCGATGCTTGCCGGATTGCCCAACGTCTGGTATCAGGTTGGGACCCCGCGTCCCGATTGGCTCGATCGCATGGCAACGCTCTTTCCCGCTCGCGGCGTGATCGTCCTGTCGCGAGGGGGGGCAGCGGCGCAATCGCGTGTCTGGCCGGCACGAAAACAATGGCTCGTGTACCCGGGTGTTTCCCTCGACGAGTTCAATCCCGATGGACTCGCAACGCCAGAAGCGTTGCGCGCGAAGTTCGGACTGCCGACCACGGGGCCACTCATTGGGATTGTCGGTCGGCTGCAGCGATGGAAGGGAATAGATGTCTTTCTGGATGCAATTCCGGCGATCCTCGTTCGCCACCCTGACGTGCATGCGGTGATTGTCGGCGGTCCGCACGAAACAGAGCCCCTGTATCCTGACGAACTGCGGGCTCGTGTTCAGGCGCTTGGCATCGGCCGCGCGGTGACTTTTGCCGGCTTTCAGTCCAACGTCCCCGAGTGGATGCAAGCCATGGATATTGTCGTGCACGCTTCCGATCACGAACCGTTCGGCATTGTCGTGATCGAAGCAATGGCGCTCGGCAAGCCGGTTGTAGCCGGCGCCGGGGGCGGACCATCCGAGACGATTACACCGGGCCTAGATGGATTGCTTTCACCATTTGGCGATGCGGCAGCGTTGGCGACTTCCGTGCTGCGCTATCTCGATGATCCGTCGTTCGCAGTGCAGGTTGGTGCCGCCGCGCGGAAACGTGCACAACTATTTGATGATCGTCGCTACGCCGCCAATGTGATCGCCACGCTGCAGGAGAGTATGGCGCAACGGGCGGTTACCTGATCCAAGCCGTAGATTTGGCTATGGCCGACGCGTCTCGTCCACTCATCAGTGTTGTAGTTCCGACGCGGGATCGTCTGGAGCTGTTGCGTCGTTGCCTTGACCGGCTCGCCCCCGGGGTGCAGACGCTCGACGGGGAGCAGTACGAGGTAATTGTCACCGACGATGGTAATTCAGACAGTGCCCGTTTGGAATTGGCGGCGACTCACGCCTGGGTGCGTGTGATCAACGGCCCCCGCCACGGACCGGCGGCAAACCGGAACGCCGGTGCCCGCGCAGCGCACGGTACCTGGATTGCATTCACTGACGACGACACCGAACCGAGCGCCCAATGGCTCTCAGCATTCATGCAGGCGTGTACCGAGGGTGTTCGCGTGTACGAGGGCCAGACCACGTGCGAAGGCGGCTTTGGGTCGCCGCTCTTTCATGCGCCGGAGAATCTCACGGGCGGAAAACTTTGGTCATGCAACATTTTTATCAGCTCTGACGCTTTCGCCAAAGTCGGTGGATTTGACGAAGCGTTCCGATATCCGCATATGGAAGACCAGGACCTTCGGCTCCGCCTTCATGCTGCTGGTGAACGCATACTCTTCGTGCGCGAGGCGATCGTGAATCACCCGCCGCGTCGTCAGCCATCGGGTGACCGTTTGGGAGCCTATCGCGAATCCGAAGTGCGCTATCTGTACAAGCATGGAGCGGCGCGACCGGTGCGCGCCCACCTCTATGCGCGCATCATCCGCTACCGGATCGGCGTGATCCGCAACACTCCGAAATCATTTGACAGTGTTTTCGCCTTCTGGTCTCTCGTCAGGGAACTCTGGTATGTGTACACCCACATCGGAGGCTGGGAGTCGACAGCGGCCGCCGAGTTTCCTGCCCAGCGTGGGCGTGCATCGTGAGAACGGTTGTCCCAGCCGCCGACTGGCCGGACAGCTGGCGTCACGTCTATGAATTCGATCGCGTCGAAATATTCGGTGAACGCAGGAACCCTGGGCACACACAGGCTTATCAAGCCCGGGCTCGTCACTTGCTCGAGATGGCGGCCGAAGTACTCAAGCTCGGCGACCGGGTTTTGGACCTCGCGGCTGCGCAGGGCAACTACACACTTTGGCTTGCCGAGCAGGGCTATGATGTCACGTGGAACGACCTTCGCGCCGATCTTGAAGGATATGTGCGGCTGAAACATGAACGGGGCAGCGTGCGATACGCTCCGGGTGATGCATTTAAGCTCGAGTTTCCAGAGCCGTTCGATCTGGTCATCATCACCGAGATCATTGAGCACGTTGCCCATCCGGATGAATTTTTGGCACAGGTGGCGCGACTCACCCGACCTGGTGGATATGTGCTGCTCTCGACACCGAATGGCGAATATTTCCTGTCGGATCGTCCACGCTTTTCCGACACGGCCGATGCTTCGCAGTACGAGGCGATGCAATTCCAGCCGGACGCGAGCGGGCACATCTTCCTTTTACATATGGACGAAGTTGCGCCGTTGGCGCAGGCCGCCGGGCTCACCGTGCGCGAGGTTCGTTTGTTCACGAACCCGTTGACGAACGGACACCTGAGGACGGCATTCTTGCATCGCGTGCTTCCGGCCGCCGTGATTAGTGGATTTGAGTGGGTCACACGGCGGATGCCGGAGTGGATTGTGCGCCGGAGCCATACGGCGATGGCAGTGCTGTTACAGCGCACCGGCGACACGGTGTCGCGCGTATGAAGCCGTTTTCGCTCGCGTTTATCGCGCACGAGGTGCATCGCCGTGGTGGAATGGAACGTGCTGCCGCCGAGGTCCTTTCGCGCATTGCACGGCAAATACCGGTCACGGTGATTGCCCGTGAGTGTGACCTTGGTGATGTGCCGGTGAAATGGATGCCGGTCTATGGTCCGTCACGACCATCCGTCATGCGCACGTGGGCATTTGCCCGGGCGGCGCGGGTGGCCGAACGGCGTGCCGGCTGCACGATTACCAATTCCATCGGTGGGGCGGCCCTTGATGCAGATGTGATCACAGCGCAGTTCTGTCACGCGGCATTCACGGCGCGGTTCGGCGGAATTCGTGGCAGCGCCGGTATTCGCGCGGCGTATCAACGCCTGGCCCAGGCGCATTTTACGTCGGAAGAACGTCATGCGTATGGTGCGTCGCGACTAAAGCGGGTGATTGCGGTCTCGCACGGTACGGCACGCGAGCTGCGCGAATTCTATCACGTGCCGGAAGAGAAAATTGTTGTGGTACCGAACGGTGTGGACCCAAATGTCTTTCGCCCGACGCCTGACGCAGCCACGAAACGCGCTCTGCGGCTGCAGCTGGAACTTCCGCCTGATGATTTTCTTTGTCTCTTCGTGGGCGGTGACTGGGAGCGCAAAGGCGTACGTGATGCCATCGCTGCGGTCGCCGGACTGCCGGAGACGAGGCTGGTAATCCTCGGTCGTGGAGATCACGCGGGAATGCAGGCACAGGCGGCGCTCCTTGGTGCGTCGCGGCAAGTCATCTTCCCCGGACCAACAATTGCACCGCAGGATTTCTATGCTGCGTGTGATGTCTTTGTATTTCCGTCCCGTTATGAGGCATTCTCGTTAGTGACGCTGGAAGCGGCGGCCAGCGGTCTTCCAATTATCGCCCACTCGATTAACGGCACCGAGGAACTGGTGCGTGATGGAATAAATGGCTGGCTAGTACCTGTGAGCGTCGACGCGCTACGCGAAAAAATCGGACAGCTGCGCGACGATGCGGCATTGCGGTCGCGTCTTTCACTGGGCGCAGTGGAGAGTTCGCGTCGATACAACTGGGATCAGATTGCCGCGGAGCAATTTGCGGTGTTTGAAGCTGCGGCAGTCGAACAGCGTTCGACGCACAGCGGCACGTTGTCGGGGAACGCCTAATATGTGCGGGATTATCGGAGTCGTCAGGGAAGGCGCCGCAGCGTCGCGCGACCGCTTGGTCGCCGCGCGCGATTTAATGTGGCATCGAGGCCCTGACGATGCCGGTGTGTGGGCGAGCGCTGAGGCCTGCATCGGGGCAAGGCGGTTGTCGATCATTGACCTCTCGCCGGCCGGGCATCAACCTATGCTCTCCGAAGATCGGGAGCGTGTGCTCGTGTTCAATGGCGAGATATACAACTTTCACGCGCTGCGCCGCGAACTGGAAGGCGATTTCCGGTTCACCTCCCATACCGACAGCGAAGTTGTTCTTTTCGGCTATCGAAAGTGGGGGTTTGACGGACTGCTCAAGCGCCTTGATGGGATGTTTGCGTTCGCGCTGTGGGACGAAGAAAAACGGATGTTGTTCGCCGCCCGCGATCGTGCCGGAAAGAAGCCGTTCCATTTTCGTCACGATGGTCGCACCTTTCATTTCGCCAGCACCCTGAACGCGCTGCTGGCATTCTTGCCGGGCACGCCGAGTGTCGATCCACACGCGGTCGATGCGTATCTCGTCTATCAGGCGGTGCCGGCACCACTAAGCATTTTTCAAGGTGTCCGGCAACTCATGGCCGGGCATTCGCTCACGTTTTCGCTGGATACCGGTCTGTGCGAGTTGAAACGGTATTGGACGGTTTCGTACGCGACAAAAACTACGGAATCAGAAGCGGAAATTATTGAACACGTCGAGGTGCTGGCGAGACAAGCAGTGAAAAAGCGGCTTGAAAGCGACGTACCGGTCGGCGTCTTTCTTTCGGGCGGAGTTGATTCTTCGCTGATCGCCGCACTTGCCGCTCAGGAAAGTTCGAAACCGATCGAAGCCATGACATTGGGGTTCGACGAGCCGGAGTTTGATGAGCGGCAGTATGCGCGTGCGGTGACGGATCGGCTCGGGATGCGGTTGCACGAAGAAACGCTCCGCCCGGCGCTGGTGGCCGATTTGCCATCAATCGTGTGGCACTATGGCCAGCCGGTGGCAGATGTGTCGATTGTTCCTACACACTACCTCGCCCAAGCGGCGCGCCGGTGGATGACGGTTGCGTTGAACGGCGATGGAGGTGACGAACTATTCGGCGGCTACACGCGGCCGATGCTTGAGCGTGTCGCCGAGCCATATCGCAAGTATCTGCCTCAGCCGTTGCGGCGGGCATTGGGTGCCGCATTGAGCGCGCACGCGGACGGCCCCCTGCGCCGGCTGGCATTGCTTGCCCGCGCCGGCGCTTCGTCTGCAGCGGACGCATTCGTATATGATCGGGCATTTCGACAATTCCGTACGGACGCGTATGCCACACCCCTCCTGGAAGCCGTCAGCGGTCAACATCCAGATGCGCTCTACAGGAGCGTGTGGAATGATGCTGATGGCACGGACGACGTGGACCGCGCCTTGTTCGGGGATTTTAATACGTATCTTCCCGACCAGCTGTTGGTGAAAGCCGACCGAGCGTCAATGGCCCACAGTTTGGAAGCCCGGTCGCCGTTGCTCGACACGGCGCTGATTGAATACGCCGCGACGATACCGACCGCACTGCGGCTGCGCGGCTTCGAAACGAAGCATATCCTGAAGCGAGTCGCAGCGCGGTTCGTGCCGGATTTTGTCGTATATCGCCGGAAACGCGGATTCGTCATGCCCGCCGCGCGCTGGCTTCGCGGTGAACTCGCACCCTATGTGCGTGCGGCGCTCGACAATCGCACGTTCTTCGATCGCGGATGGGTGCGCCCGGAATACGTGCGCCGCATCCTAGCAGAGCACTTCACCGGAGTGCGCGACTGGGGCGAACAGATTTGGACGCTGCTGGTGCTCGAAGTGTGGGCACGTATCGTACTCGACCGCACGCTCGATCGTGATGCAAGAATGGATGCGTTTCTGCGACCACAGGAGCGCACCAACCGCGCGGCCGTGCGCACACTACAGCTCGGGATGGAATGGTTCCCGGAAAAGCCTGGCGGCCTCAATCGCGTGTACTATGAATTATCGCACCATCTGCCTGACGCGAGCGTCGAGGTGCGGGGATTGGTCGCCGGATCCGAAAAGGTCACCGAGGACTCGCGCGGACTGATCGAAGGGTTTGCACCGCATTCCGAGGCACTGCTTCCACGATTGCTTGCCGTGCGCCGCCTGGCACGTCCGCTGCTTCGTGGTGACCCGGGGCTACTCGTCGTTTCGCATTTTGCGCTGTACACGGCGTCGGTGCTTGGTGAGTTGGCCGATCACCCGCTGGTGGTACACTTTCAGGGACCGTGGGGACTGGAGGGGCGTGCGGAGCGGCAATCTCTGCTCACGGTACTGGCGAAAACGGCGGTAGAACGCCTCGTATATCGACGCGCCACGGCCTTCATTGTATTGTCCACGCCATTCGGACGAATTTTGCAGCGACGGTTCGGAATACCGGCAGAACGCATTCACGTCATTCCCGGCGGCGTCGATGTGGCGCGATTCGCGATTGAAGAATCGCGCATCGAGTGCCGACAGCGGCTCGGCTGGCCCGTGGGACGCCCAATCGTGTTGGCCGTGCGGCGTCTTATGCGGCGTATGGGGCTGAGCGAACTGATTGTCGCCACCGCCCAGATCCGTAAGCGCATTCCGGATGTGCTCGTACTCATCGCCGGATCCGGTCCGATTGCCGCGGAACTTCAGGCCCAGGTCGAAGCACTCGGCCTCACAGACAATGTGCGACTGTTGGGCTTCGTCCCCGACGACGATCTGCCAAGTGCATATCGCGCCGCCGATCTCACGGTCGTGCCAACTGTTGCGCTCGAGGGATTCGGATTGATTGTTCCCGAGTCACTGGCGGCGGGAACGCCGGTTGTGGTCACGCCAATTGGCGGATTACCGGAGGCAGTGGGTGGACTCTCCGAGCGACTGATTCTCCGGGGTACTGGACCAGAGGCGATTGCCAAAGGTGTCGGCGATGCCCTGACAGGTGTGCTGCCGCTACCGAGTGCCCGCGAATGTCTCGATTATGCACGCCGCCATTATGATTGGCCGATGATTGCCCAGCGGACCCGGGCGGTTTACGAAGAGGCGATGCGTTGACGGTCGCCGAACCGCGCGCACTGTTCATCGATCACGCCGGCGTACTGGGCGGTGCCGAGCTGTCATTGCTCGATGTTGCTACCGCGTTCGGAGCGCGGGCCGAAGTGGTATTGCTCACGGACGGTCCGTTCCGCATGGCCCTCGAAGCCCGGGGAGTCGCCGTCAGCGTGGTGCCGCTCGGCGCCCTGCAACAGGTAAAGAAAAGCACAAGACTGCCATCACCAGCTGCGCTTGCGGATACCGTTCGGGTTGCGCGTCGGGTTGCGAAACACGCCAGCACACACACCGTGTTGTGCGCGAATTCTCAAAAGGCATTTGTCGTCGCGGTGGCTGCAGGGCTGATCGCTGGCCGGCCGGTGGTGTGGCATTTGCGTGACATACTCGCCCCGCCACACTTCAGTCGAACCAACATCACCGCGGCCGTCACCCTGGCGAATCTGCGAGCGGCGCGAATCATCGCGAACTCGCGCGCGACGGCAGATGCATTTATTGCCGCTGGCGGACGCGAGTCGCTCGTGCGAGTAGTGCATAACGGCATTGATCCGGCTCCGTTCGACGCGATCGACGATTTGGCCGCTGTGGCAACCCGACGGCAACTCGGTGTTCCGCCGCGCGCCTATCTCGTCGCGATGTTCGGACGGTTCCATGAGTGGAAAGGCCAGCAGGTGCTCCTCGATGCGCTTGCCAAGGTGCCCGACGTGCATGCGTTGATCGTCGGCGCACCATTGTTCGGCGAAGAGGCGTTTGATTCGGCGCTCAAGGCGCAGGCGACGCGACTCGGACTCCACGGGCGCGTACACTTTCTCGGCTTTCGTGCCGATGTGCCGCTTCTGATGCGCACGGCGGATGTTATCGTCCATGCGTCTGTGTATCCGGAACCGTTCGGCCGCGTGATTGTCGAAGGAATGTTGGCGGGGCGCCCGGTGATTGCCGCGCGAGCCGGGGGTGTCATCGAAATTGTGATTGACGGCGACACTGGTGTGCTAGTAACGCCAGGCGATTCGTCGGCATTGGCTCAAGCGATCGAAGCGCTTCGCGCGGATCCAGCCGGTGCCGCGGCGATGGCGGAACGAGGCCGCGCACACGCGCGCCACGGGTTTTCATTGCAAGCCATGGTTCGCGGCGTGAGCGATGCGCTGGCGGGACTCGATTAGCGAGAACCATTCGGCACTATTTGCCGCCGAGGCGGAATCCGCCGATGCCTAAACTGAGTCGGATGGACGAACTTGTTGGTCCGGCATCCGGGCCGCCGAAAACCTCATTGCCCATGTATTTCCAAGTCGTGCGATGTGGCGAAATCGCAGTCGTCACCCGCACCCCGAGCGAAATGCCAACGTGATCTTTGTCGTTGCGCAATACTAAATAATCAAACCCTATACCCGGCTGCACGAGCACATAAAATCCAGTCATGTCACTTTTCGCGCCAGGCGAAAGTACAACATCATCGAACGTGGGATTCGCGGATGCCGGTAGCGACGCTCCGCCCGTCCGATCTTTGAGGGTAAGCGTGAGGTTGCCCCCACCTACGCCCAGAATTGGATACAGTGTGAAACGCCAACCCGTCCATACAGCAAAGCCGACCTGTCCAAGGACATACGTCGTTCTTAGCTGATTGGTCTTGCCTGTGGGGCTCGATTCCGATCCGAGATCGGCATATTGAAACTCACCACCGAACAACACACGGCCAAACGGAAAATAGCCGCCGATACCAGTGGCGTATCCGTGATTCGCGATCGCGTCGAAACCGGTCCGCTTCGGAGGTACCTGCAGGAGCAAATCTGAACGGGCGAAGTGCTCATTCAATCGATTTGCGTCTATGTAGAACGTGCCGACTGAAATAAACACGTTTGAAAATGGTGCGACAAACGGAGCAGGCGTTGTTTGTGCGCGGGCCGGTGACACGGCAGCAAGCACAATAGCGATCGCCGCGATTTGACGACTCGAAATGATAGGCGAAACAAACGAATGCATTCAGCTCTCTTGACGAAATGGAGCGGTTCGGAACAGTGCGTCAAATCTATACAAAATCAGGTCAACGTGGGGTGTTTTAAATGGAAGTTCGTTGCCTGCTGGTAGGCATGGGCAACGCGGAGCAGATTCGCCTCGCCGAATAGGGAGCCCAGGAAGGTGATAGAGGTGGGAGTTCCGTCGTCGCGAAAGCCGTGCGGCAGAATGCATGCCGGGTGCCCCGTGAGGTTGGTTGCGGTCAACTGGTTGGGCGCATTTGTCGGCGTGATGATCACGTCAACCGTCTTGTACAGCTCCGCCCATTTAGCGATGGCGACCGAGCGCACGCGGTTGGCTTGCACATACTCCACGGCAGGAATGAGGTGGGCGCTCCGGAAGGTATTTGGCCACGCACCGGGATTCTGCTGGACCATCTGGTTCACTTTGCCGGAACGTGTAAATTCGTCGAATGCCGCGCCCGCCTCGGCCGTGAGAATGAGACGCATTGCTCCATACGGCAATTCCGGCAATTCCACGGGAATGAGATCCACTCCCAATGTTTTGAGAACCGCCAGTACGGCGTCGTCGAACGGCTTCGAAAGGTGTTGACGTTCCGTCATCGGTAAATCGAACGCGCTCTTGATATAGCCGATACGAATTTTTGAAAGCGGGATGTTTGCGTTCCAACTAAACGGTGTGTCGTGACAGCTACGATCACGGCCATCGGGGCCGTGCATCGCTCCGAACACGAGTGCGCAATCTTCGACGGCTCGGCACATCGGGCCGAGTTTGTCCATGGACCACGAGAGTGCCATGGCCCCGGTGCGAGGCACGCGGCCAAAGGTTGGGCGCAACCCTGTGACCCCATTCACCGTACTGGGTGATGAGATCGAGCCGAGGGTTTCGGTGCCGATGGCAAATCCCACGCAACCAGCGGCGGTGGCCGAGCCGGGCCCGGCAGAGGAACCGCTTGATCCGGTGGTGGGTTTCCACGGATTGCGTGTCATTCCGCCAAACCAGATATCCCCTTGGGCGAGTTCGCCCAAAGTGAGCTTAGCGATGAGGACGGCGCCAGCGGCGTCGAGCCGTTGCACGACGACGGCGTCTTCGTCAAAGGTTTGTTCCTTATAGGCGGGTGTTCCCCACGTGGTGGGATAGCCCTTCACGGCGAGCAGGTCTTTGGCGCCCCACGGAATTCCGTGCAGGGCACCGCGATATTTCCCGCGCGCGATTTCTTCATCGGCGGCGGCGGCCTGTCCCAATGCCCGGGCTCGCGTCACGGTGATTGTATTGAGTAGCGTTGGGTTGAGCCGTTCGAGGCGCGCGATATACATCTTGGTGAGCGCGGTGCTGGTAATTTTTCGACTTTTGATAAGTTCGCTGAGCACCGTCACCGGTTGAAAGGCGAGATCCTCAAGATTTCCCGGTATTGCCGGGGCAGTGACGTGCGACCGGACCGGTGCCTTGGATGGACCGGTTGGCAATACGGCATTTGTCGGCAGCGGATTGAATACCATCGCCGGGGAGATCGCGTTCTCCAGCGGTACGGCTCGCAATTGTGCGATGAGGGCTGGTTGGTTCTTGATGCCGGTGAGCATCTGCTTGCGCTCGTCGTCGGTGAACGTCATCCCGGCGATTTCGGCGGCAGCAATGATAGACGCGTCAGTGACTTCGGCGCCCGCTTTAATGTGCGCCCAGAGCACTCCCGGGAAGAGCGTGCCGCCGAGCCCAAGTCCGGCGAAATGTCCGAGAAAGAAGCGGCGATCGGTCAGTGGCAGTTGGGAGTCCACAGGAAGCTCCAGAGGGAGGAAAACGGTGGATTACCGTTTTTCTTGATGTGCGGCGAAACTACGTCCGGCGCGGAAAAGTCGCTAGTTTTGAGGTATGCCGCTCACTGACTTTGAATCATTGCCCGACGATGCGCGCCTCTGGGTATTTGGCGCTTCCGCTCCTATCGACGAGGTGGACTCACCAAAGTTGCTTACCGCCGTCGATCTGTTTCTCGACGAATGGAAAGCGCACGGCCATCCGCTCACCAGTGCTCGTATGTGGCACGATGAGCGCTTTCTTGTGATTGCGGTGGATCAGCGCACGGAAGGTGCGTCGGGTTGTTCGATCGATGGACTGTTTCGGTTGTTGCAGGGGCTGGAAAAGGCAGTCGGCGCCTCAATGGTGGGTGGCGGCCAAGTCTTTTTCCGTGACAAGGTTGGACTAGTGCATTCGCTATCGCGCGCTGAATTCGAGTCGCTTGCGAAGGCTGGTGAGGTAGGCGCCGACACGATGGTGTTCGATACGGGCGTGGTGTCTCTGGGGGCGTTTCGGGCAGGGTTTGAGAAACCGGTGCGCGACAGTTGGCAGGCGCAGTTGCTTCCGACCGCCCGCTAGCGCTCGAGTTCTTTCAGCAGGAGTACGCGAGCGTCGGCAATGAGGGTGCGGGTGCGTTCCCGCAGTGACGGAAGGTCGTCGATGGTGAGCCCGGCGGTTTCGATGGGTTCAAGCACGCGCACTTTGGCACGGGCGCGCTGAAAGCGAAAGCTTCCCTTGGCCATGGCTTGTCGGGTGCCGGCAACGACCATCGGGAGTATGGGCGCACCCATTTCAATGGCGAGGCGGAACGCGCCGTCTTTAAAGGGAAGCAGATTGCCATCGCGCGATCGTGTGCCCTCTGGGAAAATCATGACGCTCACACGTTTGGTGAGTCGATCGCGCGCGGCCGCCAGCGCCTGAACGGCGCTCCCGCGTTCACCACGCACCAGCCGGATGTCACCGGCCATCCGCATCATCCATCCGAAGCAAGGAATGCGAAACATCGTGTCTTTCGACATCCATTTCATCTCCCATGGCAACATGGAAATGAGAAAAATATCGGCCCACGACTCGTGATTGCTCACCGCGACGTATGGGCGACGCGGGTCGTGTACCTCGCGACCCGTCGTTTCGAACTGCCAGAGCGGGTTGAGTTTTACGGTGAAGACAGCGACGAGCCGGAATGCGCGGCCGGCCCAGTACCGCCCCGGGTCAAACGGAGCGGTACAGGCCCATACGGCCGCTACAATCGGCGTGCCGACGATGACCGACGCAATGGTCATCGTCCAAATCCAGGCGTTAATCAACAGCATCACGGAACCGGCGGTGCCTCCGGCGGATCGACCGGATCGACAAATCCGCTCGTCTTGTGGGCGCCGTCGCAGTACGGCTTGCGTTGAGACTGGCCGCAGCGGCACAGCGCCACATTGGGTTTATCGTTGATTCGCGGAATGACGTTCCCGGTATGATCGAGAATCGTCACATCACCCGTCACGAGCAATGATCCGTTCTTTCTGACCGTGATTGTTACCCTTTCTGCAGGCAGGCTCATGCTCGCACGAAATCAGGCTGCCAATCGCGGATGGCTTTCTTGACGGCCTCGCCGTTCGCAAGTTCGCCAGACAGACAACGCTCTACGAGGCCCGGCAACTCGGCGTTGCTGGCAAAGCGGAGCCCGATGAGTTGCGAGAGGGTGAGTTCGGAGAGGCGAGTGGCGAGTACTGGTGGCAGGGTGTCGCGCAAATGTGTGCGCATTTCGAGGCGGATCACACGGTTCTGCACCGTGAGCGTTTGCGTGCGGGCGCGGAACACCGCGAGAAACACGCCGATCGCATAGACCACCATCCACCAGTTGTACCAGCCCGTGTGCCTCCAGGCGTGAACGGCGGCGGCGACAATGCCGAAGGTCACGATCATAAATCCCGGACCATGCCACCAAAAATCGTAACGGCGATGCGAGGCATAGTTCTGTGAGCGTTGTTCGGCCATCGGAACCTCCAAAGGGGTTTCGTGCGGTGGGGAAACAGGAAAGAAACAGTACCTACGTGCCAGATGCGAGGGTTGCCTGTGCCGTGCTCGCGTGACGTTTGAGCCGGGTGACAAATGCGTTGAGCCCTGTCTCACGGGCACTGAGGCCCATTCCACCCATAACTAGTCGGACGAAGTCCGGAGGAATCGACAGGGTCGTCGCGGGCGGTTGATCGTTCACCGCGGAAAAGGTGATGGCTAGGAAGGCAGCAACGGTCGGTGACTGGCGGATATTGACGTCAGCGTAAAAATGCAGATTGCCGTCTCTAAACTCGGGAAACAGGTCCACCCGGGTCTGGCACTCCGGCACCGTAAACTCGGCGCGATCGAG
>JANYKA010000116.1 GCA_025358315.1 Gemmatimonadota bacterium | reverse complement strand
GCCGGTATCGCAGCGGCAATCGACCTCTGCCTCCACATTGTCCGCATCGATTACGGCGCTGCCGTCGCGAATGCCGTGGCGCGCCGCATGGTGACGGCCCCGTACCGGAGCGGTGGTCAGGCGCAGTTTGTTATGGCGACGTGCAACGCAGACGCGGCAGACGCGGCAGACGCGGCTGACGCGGCTGACGCCGGGCGCCGACTTGACGCAACGCGGAGCTGGATCCTGCAACGCCTGGGGGATCCACTCACGCTAACGCGACTGGCGAAGCACGCCGGGATGGGTGTACGCACATTCGCGCGACACTTTCGCGGAGAAACGGGAGCCTCGCCATTACAATGGATATTGCGCCAGCGGATTGTGGCAGCGCAGCAGTTGCTCGAGAAATCGGATCGCAGTATTGCGCGCATCGCCGAATCGTGCGGCTTTGGTTCTGCGGTCAGCATGCGAGTGCATTTTCGCCGGGAAATAAAAACAAGTCCGGTCGCGTACCGGCGGGCGTTTCGGAAGACGGCGTTGACGGCTCAGCTTTGAGTTGGTGCTGGTACAAGCGACGATGCGCCCGGACCTTTCGGTGCCGAGCGCATCATACGATCAAAGTTGCCCCTCCAGGGGTCGAACCTGGACTCTTCTGCTCCAGAGGCAGACGTGTTGCCAGTTACACCAAGGGGCAATAAAAGAGCTGCTGCACGCTGCACCCTGCACGATCTGCTGCACGCTGCACGATCCGCTGCACGCTGCACCCTGCACGATCAGTCTGCACGTCGCCTAATCCGTACAACCACACAGCAACCCGAATTTTAGTCACCCCCACCCCTCTGAGCAACCGTCTCAGCCCTCCTATCTCCGCTGAAATTCCGGGCTCCCCAGCGCCAACCCCAATAAATCCCGCAGACTCGGCCGCGCCACCATCGGATTGGCCGCGCTCCCGGCCGGCGCCAGCGGATTCCGCCCCGCCACCAAAATGCCCCGCGTATCCGGCGATGCTTGGCCGCCAAGCACATAGCGGATCACGCCATCTACCTGATGATCAAATGTCGCCAGCGATAGCTCGCGCCAGCCCGGCCAGATCTCTATGGGCGTATCCGGAAACCGCCCGCTTCCCATCTGTGCCGCGAAATTCACCCGGTCAAGAATCGCGCCAGTATTCACCCACTGATCCCCGGCATCGGGCCATCCATTTGGCGTGAGCTTTCCCCACAACGGTTGCCCCAATCTGGCAATCGCCTGCGCCGTGCGCGGAGTCGTATCCGGCAGCGCATCGAGCACGCGGCGCATGCTCACTACATACTCGAATGGTGTTTTCACCTTCGCACGATACGCACTGCGGGAGAAGAATTCCGGACTCGTAATAATTGTCCGCACCACTTCCCGAATGTCCCCGTCCGTTCTCTTGAACGTCGCCGCGGCGCGCGCCACCAGCGCCGCACTCGGCGTGTCCGCAACAAGTCGCCGTGCAATCTTCAATGCGATGAACCGTGCCGTCGCCGGATGCCGCGCCACAATGTCGAGCACCGCTTCGCCATCTTCGATTCCACGCCCCGCTGGAATTCTGTGGCCAAGTACGGTTTTCTCTTCCGCGTCGTGCGCGCCAGGGCGGAAAATAAAACCGCCGCCTTCGCCGGCCTTGTCGATCGTCCAGCCGGTGAGGGCACGGGCCACGTTGATCACGTCCTGCTGGGAATAGCCGCCGTCCACGCCAAGCGTGTGCAGCTCCATCAGCTCGCGTCCGTAGTTCTCATTCGGGCCGTTCTTGCGGTGCGGCGTCGGGCGGGTGCCGCTTTTTTTCCACTGTGCGTATTCGTTGACAGTGAGATGCAACGAGTCCGCGGCACTTTGAAAATTGTCGAGGTAATAAAGCATGGCCGGGCTCTTGGCCACGGCCCCGAGCAAGTCACGGAATTTTCCGAGAGCCCGAGGACGAATTACGTCGCGGTCATATTCGAGCAGCGTGAACCGTGTCGGCATTTTCCCCGCAAAGACCGAGAAATGATTTTCCCAGAAATCGGTCATCACCTCGAGCAACTGCCGATCGCTCAACTGGGCGCGCAACACACGCCCGGCTGAGATTTCATTGTACAATGAATTGGAGCGGTCCTGAATTGCTTTGTACGCGCCGCTGTCTTCCGCGGTCATCGTGAACTGATCGCCCGCGGCCACGCCGCGTTGGACGCGCAGCTTATTGATGAAAATATTTTGCGGCGGATTCGTCCGCACCAGCGCCACCACCGACGAATCGTGAACCGTAAAAAGACGGAGCATCGATTCCATCGCCGTGTCGGGAATGGTCTCGGGATGCAGTTGCCGTTCCATCCACTGGCTCACCCCCGCTTCGCGCACACGGTCACGGTCGCCGGGCCGCGGCCCGAACGAGAGGCGGCCGAGGACGTGCGAGACCTGTTCGTCGGCATTCAACTCGCTGGCGACCGGCGCCATCCCGGTGATCGGCACGACGGGCGAATTGGCTCCGCCGATTGTTTGTTGTTGTTGGGCGCACGCTGCCGCCAGTGCGGCGAAACTTGCGATCGCAATCCAAGGCGAGCGCTTTCCTGCCGCGCGTCCGTGTTGCATTTTTGCTGTCATGACAACCGACCTCCGTTATCCTATCGGGCGCTTCGAGCGCTCCACCGAATTTTCCGACACGTCGCGGGCAGCCGCCGTTGCCGCCATCGCATCCGCACCAGCCGCCCTTCGGCGTTCCGTGCACGGACTCAGCAATTCTCAAATTGATACCCCGTACCGCCCCGAAGGATGGACAGTGCGCCAACTCGTGCATCACGTGGCGGATTCGCACTTGAATGCCTACGTGCGCCATCGGCTCGCACTCACCGAAGATAATCCCACGATTAAGCCGTACGACGAAAATCTGTGGGCGGAGCTGGCAGATGCGAGATCCGCGCCCATCGAAAGTTCACTCCAGATGCTCGAGGCGATGCACGAACGTTGGGTACTGTCGATCAATGTGATGGAAGCTGCGCACTTTTCGCGTACCCTCAATCATCCCGATCGCGGACCGATGACACTCGACCTGATGCTGGAGTTGTACGCCTGGCACGGCAAGCACCACGTCGCCCATGTCACTGAACTGCGGAAACGAGAGGGCTGGTAGGGCCGCGGCCTGATACCCCTCAACAGGCCACATTAAACTCGAAGGCCGCGAACTCGTTGAGTTCGCGGCCTTTGTTGTATCGGTGTCCTGCAGAAGCCACGCAGCCGGCATTGGAACTCTACGTCCTACCGCCCAGCGGCGGGCAAACAAATCTGCAGAAACAACCGAAATAT
>JANYKA010000103.1 GCA_025358315.1 Gemmatimonadota bacterium | reverse complement strand
GGTGGAAAAGTTGGGCGGTGGACTACAAACGAAGTCGTTGCGTTTCGCCGCGGAAGATGGCAACGAATACGTCTTTCGTACTGTTGACAAGGCGCCGCACGTCCGGCCCCCGCTGGACGGTGCACTCGCCGAGAAAATTTTCGGTGACCAGATCAGCGCGATGCATCCAGCGGCCGCACTCGTAGCCGCACCGCTGCTTGATGCGGCACATATACTGCATTCATCACCTTCGATTTTTGTGATGCCCGACGATTCTGTGCTCGGAAAATTCCGGAAGGAATTCGCCGGAAAGCTTGGCCTGGTAGAGATGTATCAGGGCAAGCCGCACAAGGGCGTTGGTTTTATGGGCGCGCGGGAGATTGTCGACAGCGACTCGTTGCTGAATTTGCTCAACTCCAGTGCGACGGAGCAGGTGGATGCACGCGCCATGCTCGCCGCCCGACTCATGGACATGTTCCTGAACGATATCGATCGCCATCCCGGCCAGTGGAAGTGGGCGCGGATGGAGAAAAGCAAGACCGCGCTGTGGCTGCCAATCCCCCGCGACCGCGATCAGGCATTTGTTTCGTATCACGGGTTCTTCCCGACCCTTGGCCGGATCGCCAATCCTAACCTCGTGGCGTTCAATGGGACGGTAAGCGTCCCTGGACTCATGTTCAACAGTGTAGAGATGGATCGGCGATTGTTGGGCGGGCTCGAGAAACCGGTGTGGGATTCGGTGGCGCAGGCATTGGTGCGTATGATCACGGACTCGGTGATCGACGGGGCGGCGGCGGCGTTGCCTGCCGAGTACCGTGGGACGGCGCCACGCCTTGCTGCTACTCTCAAATTGCGGCGCAATATTTTTCCTGACGTTGCGAACCGATTCTACAAGGCGTTGGCTACCATAGCGGACGTGCACGCCACAGATGATGTGGATCACCTGACCGTGACGCGCATTGATGACCAGTTCGTGGATGTTCGTCTCACAACGAATGCGGGCGTGCCGTTTTTCCAGCGCCGATTCGACGCAACGGAAACTCATGATATCCATGTGTACTTGCATGGGGGCAACGATAGTGCGGTCGTCAGGGGTGACGTGCGCAGGAGCATCCCGGTGCGAATCATCGGCGGCAGCGGAACCAATTCCCTTGTGGATTCATCGCGAGTGGACGGTCACGAAAATCCCACGCACCTGAATGACGTGGGTATCGGGCGAGAAGCCAACTACGGACCCGACACACTTTTTGACCGCCGCCCGATGATTAAGAAGAATGGCGAGCTCGTGGCGCCGAGCCCGGATCGCGGCTCGAAACTGTCTCCCACCTTGGTTCTCAGCTTTCCTCGCGACCTAGGAATGGTTCCACAGATTGGCCTCAACCGGATCAGCTACGGCTTCGGGCGCAATCCGTACGCGAACATGGTGGGAGCATCCGCGGAGTACAGCACCGCGATTGGCGGATTCAGGTTCACGGGGAACGTCGATCAGCGCTTTGAGGGTACTCCGTGGCATATCACGGCTATTGCCCGTATGTCACAGCTCGAGGTTACCACGTTCCATGGCTTCGGCAACGACACGCCCGACTCGACGAACGGCTATTTCGATGTGCGCCAGAAGCAATACACGGTGCACCCGGCCGTGGCATTCTCGTTCGGCGATGGAAGCGATCTGACGATTGGCCCCGTGTTCCAATACGCCGTCACGGAGAGTGCGCCCAACAGATTGCTCTCCACACTCAAACCGTATGGCGTCGGAACGTTTTCGCAGGCCGGCATACAGGTCGGGCTGCTCCACGTCACCGTAGGCGCTCCAAAGGCGGCGCGTAACCATTTCATGCTTGATCTCGCCGGTGCCTACTATCCCGCCATGCTAGACGTGAAAACGGCGTTTTCGGAGATCACGGCCCGCGCCGGTACCGCGTTCACCCTTCCGCTGCCGCTGCGGCCGATTGTGCTCGTGCGAGCTGGGGGAAGAAAACTGTATGGCACTTTTCCGTTCTTCGAATCCGCATTCATTGGCGGCAACGCCACACTGCGATCAATGCGGCTGGAACGTTTCGCAGGTGATGCGTCGCTCTACGCAACGACGGAACTCCGGATTCCGCTCGTCAAGTTCTCGCTCATGGTTCCACTCGAAGCGGGACTCGTGGGCATTGCCGAAGCGGGCCGGGTGTATGTCGGAGGCGCCTCGCCAGGCGGTTGGCACGCCGTGCAAGGTGGCGGATTCTTCGTCGGGCTTCGGGACGACACGCCCAGTCTCATAATAACAATGACAAACGAGCCCGGACACACCGGGCCACACCTCCGGACTGGATTGAGTTTTTAGACAGGGTACCTCACAGGTTCTGTTACCGGAAGTCTCTTCACTTTTGTTCAAGGTCACATGTCACAGCTCCGAAACTTTCTATTGCTGGCCATTCCATTCGCGAACGCCTGCAAGCCGTCGGTAATGTTGACTCCGCCACCAGCGGCAGCACCTGCAGCGGAAGTCGCGCTCAGCGGCGCGTCCGTCATGCTCGGTGCTGGCGATATCGCCGGTTGTAGCAGTGGTCTCGACCGACTCACGGCAAATGTCATGGACAGCGTGCTTAAGGCCGATAGCGTTGCGAAAGTGAACGATGCCGCGTTCACGCTGGGCGACAATGCGTATATGGAAGGCACTGAAGTGCAATTCAATACC
>JANYKA010000252.1 GCA_025358315.1 Gemmatimonadota bacterium | reverse complement strand
CACGATTTACCTGTTGCGTTCGGACATCGGGTGACGAACGAGTTACGGCTCGGGCGCATTTCAACGGTCGTGCTGGCAGTCATCGCGGCCGGTGTCGCGCAGGTGTCGGGAACACTCGTGGCATTCCTCGGAATATTCGGTTGGGGATTGTTCGCTTCGACCACCGTGCCAGCGCTTGCCATCGGACTCAACTGGAGTGGGGCGACGCGCGCCGGTGCGATTGCATCAATCGCCACGGGCCTGGGAATCACTCTGGCCGGGGAGACGTTGGCCTACTTCAAAGTCTACTCGCTGCCGACGGGCCTTTCGGTATCCGGTCTTTCGCTCATCACGTCGCTGTTGGTCTTCTTTGCCGTCTCCCGGCTCACCTCTGCTACCGCGGCCGGGCAGATCGATCCCGATATCAAGCTCGTGATGGAGGTCTGACGATGCATTTCGAAGAACTGCAGGTGGGGCTGGCGGCCGAGCGCACGCGACTCGTGAGTGACGAACTCGTGATCCGCTATGCCGAACTCACCGACGACTTTAATCCGGTGCACGTTGATGAGGCGGCAGCGGCCAAGAGCCGGTTTGGTGGACGCATTGCGCACGGCATGCTTTCCGGCGGCCTCATCTCGGCGGTGCTCGGAATGGATTTGCCAGGCCCGGGTGCGCTCTGGCTCTCGCAACAGATGAAGTTCACGCGACCGGTGATGATTGGTGACAGCATCACGACGCGCGTCGAAGTGCTGGAAGTGATCCCGGCGAAGCGACGCGCACGTCTCGCGACCACGTGCCGGAACCAGCGGGGCGAGTTGACGCTCGATGGCGAAGCCCTGATCCAGATGATGGAGGACACCGGTTAGTGCTGGTGGCCGCGGCACCAACGGGCGGCCGCAGCTGAAGTTTGGTTTTGCAGTCCTGACATTCACCCCCTGCAGTGCGCACCACCTTCCCTCAGGAGATTCACGTATGCAGCAGTTCAACCTTGGGCGCTTCGCCAGGGCCATCGCGGCGATAGTCGCGCTGCCCGTGCTCGCGTTCGCCCAAAACGGCCGCATCAGCGGCACTGTCACAGATGCCGCGAAAGGCGCTGTTTCTGGCGCGCAGGTTTTGGTTAATCTCGTTGGTTTGTCGAGCGAGTCTGGCGCCGATGGCAAGTTCACAATTGCCAACGTCCCCGCTGGAACCTATTCGCTCAGTGTGTACCGGATCGGCTTTAAGCCAAAGGGCGTTGCAAACGTCGTCGTGACAGCCGGCGGAACGACTTCGGTAGCGATCGGGCTCGAACATGCTGCCGCGCAATTGGGCGGCGTCGTGGTGTCAGCGTCCCGTCGAGTTGAGAAGATCACCGATGCACCGGCGACCATTACGCGTTTTGACGCCGCGCAGATTGAGAATACCATCGGCGCCTCGTTTGCTCCCGCACTTAAGGAGGCGAAGGGCATCGAGTTTATTCAAGTTGGCGTGACCGGCGTCGCGATCAATGCGCGCGGGTTTAACTCGTCGTTCAACAACCGCATGCTCATGCTCGAGGACAACCGGATCGCCGTGCTGGTGGAAAGCGGTTTGCCGGTTGGCGGGTTGACGACGACATCGAAGGTCGATCTTGCCGGAGTCGAAGTGCTCACCGGTCCCGGTTCGGCCCTCTACGGTCCGGACGCGTCGAATGGTGTGCTCTCATTGCAAACGAAAGATCCCAAGCAGTATCAGGGATGGACCGTGGACCTTTCGGGTGGCACGCGCAACTTCTACGATGCTCAGGCACGCTATGCGGGCGCGTCGACCGATGGCAAATGGGGCTACAAGGTCACGGGTGAGTATCAAGCCGCAGATGACTTCACAAACATCGTCTACTATCCGGCAGTCGTGGCGGGTGGCGCACCACTGCAGGAAAAGTCGCCGAACTTCAAGAACGATGCGACGCGCGGTTCGGTAGGGCTCGCCCGGTACTTTGATAACGGCGGCCGCCTAATATTCAATGCCGGAATGAGCAAGCTCAACGGCATTGGCGCGACGAACGTGGGTCGCAATCAGCTCGTGAATTATGGCTATCGTGAGTATCAGCTCCAATACACGGCACCGCGTTGGTTCGCGCAAACGTACATCACGAATTCCGTTGGCGGCAGCACGTTCCAGCTCAATGGCTACACGCAGAACTCGGCGCGCTTTCCAACCATTTCGGCCGATTCGGCGCGTCAGTTGTCGGCGTTTCCCGGCGACGGTCGCGTGTACGCCGCCGAAGTGCAAAACAATTTCGTCGTTGGCATGATTGGGAACACAGGGAGCTCGATCATTGACAATACGAGCATCACGTGGGGTGGCCAGTTCCGCCGCGACCGCATCAGCAGCTATGGGAAGTGGCTGAGCGATGGGAGCACCGGCGTACCAATCCAGTTGCAGCAACAGGGCGGGTACGCCCAGATCGAAACACCGCTTACCGATCAGCTGCGCGTCATTGTCAGTGGCCGGTATGATAAGCACGAGCGCTACGATGCACAGTTCTCGCCAAAAGCCGGTATCCTCTGGTCGCCCGTGCCGGATCAGACATTCCGCATCACCTACAACAGGGCATTCAAGTCGCCGACGGTGCTGCAGACCGATTTCTACTTCCCGAACTTTGCCCCGTTCGTTGGCGTGTTCGGCAACCTCGACGGCTTCACCGTTAAGAACAACGCCGGCGCTGTCACCGCTACGTACAACCCCATCAAGCCCGAGACCAACAACACGTACGAACTCGGCTACAAGGGAGTGGTTGCCGGTAAACTGTACGTAGACGTCACTGGCTACCGGTCGAACTTCAAGGACTTCATGAGTCCGTTGGTCGTCATCGCCAACCCGCTGGCTGGGGCAGCGGCGACGACAGCATACAACACCAAGACCGGCGCGAAAATCACCGACCGGAACGGCGGGCCGCAGATCGCCCTGACCTACTTCAATGTCGGCGACGCACAAATCACCGGCGTTGATGCCGGGCTGAAATACTATTTCACCGACCGCATTTCAGCGTCGGGCAATTTCAGTCTCATCAAGGTTGACACCATTCAAGTGTCGGCACAGGCACCAGAAGCGACGGCATTCAATAGCGCGTCGTCGCGCATCACCGCCGGAATGGATTTCTCGGAGATTTTGCCGAAAACCAACGGCGGCTTTACGATGCGCTACGTAAACGGATATGATTTCCGCTCGGGAGTGAATCGCGGGCACATTCCCGGTTTTGCCACGTTGGATTTTTCGGCGAACTACAAAATTGCCGATTCCAACACGAGCCTGATGTTGCAGGTACAGAACGCGCTTGCGTGTGTGCAGGGTACGTCCACGCCGCCGGTCAATGGTCTGAGCGGTGCATCTCCTGCGGTGTACACGGCGGACCAGTCGTGCGGCTTCGGCAAGCCGCATTCGGAAATGATCAACGCGCCACTGATTGGCACTATCGTGATGGTTGGCGTGCGCTGGAGTGGCCGCTGAGCCAGATCGACGTGTTTCTTTCTGGCGTTTTCAAGAACGACGCAGGTGAGCGTCGCTACAAGCTGTTCCGGCCGGGGAATACTCCCCCGGCCGGGCAGCGGTCGCTTATCGTCGTGCTGCATGGCTGTACGCAGGACGCCGACGACATCGCACGCGGCACGCGCTTCAATGAGGCGGCCGCGCGCAGCGGATTCGTGGTGCTATATCCCGAGCAACCGTCGACAGCGAATGCGCTCAAATGTTGGAACTGGTATCTCCCCGAACACGCAACACGAGGGCACGGCGAGGCGGCGATCATTTCCGATCTCACAGCGAGAACCATGCGCGATGAGGGGATTTCTCCGTCACGGGTGTTTCTCACCGGCATCTCTGCCGGGGGTGCAATGGCAGCGAACCTTGCTGCCGATTATCCCGAACTATACTCAGCGATCGCGATCCACTCGGGACTGCCAGCGCTCGCTGCGAAAACACAGGCCGAAGCACTCGAGGCGATGAGCAAAGGGGCAAGCAATGCAGCTGCGCTGGGGCTGGCCGCGTACGCCGCTATGGGGTCCCGGGCCCGTGTGATTCCGGCGTTGCTGTTCCACGGTGCGGCGGATCATCTCGTCTCTCCGCTGAACTTGCGGGCGTCGGCGCTACAGTGGGTTGTTACAAATGCGACGACAGCCCACGTAACAATCCCGGACCCCGTTGAGATACATCCTGCTGACACGCGGCTGTCCGGACTCAGGTGGAGTCTGGTCAACGGCACAACGCTCGCTGAGTCGTGGCGAATTGAGGGAGTGGGTCACGCCTGGTCAGGCGGCGCTGCCGGGGCGACTTATGTTGACCCTTCAGGCCCCGATGTCACCGCAATGATTCTCGATTTCTTTGCCCGGCACACCGGAAAATGAATGTGATGGAAATGTCGGACCCGATTCACTGGTGGGCCATGCTCACGCCGGGAAAGACGGCCATTGTGGACCGTGTTCGCGGAGCGCGATGGAGCTACGCCGATCTCGACGACGCGACGCGGCGATGGGCGGTGGTGCTCACCGACCATGGGGTGGGAGCCGGCGACCGTGTAGCCGTAATTTCGGGTAATCGCCCAGAAGTTGTGTCCCTGTTTTATGCCTGCGCTCGAATCGGGGCAGCCCTGGTCCCTCTCAACTGGCGCTTAGCGCCGGCGGAGCTTGGTCGGGTGCTTACCGACGCGAAAGTGGCATTGCTTGTCGGCGAGTCGCGCTTCTCAGCGGTCCATGACGTTGCCGTTGAATCGTTGCCCTGGCTCGACTTCGATCTCGACGCACCGGCTCTGCTCGCCGGGGTAGCCGCTGGCGCGAACTGTACTCTTGCGCATCAGAACATCGAGCGAGCGGCGATGGTGCTCTATACGTCGGGCAGCACAGGCAAACCCAAAGGCGCGGTGCTGTCGCATCGCCAAATACTCTACAATGCGATCGCGACGACCACCGGGTGGCAACTCGATGCCGACGATATCGCGCCGATCAGTACGCCATTTTTTCATACCGGTGGCTGGCACGTGTTTGCAACGCCGCTCTGGTTTCGCGGCGGGACGATCGTGATGTTCGATGGATTCGATCCGTCAACGTTTCTCGATGGCCTCGCTGCAGAAAAGTGCACGGTCGCATTTGGTGTACCGACACAGTTGGTCATCCTGCTCGAGAGTTCCGGGTGGGGACGGCCGCTGCCGCACCTCAAGTGGATTGCCTGCGGCGGCGCGCCCTGTCCGGCGCAACTCGCCGCCCGTGTACGGGCGAGTGGATATCGCTTGCGGCTCGGGTTCGGAATGACAGAGTTCGGTCCGAACTGCTTTGCGACGTCGGACGATATGGCAATCGCTAAAGCCGCCAGTGTCGGCTTGCCGATGCCGTATGCCGAAATGCGACTCGTTGACGCCGACGGCGCTGATGTATCGGACGGCAAGGTCGGCGAATTGTACCTGCGCGGTCCGCAACTGTTTTCCGGCTACCTCCACGATGCTGAGCGCTCGGCGGACGCGCTGACGGCCGACGGCTGGTTTCGCACCGGCGACCTCGCGTCGAAAGACAGCGACGGCGCCTTCACGATCCGCGGACGTCAAAAAGACATGTTCATTTCCGGAGGCGAAAATGTTTTTCCCGGCGAGATCGAAGCGGCGCTCGCCGATTGTGCCGGAGTAGCAGAAGCCGTCGTCGTGGGAGTCGCTCACGAACGGTGGGGCGAGGTTGGTCACGCGTTCGTGCAATTGCGGAGCGGGGCGACGCTCGATAGCGAAACCGCTCTCGCCGAATTGCGGACGCGGATCGCGCACTACAAGGTTCCGAAGTTTCTCGAGATCATCGCCGAGCTTCCACGTATTGGATCGGGGAAGATCGATCGTGCATTTCTAATATCGCTCGCTGACCAGGGCTCCCGATGAACGACACGGCATTCTTTGCGAAAGGATCGACCGTCCGCTCGACGATCGATTTTGTGCGCAGCGCGCGCGGCGACGAAGGCGTGACGCGGATGTTGGAGGCAATGCCATCCAACGCTCGCGCTCTCGCAGAAACGGCTACGCCGACCGACGAGATTGAGTACGATCATCTGCTGGCATTGTGGGACGCGGCCGATTCGGAGATGGCGCCGCACGACCCGCTTTGGATGGAACACGCGGGTGCATACTCCATTGGGCTCGGCGGCGCCTCGATGTACGGCGGGATTCTTCGGAAGAAAGACCCGACGGAGTTTCTGACTCAGAGTGTATCGCTCTTCCGGCTCTACTACCACCCTGGTGACATGGTGGTGGTGGAGCACGCACCGGGCCGTGCGGTGCTGCGGCTGGTCGGGTTCGACGCGCACTCGCCGCTGTTTTGCCAGCGACAGGTTGGCGGATTAGCGAAGGCGCTGAAAATCGCGGGCGGCGAATTGCCGAGCGCCCGCCACGTGCGATGCGCGCTCGAAGGTGATGCATTTTGTGAATGGGAGCTGATCTGGAGCGTCAGCGACCATCCGCACCGCGATACGCCCGCCACCGGACTCGAACTGCGATAACTAGAATCCT
>JANYKA010000250.1 GCA_025358315.1 Gemmatimonadota bacterium | reverse complement strand
AGGATTCTCCGAGTACAATCTGTCAGCGAATGGTCAGAATGTCCAACGGGCCGTCCCGCTGGCTAGTTCGTTGGGAGATTCATAACTTCTCGGGTATGAACCAGCTGAGTCGAGTGTCCGTCCGGGCCGTACTCGTCACCGTGCTTGCGCTCTATGCCGGCATCCATTCGCTCGCCGCTGCACAAAACCCGACTCCACCACCGGCGGCGTCGCAGAATCCGTCACCGATGGTCGAAGCCACGCGCGCCCACGAGCGCATTGGACAAAAAGAACTCGGTGGAACCACTCGCACGTTCATTGGTCCCGCGGGCAAGCCCGTCGAGCTGTTGGTGCCCGATCCCGCGAAACTGCGCGACGCGTTTGATCTTGTTGTGCATTTCCACGGCGCCGCGTGGCTCGCCGAACAGGCAGTCGCCGGCGTTGGCGATCACACCGTGACGGCGGTTGTGAATATTGGCGAAGGCTCGGGCGGCTACGACCGAGCCTTCGCCGATCCTACCGCGTTCGACTCGCTGTTGGCGGTCGTGACGAGAGAGGTCTCGGTGGTGATCGGGAGAGCGACGCGGGTCGCCCACGTGACGCTGGTCGGGTTCTCCGCTGGGCATGGCGCCATACGTGCGATCCTTCGCGTGCCCCGACACTTCGCTAAGGTTGATGCCGTACTGTTGCTCGACGGAATGCACACGTCGTATATACCGGAAGGCACGGTGCTCTCTTTTGGCGGCACACTGGACACGACCAACCTCGTGGCGTTCGCCGATTTCGCCCGAGCGGCCATCCGCAGTGAGAAACGATTCCTCGTCACGCACTCAGAAATATTTCCTGGCACATTTGCCAGCACTACCGAGACGGCCGACTGGCTGCTCCGCTCGCTCGGTCTGCGCCGTACGGCAGTGCTGCGGTGGGGCCCGCGCGGGATGCAACAGCTCAGCGAAGTTCGCGCGGGGCGATTTGCGCTGTTCGGATTTGCCGGAAATACGGCGCCGGATCACGTCGATCAGTATCATTCGATGCCTGAGTTCTTGGCGCGAGTGCTCGAGCCGTAATGGAGTATTCTCTTAAGCTGAACAGCCGATTCGCCGGTGTGACGGGTGAGCATACTGCTCTATCCGTACAGTCTTCATATCTCTCAGAAAAAAACTTTATGCGCGCTCGATACCTCACAGTTCTGTTGCTGGTCGTCTCCGCCTCCAGTGTCGAAGCGCAGCTCCGCTCTGCACCAACGCCCGCGCGAACCGCGCCGCCGGCAATGCTTCCGTCGATAGACAGCGCGCTTCTCCACGGCCTGAGATTCCGTCAAATCGGGCCGCCGCGCGGTGGCCGCGTCACCACCGTCACCGGGGTCCCGGCTCAGCCGCGCACCTTCTATATGGGTGTCGCCAGTGGTGGGCTATTCAAGACCACCGACGCCGGCACCTCGTGGCTGCCGATCACTGATGGCAAAGTGCCGGTCGCGTCGAGTGGCGCGGTCGAAGTCGCGCCGTCTGATCCGAACATCATTTTCTATGGCACCGGCTCCGACGACATTCGAAGCAATGTCTCGATCGGTCGCGGCATCTACAAGTCTACGGACGCCGGACAGAGCTGGAGTTTCGCCGGCCTGTATGACGCGGGCCAGATCGGCGCGGTGCGAATTCATCCCACCAACCCTAACGTCGCGTGGGTCGCCGCGATCGGAAATCCGTTCAAGGCCAACACCGAACGCGGCGTTTTCAAAACAACTGACGGCGGCAAGAGCTGGCGTAAGGTGCTCTATCTCTCCGACAGCACCGGCGCAGCAGACCTCGAGCTGAACCCGGCGAACCCCGACATCGTCTACGCCTGGATGTGGCACGGCCAGCGTAAGCCGTGGACGATCATCAGCGGCGCGCGCGAGGGCGGATTTTACAAAAGCATCGATGGCGGCGAGCATTTCACAAAAGTGACCAACGGACTCCCGTCGGAGCTCGTGGGCAAGGCGAACATCGCGGTAACCGCCGCGAATCCAACCCGCGTGTACGCACTCATCGAAGCGAAGCCAGGCAGCGGTCTCTATCGCTCAGAAAATGCGGGCGAGTCATGGAAGCTCATCAGCACCTTCGGACAGCTCACGACGCGTCCATTCTATTACGTCACGCTCGCAGCCGACCCGACCAACGCCGACGTTGTTTACGCCGGCGCCGAGAATTTCTACAAGTCGGTTGACGGTGGTGCGAACTGGGCCGTGATGCGCACGCCGCATGGCGACAATCACGATATGTGGGTCAGTCCAAATGATGGCCATATAATGATTCAGGCTAACGACGGTGGTGCGAACGTTTCTACTGACGGTGGACGTACATGGTCCACGCAACTGAACCAGCCGACCGCCGAGATCTATGGTGTGTGGATGGACGAACAGTTCCCCTATCGAATTTACGGCGCGCAGCAGGACGACGGCACGGAGATATTGCCCAGTCAGCCGCTACCGGGACAATCGGAAACCTTCGAGAATGGTCCGGGATGCGAGACGGGGCCGATCATACCGCATCCGAAAAATCCCGGGATTGTCTACGGCGCGTGTAAAGGGCAGTTCAGTAGAATGTTCATGAATACACGTCAGGAACAATCGTATTGGGTGGGTGCTCAATCACTC
>JANYKA010000239.1 GCA_025358315.1 Gemmatimonadota bacterium | reverse complement strand
GAAACGTGACGCTTGGAGTGCTCGTGCTGGTGAGTACCGTCCCATTCTTCAGCGTCAGGCTCGACCGTGTCGGGTCAATGATGAGGCGGAAACCCTGATAACTCCCCGCGGCCACGCTTGCGGAGCCAAGTGGAAGCGCGGAGCCGTTCTGGTAGGCGAGAAGGTTCACGCTCTGGCTCGGCGTCGCCAATGTGATCCAGCCTCCAGTGCTGGCGCTGTCGTCAGTGGCGCCTTTCGCCGCAGTGGCAGAGTCAGCGTCTGAGACGCGCGCATCGACACGCACAACAAACACGTCAACGCTCTTCACCGAATCGACGAGAAACGGCGCGTCGGTGAGTTGCACGGCCATTGTGCCGTTACCGACGGCAGTGGTCGCGGTTCCGCTACAGGCGGCAGCGAGCGACGCAGTTGCCATCACTGCGACAATGCCGATGGTGCGGAATTGGGAGAAACGATTCAAGAATGTCATGAAACCCTCTAGTAGTAGTTGTGCGACCAGTGATAGCACCGACTGCCGTCGTTGGACGACATCTCGAGCGCATGGCGCATGGCGCATGGCGCATGGCGAATGGCGAATGACTATCGTGGCGGCAGAAGTGCAACCATCACTCGATGAGCGTAATCCCAAAGGTTCGTACTGAGTACTCCGAGCATACGTTCCTTAGGTATGTGACGCGCGTCACGCGAAATTCAACGCGCGGGGAAGCCGTGTTTCCGGCTCCCCCGCGCGCGTAAGTTGTGCGCCCCAGTGAGTGCAGGCTGTTACCGAACGCTTAGGACGGTTTGTCTTTTGACCGCTCGTTCGTCACTGCTGCGAGAATGCCAATGCCGAGCAAAACAACACTGATGATCATGATCCACGTTGGCTGCACGTGCGCGACCGACATGCCCCACGCTGCACCGGCGATGACGATCACGAAACCAAAGAGATAGAGACCGAAGGACATTTGGTACCTCCTAGTTGAAGAAACGAGCTTCCAGTCGGCGGACGTATTGGTGTGCAGTTACTTCGCGGTGCCCTGACCAGCGTCCTCAAACGTGATGACGTCGAGATTCCCCTTCTTGGTGATGAGCACGATCGTGTACGCGTGCCCGGTCACAAGATGCATGGCTTTGAGCTTGATCGGCTGTGCACCCTTGGCGCTGCGGCTGATGATGAGTACTGGATCACTTGGATCCACATCCTTGAAGCCCGCCTCGGTCGCGTAACTGACACTGTTGAACAGCGGCTTGTCGCTACCCGCGACGCCGATGCGGACGTCGTCAAGACCTGGCGCCGCGTGAATCACGCGGATGCGGGCCTTCCCGGCATCAGGCACCAAGTCGTCGCGCCAGATGCGCAATTCGCTTGTCCCATCCGCTTTTGTCAGAGCGACGGCGGTGTACCGACGGCCGTCCACGAGGACCTCTTTGTTTTCGGCCATCGTGCTGTCTTTACCCGCGCCATGCAATGCGAACTTCGGTGCGTCTGTTGCCACTTCGGCATATGCCGTCACCACCTTGGGCGCGACGTTCTGGAATAGGAACACCTCGTTCACCTTTAGGTCGACTCCCTTCGGAGCAGGTAGCGAGTTGACGAAACGCACGAGCGACTTGCCGTTCACGGCGGCTACCGTGCCGGACGGGGAGACGCTCGTCCCGGCTGCGGTGGTCGTCTCAACCGGCTGATCGGTCTTTGAACGCGTGCACGCGGCCAGTGCGACGATGGTGATGATTGATGAATAGCGGATGGTGCGGTGCATAAATCCCCATTGGAATAGTTAAGCCGAACGTCGGAGCACGCACAACCATATTCGGAGTGCGCGACGATCTCGATTCTGAATGGTAGTGATCGGTGTGGCTGGGGAAATCGCTCAATCGGCGTAATGCTGTGCATGTCGGTCAGGGACGTTCATCACCCTTATCCGACGCTTTCTCGGCATCCACCTGATCGGCCTCGCGGATGTCCTGCGCGAGGTTCTTGGCGATCTGCCCTGCCTCCGGAGCCGTCGCGCCGGCGCTCATCTGTTCGTACGTCGCCTCCGTTTTTGCATAACGGTCGCGCGTTGTGCGGTCGAGACTGTCGTCACCGGGCATCTCGACCCGTAATTCTTCCAAAATCATCAGTAACCCGGCGGCGATCGGCAGCGCCAAGAGCGCCCCAATCACACCCATCAGTATGCCGCCGGCAAGCAACGCCAGAATGACCGCGGTCGGCGACAGGCGCAGGACCGACCCATAGACTTTTGGCACCAGAAATCGGCTTTCGAACTCCATATAGATCATCAACGCCACCAGTACAGCGCCGGCCACGGGGAGACCGGCGGGCAGTGCGGACAGGACCGCCGGGGTAACGACCAGCAGTCCGCCAATGAACGGGATGACATCCATCACGGCGGCAAACAGCGCGAGTGACAATGCGTTCTGGACGCGGAAAACAATGAGCAGCAAAAAGGTGAACACGCCGATGGCTGCCGACGTAATCAGTTGCCCCCGCATATACCCGCCGACGATTGTCTCCAACTTTTGGAGGATGCTCGCGAGGCGCATATGGTAGTCCCGCGGGACAATCGCGTAAATCACACCTTGTGCACGCTTGCCGTCGGCGAGCAGATAGAACGACAACACCAACGTTGTCGCGCCATATCCGAGCACTCGCACAACCTGAGATGAATAGCCCATCATGTGGCTTTCGAACCGGGAGAACGACTGCTTTAGCTCTGCGTTTTGTACGAAATGGGCGAGCGGCGTCGTTACACTGCGCTCGCTGAGCAGGGCGATCAGTCGCTCCCGCGTCGCCGGCGCGTCCTGCACCATATGCGTGAGCTGATCGATGAGCGGCGGGAGGGTCAGGAGAAGCAACGCCGCCACGACGAGCACCAGCGTGACAAAGAGAAAAATCAGTGCATAGAGGCGGCGGAACCACCGCTTCTCCATCCACTCGATGAGCGGATTAAATGTTCCCGCGAGAATCAGCGCCATCACCAAAACCAGCTCGACAATCCATAGCTGATACGCCAGCCAGACCCCCGCGATCGTCGCCAGAATCAGCGCGATCGAGCGCGGCGAAATCTCGATACAGACGGTGGATTTGTCGTGCACGGGCAGCTTCATGAATCATCCCCGCGTTTAAGCGGGCTCAACCGAAGCCCGCCGATCCTTAGTGGCACTTGCCGCCGCTCGGATCCCACACCCGGCCGTTCGATTCAATGAATGCTGCGCGATACTCGGCCTTGCCTAGCGTCAGCTTGAGCACACCAGCCCGACCTTCGATCTGATACACGCTGTTCCGAATTACCTTGCCGCCAAACCCGCGCAGTTCCTCGCCACCGGTGCCCACGACGATCTCCGGAATTCCACGTGCGGTATCGACAACGCCCTGCGGCGTCTGCGGTTTGAAGCGCTCGTAATCGTGGTCGTGCCCGTTCATGATGAGATCGACATTGTTGTCATAGAGAATCTGCCAGAGCGGCTGAAGGCTGACATCGCTACCGTGGTAGCCCGAGCTGAATCGCGGATGGTGCCAGTACGCAAGCGTACACGGCTTTGACTTGGATTTGAGATCGGCAGTCAACCAGTCTTCCTGCGCCTTGCGGTCGCCAATGGAAAAACCGGAATTCACCACCATCTCACTGTTGAGCACTACGACGTGCCATTCACCGAGATCGTAACTGTAGTATCCCTTTCCGGCCGGGCCCGCACTTGCGCCGAAATATTTATAGTACGGATTCGCCGCCGCGGTGAGATATTCGTGATTGCCGGGCGACGGATGAATCCTGGCCATAATGCGCCGGGTCGGGCTGCCCCATGTTTGACC
>JANYKA010000230.1 GCA_025358315.1 Gemmatimonadota bacterium | reverse complement strand
CGAAACTGCGCTGCGTCATTACCCTGACAAAAACTGTCGCGCTCGCGCAGGCCAAAAAAGCGGACGCCGAAATCTCCGCCGGGAAATATCGCGGTCCGTTGCATGGCATCCCATTCGGCGTGAAAGATTTGCTCGACACCGATGGCATTCCCACAACGTATGGCGCCGAACCATTCCGGAATCGCGTGCCGACGGCTGACTCCGCAGTCGTCAAGCGCCTTACAGACGCCGGTGCCGTGCTCGTTGCGAAACTGAGTCTAGGCGCACTGGCGCTCAACGACATTTGGTTTGGTGGGCAGACAATGAATCCGTGGCTGCTTGAAGAAGGCGCGTCGGGCTCGAGCGCCGGACCGGGCGCGGCGACCGCGGCGGGGCTGGTTGGATTCTCGATTGGCAGTGAAACCGGCGGCAGCATCGTGAGCCCCGCCATGCGCTGCGGCGTTACCGGACTGCGTCCCACGTACGGGCGCGTTCCGCGCACTGGCGCTATGACGCTGTGTTGGTCACTCGACAAGCTTGGCCCAATGACGCGTAGTGTCGAAGATGCGATGCTCGTACTGCAAGCGATCTCTGGCCCTGATGCAGGTGACGTCTCAAGTGTGCCGAGCCACCTCGATTTCGACTCTGGCGCGCCGGTCGCGGGACTCCGGGTTGGCTACTTTCCCGCGTGGATGAAAGAAAATCCGGCCACCGACGTCGATCGCGCGGCATTGGAGGCGGTCCGCAAACTCGGGATGATTCCGACTGAGGTCGCGATTCCCGATTGGCCATACAGCTCGCTGAATTTGATTCTGTTCGCCGAAGGGGCAGCGGCGTTCGAGGAACTCACACTCAGCGGCCAGGCGAATCAACTCAAGGTGCAAGTGCCCGATGCATGGCCAAATTTGTTTCGCGAGGCGCGATTCCTCTCAGCGGTAGATTTTGTACAGGCCGATCGGCTGCGTCGCAAGGTCGCCATGGAGATGGCAAGAATTTTCTCGACGGTGGATCTCCTGCTCGTACCGTCGCTGCGCGACGAGATGCTCACGATTTCCAACTTCACCGGGCATCCATCGCTCACAATGCGTGCCGGATTCGTGCAGGTGGCCGAGGCGCGGAGCGATTGGGCACCCGATCCGGCGAACCCGTTGCCAAAATTCGCGCCGCCGCGCCGCGTGCCACATGGGATCACTTTGCTTGGCCGCCTGTTTGACGAGGGCACTGTTGCCCGTGCTGGTCTTGCCCTCGAGAAGGCGTTTAACGTGGTGCGCGAGAATCCGCCTGGGTTTTAGTTCTGTGCGCTGGTCGGGTTCGAGGCTCACGCTTCGGCTCGCGTCGGCTGTTTTCAGAAATCTCACCAACCTTGGCCAAAATCGAGGGCCACTCTGGCCTCGTTGTGATGCTGGGTAAAAACGGCTGGGCCACGGATTTTCACGGATTTACCAAGGATCAACACCGTTGCGGTTTGGGTCGGAAGAGAGGGCGAACACACTTTCAGGCCCGAAGGAGCAAGTGTGCTCGCCCGAACGCGCGCGACAAGCTTCTAGCCGGCCCCTCCGCGTGGCCGTATTTTGTGGGACCCCCCCCGCCGTACGCTGTCTGCCGTCCATACCCGTTGAGGGAAACCCCTGATGTCCCGTTCTCTGTCGCAGGTCGGGCGCGTCCTCGCGCTCTCATTCCTTGGCGCATCCGCGCTGGCGTCGCAAGACGCACCTACCGGCGCTCCGGGTGCTCCGCCAGCGGTCACGCTTCCGCTGAAAGCCACACGCACCCATGCGTTCACTACAACCAAGGGTACTTGGCTCTCGCTCGATGTCTCACCCGACGGCCAAACCATCGTGTTCGACATGCTCGGGCAACTGTACACGCTGCCCATCACCGGCGGTAAAGCGACCGCGATCACAAGCGGCCTCGCCTATAGCTCGCAAGCGCGCTTCTCGCCCGATGGCAAAAAGCTCGTCTTTATTTCCGATAAGAGTGGCGGCGATAACGTCTGGACGATGTCGCTCGATATGAAGGACAGCACGCAAGTCACCCGGGGCAATGACAACGGCTACCTCTCCCCCGAATGGACGCCGGACGGTAAATACGTCGTCGCGTCCAAATCCGGCGGACTCGGCGGTGCGGCAAAACTCTGGATGTACAACATTGATGGTGGCAATGGCTTGAATCTTCTCACCACGGCACCGCCGACTCTGAAGACGGTCGGTGCGGCGTTCGGCAAGGATTCGCGCTACATCTGGTATGCAGCCCGCACCGGCGACTGGCAGTACAACGCCGTCGGACCGCAGTACCAGCTCTACGTGTACGATCGCGAAAACGGCAAGACGTCACAGATGTCCACGCGTTACGGCTCAGCGTTCCGCCCTGCGCTCTCGCCCGATGGCAAGTTGCTGGTGTACGCGACACGGTTCGAGACCAAAACTGGGCTCCGTGTTCGCAACCTCGACACGCAAGCCGAGGAATGGCTTGCCTTCCCCGTGCAACGCGACGAAACAGAGTCGCGAGCGCCACTCGATGCGTATCCGGGGTATTCGTTCACGCCGGATTCGAAGGCCATCGTCGTTTCATACGGTGGTGAAATCTGGCGCGTGCCGGTAGACCGCAGTGCCGCGACCAAGATTCCATTTGAAGCTGACGTCAAAATGGCGATGGGTCCTGAGGTAAAGTTCACTTATCGCGTAGATACCAGTGCGAGCTTTGCCGCACATCAGATCCGCGACGTCGTTCCGTCGCCGGATGGCACCAAACTCGCATTCACGTCGCTCGACCGCGTGTACGTGATGGATATGCCGAATGGAAAGCCGACGCGAGTCACCAGCAACGAAATCGGTGAGTACGGAGCCACCTGGTCGCCGGATTCCAGATCGCTCGCGTATGTGACGTGGAACGACGGGAAGGGCGGACAGATCATGCGTGCCACCTGGCCACAGAAGAAAACTGAGGCGACGATCACCCAACTCACCCAGTCGCCGGGCCTCTATACCGAAGTCGCCTGGTCACCGGCCGGCGATCGGATT
>JANYKA010000211.1 GCA_025358315.1 Gemmatimonadota bacterium | reverse complement strand
TTGTGGTCCGCGGCCATGCGGCGGACGAGCGGGGAACTCTTTGTTCTGAGCCGTTCTTCCAGACCGCCCGCGACGCGGGATTCGGTGCGCGGCGCAACTGCCGCGGCGACGGGAACCGGTTGAGCCGCAGGTGCGACTGCCAGTGCGACTGCCGGTGCCGAAGCGGCCGGTGTGGGTGAAGCGGGTGAGGCAGCGGGAGTCGGAACAGCAGCGCTAACTCCAATCGCCGCACCCTTCTCGGTTTCCAGACGTGCCACGACCGTCTGTACGGCAACGGTCTGCCCGTCGGTAACCAGAATTTCCGCTAACACTCCGGCACTGGGTGACGGAATCTCGGCATCGACTTTATCGGTCGAAATTTCGAAGAGCGGTTCATCGCGCTTTACTTCGTCGCCCACCTTCTTCAGCCAGCGCGACACCGTTCCTTCGGCGATCGACTCCCCCATCTGGGGCATGATGACGTCTACTCGAGCCACTTACATCCCTCGGTCAGAAATCCCGTCCTTGGCCGGTTTGCCCAGGACCCACAACACCAGAGCCGGCAGCGTCACAAAGCCCAGCCCTCCACCAACGAGCGCATACACATACCAATCGCACGACGGAACGCCTTCGCACCCACGCGTGTGCCGCGTGTACGCGACAATCCTCGCGATCAGCGCAAACACCATCGCCCCGCTAAAGAAACCTAGCCACGCGGTAAAACATCCGATGGCGACACGCCGACCCAGCGATATTCCAGTTCCCGATTCAGAGCCATTGACCGCAGCCATCAGAAAGCGGCGTTCGTGGCATGCCGGGCGTCATCGTGTTTGTGAATGCGCACAAAAAACTTTTTGATATTGCGATCCAACCGGCTCTCGCCCGCGGCGGTGCTACTGGCTTCGACAAACGTGTAATGACCACCTTCCATTTTCACGGTGAGCGAGAGTGTCACCCGTTCTTCCGGTTCCCCGACCACGCCCTCATAGGTGCGGGCCCGTGACAGCGCCGACATCTGTTTCATACCGATCGTCGGGAAAAACGCATCGGCCTCACTGAGGATGACGTCAGGAAGCGCATGCGTTCGATAAAAGTGCTTCATGGTATTGCCCCTGGTTCAGTCCCCGGAAGAATCAACTGGCGCCAGTCATAATCAGGGCGCACCAGCGCCTTCGTGGAATCCCGGCGGAACTGCACGTTCATCGCCCACTCGCCGGCGGTAACGAACGTCAGCTGAGCGTGATAAATGCCGACCTCGGGACCATACACAAATCCGTCAGCAATATTTCTGCGGTCGGCGCTCGACGCAAAGATCCGTCCCTGGCCATTGACGATCGGCTCGTGGGTTTTCTTGTCGCGCACCGACACGGTGAATTTCGTCCGGTCGAGCGCGTGGGGTGGCATGGGGTCGGATGTGATCGTGAACTCGAATTCACTGGTCCAGAGCCGCTGAGACAGACTCGCCTTCGACGGTTCACACGCCGCCATGGCGCATACCGCCACCGCGACGAACCCAAGGCAGAGCCGATTGGCACGTGCGGTCATGGGTAATACTCCAGTCCGAGGTGGGTGATCTGCTCCTCACCCATCAGGTGACGGAGCGTGTTCTTCAGCTTGGTCTGCTGAATGAAAAGATCGTGCTCCGGCTGGAGTCCCGCAGCGGTCATTGGCGATTTGTAATAGAAGCTTAACCACTCCTGAATGCCCTTCATGCCGGCACGATGGGCGAAATCACTGAACAGGGCGAGGTCGAGGACAATCGGAGCCGCGAGGATCGAATCGCGGCACAGGAAGTTGATCTTGATCTGCATCGGATAGTTCATCCACCCGACGATGTCGATGTTGTCCCACCCTTCTTTGTTGTCGCCGCGCGGCGGATAATAGTTGATCCGCACTACGTGCGAAAAATCCTTGTAGAGTTGCGGATACAACTCTGGCTGCAGAATGGTGTGCAGCACCGACAGTTTCGATTCTTCTTTCGTCTTGAATGACGCCGGATCGTCGAGCACTTCGCCATCGCGGTTGCCAAGGATGTTGGTCGAATACCATCCTTTCAGCCCGAGCATGCGCGCTTTGATCCCGGGCGCAATCACCGTTTTAATCCACGTCTGACCGGTTTTGAAATCCTTGCCGGAAATCGGGATGCCTTTCTGGTTGGCGAGTTCAATCAGCGCCAGGGTATCCACGGCGAGATTCGGTGCGCCATTGCAATATGGCACGCCTTCCATAATGCAGGCCCACGCGTACAGCATCGACGGTGCGATGTCTTCGTGATTCTCTTCCATCGCTTTTTCGAACGAGGCGATGGTCTGATGCACGGCCGATGGTTTGATAAAAATTTCCGTGGAGCCGCACCACACGGCCACGAGCCGGTCGCACTGATTGTTCTTCTTGAAGTCGCGAATGTCCTGCCGCAACTGCTCGGCAAGATCACGCTTATTTTTTCCGGTTTTCACGTTCGTGCCGTGGAGGCGCGTGACATAGTGATTGTCGAACACGGCCGGCATTGGGCGAATGCCGGACAGAAACTCCTTGAGCGGCTCGAGGTCGCGTTCTTCGAGCACACCGGCCTTTTTCGCGGCCGTGTAGGCGTCGTCCGGAATGGGATCCCATGCGCCGAACACAATGTCGTCGAGATTGACGAGCGGAACGAAATCCTTGAGGAGCGGTGAGCGATTGTCGGTGCGCTTGCCGAGGCGAATCGTCGCCATCTGCGTGAGGGAACCGATTGGGACACTCAGTCCGCGGCGAATGCTTTCGACGCCGGCGATGAACGTTGTCGCGACCGCGCCGAGGCCGGGCGTGAGAATACCCAACCGGCCGGCAACCGGGCGAATGGTCACGGGCGCGGCGCCCGCAGAGGCTGACGAAACAGGCACAGGATTCCCGTAAAAGGTCTTATTGCGGCGACTGAGCGCGCGCGGTAGCTGGAGAGCCGCCCAGCTCGGATTTTTCTTTTGGCACGTTGGCCGCGACGCTGTGAGGACGCGCTGACGTGTGCAGAACAGGCAAGGTCTGGCGGTATACGAACTGCATGCGCTGCACGGCTGTGATCCACGACGTCACACACAGCAGCGTGATGATTCCGGCCAGCACCCAGCCGTCGAATGCCAATCCAAAAAACGCCTGCGGTGCCGACAGGAGCGCGACACGTTCCGGGCGCTGCATCAACCCAACTTTCGCGTCGATGCCGAGCGACTCGGCACGCGCCCGGGTGTATGAGGTGAGAAAAGTACCGAGAATCGCCAGCAGGCTGATCACGACCATCGGCACGGAGTGATGCGACGACTCGACCGAGTAGAACACCAACAGGCCGCCAAGGAGTGCGCCGTCAGAAACGCGGTCGAGCGATGAGTCGTAGAAAGCGCCGAAGGTCGTTTGCCGTCCGGTGCGCCGCGCGACGATGCCGTCGAGCACGTCAAAAACGGCCGTAATGCCGAGCACCCAGCCGCCAATGCTGATGTGTCCCGTGGCGAAAATCGCCGCCGCCGCCAGTGTGCAGACGGTGCCAATCGTCGTAATGACGTTTGGACTGACATTGCGCTGCACAAGAAAATCCGCCACGGGCTCGATGAGACGCAGGTAGCCGCTCTTAATCGAGTCCCAGAGTTTGTGCATCTGCACCGGGCTGACGGATTCGGGCCGCGCGAGCTAAATGCTTGCCACGGCGAGAGGTAGCTCGGGTCGCCGAGTGCGCCCGATTCTAGAAAGTTATGGCGTGAGAACAGGTGGGGCAACCTTCTTTCGGACTAGCTCAATGGTATAGGAAAAAGGGGCGTACGGCCTCCCGAAACTTGACCGCCGCAGGGAGCTCTCGGTCGAGCACCGAATCGGGATCTTCGCCGCCGACGATGGCAATTCGCACGCGGGCCGCACCAAAACGTTCGTCGAACCGCTGCGGGTTTATCGTAAGCGAATCCGGCGAGGTCTTGGCAATCGCCCACAGCAGCGCGGCACCAATGCGCGAGGGATTGGCGTGTTCGCGATCCGTGATAACAATGCGAACGCCGGGGAGGGTTTTGCCAGCGTATTTGCCGTCTGTGGGGCCATCCGGTGTAAAGTGTTCGAATTCGAACTTCACACCCGGCATGAGGCGGTCGCTGAGCAGTTCGACCACTTCGCGCGCCTTGAGCCAAGGCGCACCAAGGCGCTGAAACGCCTCACCGGTACCGCGCCCGACGGACACGTTCGTCGCTTCGAATGCGACAAGCCCGGGATAGAGCAACACACTCTTGAGGGACGGTAGATTCGGCGATGGCTTCACCCACGGGAGATGGGTTTCGTCGAGCCACATCGAGCGGCGCCAGCCGCGCACGGGCACTACAGTAAGCATGGCCCCGAGATGCAACTGCGAATTGAAGAATAGCGCCATCTCACCCATCGTCATTCCGTGTCTTAGCGGGACGGGATATAATGCGTAAGCCTTTCCCGGCTTGCCTGGGGCGGGGGCGTCAGCGTTGGCGAGTGTTGAATCGAGGATGGGCCCTTCGACGTGATCACCGGTAATCGGGTTGGGCCGATCGAGAATGAGTATAGGAATGTGATTGCGCGCCGCGGCGCGCATGGCATACAGCATCACGCCCACGTACGTCCAAGTGCGCGTGCCGCTGTCTTGCAGGTCGACAATCACCGTCTGCACGCCGCGCAGCAGCGAATCTGCTGGCGCGATTGTGCCGGCAGCATACAGGGAATGAATCATCAGCCCGCTGCGTGCGTCGCGTTCGTCGGAAAGATTCGTCCGATCCTCCGTACCACGGATGCCGTGCTCTGGAGAAAAGAGCGCGACCAGCTCAACGCGCGCCTTTTTCGCCTTCGCTGACGTCAGCAACTCAATGTCAGATTCGCCTTTTTCATTTACGCCGGTCTGGTTGGTGATGAGCGCCACCCGCCGCCCTTGTACCAAGCCGATGCGTTCATCGAACAGCACCGTGATCCCGGGACGTACGCGCTCGGGCCGGCCCTGCGTTCCATCGCGCTGGGCAAACGCAGGGCGGCCTACGGCAACGACACTGACCATCACCGCAAGACAAGAAATCATCGCACGCCACCCGTCCAGCCCCAAGACTTTATGAAAGTGCCTTCTCATCGGTCGCTCCCGTTTGCGCTTAGGGTATTGCCCTGTGTGTTCCTGATCGCGTGCGCCACAACGCGCCCCGTCATCACCACAACCAGCACCGACAGCCGCAACGTGGCATTCGTTCCATCGCTTACCTCGCCCCTGAATAATGCGGCGCGAGACTGGATTGAGCGAACCCTGACCTCGCTGTCGCTCCGCCAGCGCGTCGCGCAAATGTTCACCGTCTGGGTGCTTGGCGATTACACGAGCACCACGGACCCCGCTTTTGTCGAAGCACAACGCTGGATTGTAAACGACGAAGTTGGCGGCGTAATCATGTCGCTCGGTTCGCCAATCGAAGTCGCCGCGAAAGTAAATGATTTCCAGCGGATGGCGCGTATTCCGCTGCTGATTTCGTCGGATGTCGAACCGGGCCTTGGCCGCCTCGAAGGTGGTGTCTTTGCGCCTTCGCTGATGACCGGCGGGAGCGCAACAATACTGCCGAGCAACATGGCGATTGGGGCAACCGGCCGGCCCGCCAATGCCGAAGAAGCGGGACGGATCACGGCGATCGAGTCGAAGGCGATCGGCATTCATCTGGCGTTTGCGCCCGTCGTGGATGTGAATGACAACCCGGCGAATCCGGTGATCAACACCCGGTCGTTTGGTGAAGACGCGCCCTCCGTCGGCCGATTCGCCGCCGCGTTCGTGCGCGGATTGCAAGGTGAAGGCGTGGCCTCCACGGCGAAACATTTTCCCGGACACGGCAATACCAGCACCGATTCTCACCTGACATTGCCGATCGTCACCAGCGACCGGGCGAGGCTCGATGCCGTGGAGCTTGTGCCATTCCGCGCCGCCATCGCCGAAAACATCGCGGGAATTATGACCGCACATATTGCGTTGCCGGCGATTAGTCACGATACGGTGCCGGCGACGCTTCAGGCATCGATCATGACCGGCTTGCTCCGCGATACTCTGCACTTTCACGGCCTCACCGTGACCGACGCCCTCTCCATGGAAGGCGTGGGACAGGGCTACACCGTGGAGAAGAGCGCGGTGCTGGCCGTGCAGGCTGGTGCAGACATGCTGCTCAAGCCGACGGATACGCGCCGGGCAATCGACGCCGTGGTCATTGCCGTGGAACGTGGCGTGATCACGCGTGAGCGGATTGACGCGTCGGTGCGACGGTTGCTGGAACTCAAGCTGCGCACGGGCGCGGTGCAGCATCCCATTGTCGCGTTGGATTCACTGCGGATGTTTGTCGGAACTTCCGCACACCGCGCCGCCGCAGCACGCATCGCCCAAGAGGCCATCACCCTGGTGCGCGATCAGCGCTCGCTGGTGCCGATGCACGATGATGGATCGACACTGATCGTGGTGTACAGCTCGGAAATGGACATTGATGCGGGGCGGGAGTTTTCAGCAACGGTGCGTGTCGCATTGCACAACTCGCGCGTCGTACGCGTGACGCCGCGCTGGACGAGGGCTTCATTGGATTCCCTGCTTCGGGCAAACGACCGGGTGATCGTGAGTACGCACGTGCGCACGATCGAAGGCGAGGGTCGATTCGCCGTCGCCGAGCAAGTGGCGAAGTGGATCGATGATGTGGCGGCGACGCGTTCCGTGATTGTGGTGGCGAATGGGAATCCGTACGTGCTACGCGACTTCCCGCATGTGGGGAGCTATCTCGTCACGTACGGCCGTGGGCCGGCGCTCGAGCAAGCCGCCGCACTGGCGATTGTTGGCCGTGCGCCGATAAGCGGGCGCTCACCGATTTCGTTGCCGGGATTCTTCGCGCGCGGTGACGGAATCCAGCGTCCGTTCGTGGGGTCTGGCACCGACAACTTTACTTCCGGCGCATCCAGTGCCACCGACTCCCTTGCACACACGATGCAGGGCACCCTGCGCACGCTGCTCGACCGCGCGGTGGCCGATAGCGCGTTTCCCGGCGCGTATGTCATCGTCGGACGGAAGGATCGCATTCTCGCCAGTTACGGGGCCGGCCATCTCGACTGGGCGCCGTCGCCGCGACCCGATGAACACACGCTGTGGGACATGGCGTCGCTCACCAAAGTTACCGCACTGGAACCGGCGATGATGCAACTCGTTGAGCAGGGCAAGATTGACATCAACGCACCAGTCCAGACGTATTTGCCGCAGTGGACCGGGACAAACAAAGAGAAGGTGCTGATCCGCCACCTGCTCACGCATGCCTCGGGATTGCCGGCATGGCGCCCCCTCTACAAAGAGGCCGACTCATCCGACTCGGCGATGAAACTCGTCTATGCGACACAACTCGACACCCTGCCGGGTGTTCGATATGTGTATTCGGATCTCAACGCGATTCTTCTCGCTGAAGTTGTCCGCACGGTTACCGGACAGCGTATTGATACGTACGCGGCGGCGCACGTATTCGGGCCGCTCAAAATGCACGAGACAATGTTCTTGCCACCGGCGTCTCTGACGCAGCGAATTGCGCCAACCGAGATTGACCCCTGGCGCCAACGGCATCTGCGCGGCGAAGTGCACGACGAGAATGCGGCGATTCTCGGCGGCGTTGCCGGACACGCCGGACTGTTCAGCAGTGCGTACGATATGGCGCGATATGCCCAGATGTATCTCGGTAGCGGCACACTCGGCGGCGCGCGGATTGTGAAGCCAGAGACGATTCGCCAGTTCACCACCGTCTACGATTCCACGTTTTCCAATCGCGCCCTGCTGTGGGAAACGCCGACCGGCACCAACTCCGCCGGTCACTTACTGAAACGTCCGGCGTTTGGACACACGGGGTTCACTGGCGGCGACATCTGGATCGATCCCGCGAACGATCTCTTTTGGGTTTTGCTTACCAATCGTGTGAATCCCACACGGGCGAATACCAAGATCGGTGCGGTGCGGCAGGCGGTTGCGGACTCGGTGATGCGGCTCACAACTGGCTCTCCCCGGTAACACGCGATATGCTTTGCCGGCGTTTCTCCCTTAGCCCCCGGGGTATTGCGTGACCCTGCAGCCAATTGATTGGGCGATCGTTGCCGCGTATTTCGTGTTGTCCACCGGCATCGGACTTTATTTCACCAAGCGCGGCGGTGAGAGTCTCGATCAGTACTTTCTGTCCGGCCGTCAGGTGCCATGGTGGCTCGCCGGCGCCGCGATGGTCGCCACCACGTTCGCCGCCGATACACCGCTCGTCGTCACGGGGCTCGTCGCCACCAAGGGAGTTGCCGGCAATTGGCTCTGGTGGAACTTCGTCATGAGCGGGATGCTCACGGTATTTTTCTTCGCGCGACTCTGGCGTCGGGCGAAGGTCATGACCGACGTCGAACTGGCCGAAGTCCGTTACAGCGGAAAACCGGCCGCGTTCCTCCGCGGCTTTCGGGCGATCTACCTCGCGATTCCAATCAATCTGATCATTCTCGGGTGGGTCACCCGCGCGATGATCAAGATTCTCACGATTTCGCTGGGACTGCACGACGTTTCGGTCCTCGGCATCACGATGAGCGGCGACGTGGTCGCGGTCGGCATTTGTTTCGTGATTACCGTCGCCTACTCAGTGGCAGCCGGCATGTGGGCGGTGCTCTGGACCGATCTCATTCAGTTCATCATTAAAATGAGTGCCGTCATCGTGCTGGCGGTGTATTCAGTGCGGGCGGTTGGCGGCATCGATTTGATGAAGATCAAACTGGTCGAACACTTTGGCAGCGAGCGGGCTGCACTGTCGATTTTGCCAGTGCGTGTTGGCGCTGACGGTTTCCACGCCTACGCCTGGATGCCGCTCCTGACATTGGCGACGTATCTGAGCGTGCAGTGGTGGGCGGCGTGGTATCCAGGCGCCGAGCCCGGTGGCGGCGGATACATCGCGCAGCGGATTTTTGCGGCGCGTACAGAGAAAGAAGGTGTGCTGGCGACGCTGTTTTTTCAGATCGCCCATTACGCGTTACGCCCCTGGCCGTGGATTGTGACCGGATTGGCGACCGTTATTCTCTATCCGAATCTGGTGGACAAAGAAGCCGGCTACGTGCACGCCTTTGTCGATCTGCTGCCAACCCCGTGGCGCGGCTTTATGCTCGCCGGATTCGCCGCCGCGTACATGAGCACGGTGGGAACGCATTTGAATTGGGGTGCGTCATATCTGGTAAATGACGTGTACAAACGGTTTCTGAAAAAGGACAAGACCGAGGCACATTACGTTGGAGTATCGCGCCTGACTACGGTATTGCTGTTTATCGCGTCCATCGGCGTGACATCGCAACTCTCCAGCGTTGAAAAGGCCTGGGAATATTTGTTGGCGATCGGCGCCGGCACGGGCCTCGTGTTCATCTTGCGCTGGTATTGGTGGCGCATCAACGCGTGGAGTGAAATCTCGGCGATGGTGGCGAGCCTGGTTGTGAGCATTCTCGCATTCATTTACGTCAAACCGATGTTTGCAGCCAATGATCCGAATGCGATTGCGGTGATCATGCTCGTCACGGTCGCGTGCAGTACAGTGGTGTGGGTCGTAGTGACAATGCTCACGCCTCCCGAAACGGACGCGACACTCGAATCGTTCTACCAACGCGTACGACCGGGTGGCCCGGGCTGGGTCACCGTGTCGACCCGGCTCGGATATGGGCGTGAGCCGATTCCGGGCGGCGCACTGGCCTGGACCAATTGGATTGCCGGAATTGTCGCGGTGTATGCGACGCTATTTGGCATTGGGAAAATCATCTTTGGTTACACGGGCGCGGGGCTATTGATGCTGGCGGTTGCTGCGGCCGCGTTCTACTGGATTTCGCGTTCCTTTGTCGGGGAAGGAGCTGAAGCGTCGGCGTGAGACTCCCACTCACGCTGTCCGCCGCCCGCTCCGTAGGATCTTCCGATCCCGCCTAAGGAAACCAAACTCCCCCAAAGCCCCACATTTCCTTGAAAATCACTCCCTTTTAGTTATATTCACAGGGTTCGGAACAGTACCCTATCTGACTGGAGCACATCCATGAGCACAATCAGTCAACCCGAAGTCGCTTTGGCGATCACCCCCGCGGCGTCGGTTGAAGTTCAGAAATTTATGGCCGCCGAGAATGTGGGCCCAGAGGTCGGTGGTCTGCGCGTGTCGGTGCAGCCAGGCGGTTGCTCGGGCTTCAAGTACAGCCTGCTAATCGAAGACAAACCGGCGGACGATGATACGATCGTCACGCAGGACGGCTATCGTGTGTTTGTCGACCCG
>JANYKA010000200.1 GCA_025358315.1 Gemmatimonadota bacterium | reverse complement strand
GGCCTTGGCGTTTCCGAATTCCGGCACGCCATCTTTTCTGAAAAGCGCGAGTAGCGTCGGGATATACAATGCGTCGCGATCGCACAAAATATTCGCCGCGAGCCAGTGTTGATAAAAAAGGCTCCCGTCCCAACGGTCGGTAGCGACGGCGTGCGCCGAGTCTCGGTGGAGCACGAGGCCGCTCATTGAGACTATACGACGGTAACAGGCGACGACCGCGTGCTCACCAGCCGCAAATGTGCATTCGGCTGGATAGTACCGATTAATCTGAATAACATTTTCCGGCGTGCCGCGGAAAAATGCGTAGGCGCGCAGGATCACGCCGGTGCGGGGGTGGCGGGCCAATGACTCGGCGACCGCACCGAATGCGCCGGCGCAAACGAGATCGTCATTGCCCATAAAAAAAACAAATTCGCCGCGGGATAGTTCAACGAGCTTTCTGAAGTTGCCGTCGTAGCCAAGTGTGTCGGCATTCTCGACGTAACGAACTTTGCCGTTGGTGCGCTCGGCGTATTGCAAGGCGATCGCCCGAATCTCGGCCCGTTCGCGGGACACGTCCTCGGAGATCACGCATTCCCAGTTGGTGAAATCCTGCGCGATGATCGAATCGAGCAGAGCAGGGAGGAGCGACGCGCGGTTATAAGCGGGGATGCAGACCGAGAGGAGCGGCCGTTCGTTCAGACTCACGGTGCGGTCCGCATTCCCGGTGTGACCGTGAACTTGAGTTGAAGCAGCGGTACATCCACCGTGCGATAATCGGGGATGTAATCCGCATTTTGAAATAAGTAGTCGAGCCGCGTGCCAACGGAGAGGTCGGCTTGAGTTCGAAACCCGCCACGCGTGACACTGCCGCGTGCGCCGATGCGCACCGAAACGTCGTGCCGATTTGGATACGGAAGGTATTCACGGAACATTGCGTCTTCGTTCCAGCGTACGCGCTCAAGAAATCCGCCGGCCGACCATCCCGGGGTGACCCAGTCGGCGGAGACATATTGCGATTGCGAACCCGGCCCGGTGCCACTGCCGAGTAGCTGTCCGCGCTGGGTCCAGCCCTGCGACGTTCCCCAACCGGAATAGAAATCGTGTGATTGACGGTCGGTGAAATCTTGCGGCATCTCGAGGTTGGCGGCTTCGAACAGAAATACCCAGGCACCGCCGGTGTATTCGATGCCGCGTTCCAGTCCGACGCGATACGCTGTGCCTGCGCCGGGCGATGTGAGGATGTCGCGTAGGCGTAGTGGGCCCTGATGTCCGAGCTCGATCCAAGCGCGGGTGCGGGCCGCAGGGAGATGAAGCCGCGCCGATAGCGAAATAAGTTCGTCACCATCGGTCGGTTTGAGAGGCGCGAATGCCGCTTCGAGATATCGCGTGCCGATCGTGCCTCGTGGAATCACCCGCATCACGGCACGTGAAAGTCCCAACGCCAACGCGTGGGTTGATGCCGGCGTCCAGCCAATTGCGAAGGCGCTGAGTGTGCGCGAGTTGTTCAGGGAGTCGAAGTCGAAAAAACGTGATTCAGTTACGCGGCCGAGAAAATACGATGCGGACCAGTTGCCGATTGGCGTGGCGATGGGGCGCGAGGTGCGAATGAACGCGCGCGGTACACCGGCGCTGCTGTTGCCGAGCATCAGGCCATCGAGCCCTGGGCCCCACGATGCGTTCGCCGCCGACCAACCAATACTGACGCCGTGATAGTCTGCCCAGAACGCGGATTGACCGGGAGCGATTTGTGTGATCGCGTCGGCGCCCATCCGGGTCGGCATATCAACCGAAATACCACCGGAATAAAACGGCGCAGCAAACGAAGAGCGGGCCGCGTTGCGCGGTGGGAGAATATCGGTGGGGCGATTCTGCTCGTACATCAGTTCCGGAGCAACAGTCGCGTGAAAAATTCCGTAATCGAACAGAAACCCGGCACGGATGAGGGCGCTGGCGCCGCGACCAGCCCAGAGTGCGCCGTCACCGCGCGGGTCGGGAATGCGGCTGTTATAGACGATGCGCAAGCCAAGACTGTATGGCCGGATTTTCAACATTCGCTGGATATGGTTACCAGCGGTCTGACGGCAATCGGCGCCTTCGCGCATCAGGTCCTGGGCGCCGTTGGCTTGGAGATTGAGCAGAGCCAGCCGATTTGCTGGGTCAAGCCACGTTTCCGGCGCCGAGATTTGCGCTGAACATTGGAATTGTTGGGCGGCGGCAAGCTGGGGCGCGGCGGCAAACGCAGATGCGCATAGCAGCGCCACGACAATAGTTGGGCACGCGTTTTTAATCGGTGACAATGACATTGCGCGGAGTATCGGCTATTATCCCGCGTCACACAAGTCTCCGGTGCCCACCCATTTCGAGAGCGAATGGCGCGACGAAATCAGCCTGAAATGCTCGAAGTGATTGGCGAGGGTGGTACAGCTCCTTCGCTCGTCGTGGACGCTCGTGTGCTCTGGGGTTCGGGTATTGGACGGTATGTGCGCGAGATCACCGCTAGGCTGATTCGGCGCGGCGCATTTGGTGAAGTGGTTCTCGCGGGCAACCCGATTGAACTAAATGCGTGGTGCGATGCCGAGGCATTCGAGCCGGGCGTGCGAATGTTGCCGGTTTCCGGCGGCCGCTACTCGGTCGCTTCGCAATTGGGTTGGATGCGAGCCACGAAATCACTGCCGCATCACGCGGTGGTCTGGTTTCCGCATTGGGACGCGCCTTTCTTCTTTCGCGGTCCGCTGAGCGTGGTCACCATTCACGACCTGATTCCGTTGCGCGTCCCTGGTTACTCAGGTCCGGCTAAACGCTGGGCGATGCGACGGCTTCTTCACTCAGTAACGAAGCGCGCCCGGCGCGTGGTGACAGTCTCCGAGTTCACGCGACGGGATCTGCTCGCCGTGGAACCCGGTCTGAAGGGCCGCGTTGACATTGTCTCTGGCGGCGTCGCCGCGGCGTTTTTTGAAGTGTCGGCCGCCAATGCAACACTTCCAGATGGAGTGACAGCACCTTTCATTTTATGTATCGCCAATCGAAAGTTGCATAAGAATCTTCGGGCGGCGGTTGAAGTGTTGGCGAAACTGAAGAGAGAGTGCCCGGCAATGACACTTGTCGTCGCGGGCGAATGGTTTCCGGAATGGCATGATGTGGTGGCGCACGCCGAGTCCCTTGGTGTGGCCGATGCAATTATAGATTTGCCGCGCGTGAGTGACGCGCAGCTTGCGGCGCTTTATCAGAACACGGAGTGCCTGCTCTTTCCGTCGCGATACGAAGGGTTCGG
>JANYKA010000140.1 GCA_025358315.1 Gemmatimonadota bacterium | reverse complement strand
CCGGGATGACCAGAGCCCGATTGACGAGAGCTGCGGCTGCACCGCCTGTCGGCGCTTTTCGCGCGCCTATATTCGTCACCTGGTGACATCGGACGAAATACTCGGGCTCCGCCTTCTGAGCCTGCACAATGTACATTTCCTCATCGCCCTGATGCGCCGCGCCCGCGAGGCGATTCGCGCCGGGACCTTCACTGCGTGGAGCCGAGATTGGCTCGCCCGCTATCACTCCAAGGACGCCCCATGAGCCCGTTCCACCTGCTGTTCGCCCAAGCTGCCGCCGCCGCCCCTGGCAACTCGATGGCCCAGACGATTTTTCTTTTCGGATCGCTGGGACTCATCTGGTACTTCCTGCTCATTCGCCCGCAGCAAAAACAAAAGAAGGATCACGAGACGGGGATCAATGCACTGGCGAAAGGCGATGAAGTCGTCACAGCCGGCGGCCTTGTTGGTGAAGTCCTGCACATCAAGGACGGCCTCAAGGACGGCCAGCCGGTGAAGACGGCGGAAGACCGCGTCACCATTCGCAGCGGCGAATCGAAACTGGTGGTTGAGCGCGGCCGCATCGCCAAGGTGTTGCGGCGCACCGCCGGCGAGTAGCTCCCGCGATGGGCATTCTCCCGATCCGCGTCTTCGGTGACCCGGTGCTTCGTCTCGAGACGACGCCGGTCACCGATTTTGGTCCGACGCTGCAGAAACTCATCGACGATATGCGTGCAACGATGGATGGTGCACGAGGCGTTGGGCTCGCGGCGCCACAGGTTGGGCGCACTGAGCGGATTGCCGTGATCAAGGTAAAAAAGGCCGAACACGTACTGGTGAATCCCGAAATTGTCGAGCGTGAAGGAACGATAAAATGGGAAGAGGGCTGTCTCTCAATTCCCGAGTTGTATGGTGAGGTGACGCGGGCCCGGCGCGTGGTCGTGCAGGCGCTCGACCGGCACGGCGATCCCTTCGAGATCGAAGGCACCGAATTGCTTGGCGTCTGCATGCAGCACGAGATCGATCATTTGCACGGAAAACTGTTCATCGATCACCTGAGTTTTCTGAAACGCCAAAAGCTACTCGCCCTCTGGGAAATTGAGCGTGTGAAGTATCCGAACCTGGTGCGAGTCGCTGCACCGATCGACGGCGACGAGGAGCACGACCGGCACCACGACGAGCGGCTATAGGCACCGACATCCCAATGCGAATTCTTTTTTGGGGCACTCCCGACTTCGCCACGCCACCACTGCGCGCCCTGATTGGTGAGGGGCACGATGTCGTTGGCGTCGTCACACAGCCCGATAAACCACGGGGCCGCTCCCGCTCGCAACTCGATCCGTCGCCGGTGAAGGTGGTGGCCACTGAAGAAAATATTCCGGTGCTTCAACCCGTGCGTCCGCGCGGACCGGAGTTTCTCGAACAGCTTCGCGCACTCGAGCCCGACATTTCCGTCGTGGTGGCATATGGTCACATTCTGCCCCGCGATGTCATCGATCTGCCGTCGCTTGGTACGCTCAACATTCACGCCTCGCTACTTCCCCAATACCGTGGAGCGGCGCCCATTCAGGCGGCCATTCGCGATGGGTGTACTGAAACGGGCGTTACCATAATGCGGTTGGTACCGGCACTCGACGCCGGCCCGGTGATTTTGGTATTGCGAACAGCCATTGCTCCCGACGAGACGGCTGGCGAACTCCAACTGCGGCTCGCCGAGCTTGGTGCAACGGCGATTATCGAGGCGCTGGCCCTGATCGGGCTCGCACGGGCCCCGGAAACAGCCCAGAACGACGCGCTTGCGACGTATGCCGGCAAGATTGACCGCGAGCACGCCCGACTGGATTGGAACGCCTCCTGCACCGTCACAACCAATGCGATCCGCGCATATGATCCAAAGCCGGGCGCGTGGAGCATGCTCAACGGTTTGGAGGTGCGCTTATTCGGAGCGCGGGCGGCGGCTGGCTCCGGCGCGCCAGGCGAAGTGCTCGGCGCCAACGACGATGGTCTTATTGTCGGCTGTGGTGCGGGCGCCGTTCGCATTGCCGATGTGCACCCGGCAGGGAAGAAGCGACTCGCGGCCGCGCAGTGGGTGCGCGGCCGCGGTGTTGCTGTCGGAGACCGATTCTCTTAAGGCTGGAAGCTGACTCGAGTCGGCGCGAGTGCCGGTGCGTTGTTTACTGCAACCCCGTTGCCGAGTTGACCAAATATGTTGTCACCCCAGCAGTAGATCGTGCCCGGTAGCGAGCTTTGCTGCCCAGGCGTTCCCAGCGCTGCGACGACTCCGCACGAAAAGAGTTCACCTAGCGACAGCGATCGGAATGCGAGACCGCCGCCTACGGCCTGTGGCGTGGAATTACTGATCCGTGTGCCGTCCCCGAGTTGGCCATAGTCATTCCGGCCCCAGCAATATGCCGCTCCAGTCACAGCCTGAATGCCGCAG
>JANYKA010000124.1 GCA_025358315.1 Gemmatimonadota bacterium | reverse complement strand
ATCCCAGCGACTTGAGCATCCGGACGGTCACGCGGAGAACCGCTGGTTCATCCTCGACGAGCAGGACGGTTTCGACCCCGTAACCCCGGCTAATGGCTTCGGATGAAATTCGAATGCCGGTGTCGCGTCGCAGCGGCAAATAGGCCTTTATAGTTGTACCGACTCCGACAACGCTCACGACCTCGATGGAACCACCGGCCTGCGTTACGATGCCATAACAGGTCGCCAGTCCCAGTCCTGTGCCTTTGTCGCCTTCCTTTGTCGTGAAGAACGGTTCGAAAATTTGCGCCTTCACTTCGTCGGTCATCCCCACCCCCGTATCGCTGATGGCGAGCACCACATATTCGCCGGGCGTCAATCCGGAATGATTACGAACGAATGCTGCGTCCGCATTGATCGACGAAGTGGCAATAGTAATGGTTCCGCCGTCCAGCATGGCGTCACGGGAATTTACCACCAGATTCATCAAAACCTGCTCCAGTTGCCCGCGATCCATCTTTACCGTGGCAGGACTGGCACTTTTCCTGGTCACAAGCGTGAGATGCTCCCCGATAAGTGGCAGTAGCAGTTTTTCCATTGAGACGACGAGATCGTTCACATCGAAAAAGGTTGACTCTACCATCTGCTTTCGAGAGAACAAGAGAAGCTGTTTCGTGAGATTTGCTGCGCGCTCTCCGGCCTTCATCACTTCATCCAGCGCTTCACGCACAGGGCTTTCCGGCGTCACTTCGGCCATGGCCATTCCGGTCCATCCCAGAATTACGGACAACATATTATTGAAATCATGCGCTACACCCGACGCGAGCCGGCCCACCGCTTCCATTTTCTGCGATTGCCGTGACACGGACTCGAGTCGGCGGCGTTCCGTATCGTCCTGCGAAATGCCGACCCCTCGCAGGGGCTGCCCACTACTGTCGAGTATGATGCGGCCTGCGCCAGTCAGCCATCGAACCGATCCGTCGGTCGTCACTGGCCGGTACTGTATCACAAAATCCCCGCCCTTAGCGGTACTGTGGCGAATGGTCTCTATAACCGCGTTTCTGTCGTCGGCATGGACACACGCAAGGAACGCCTCAATCGTGCCACCAAAACAGCCCGGCGCAACACGGTGCTGAGTCTGCAGAATGTCGGACCAGCGGACGACTCCGGTCGCGAAATCAAAATCCCAGATACCAACATTGGCGCTCTCCAATGCAAACCGCATACGCTCTTCGGATTCCCGCAACGCTTCTTCACTCGCACGCAATGCGGATTGCGCGGCGGACAAGAGCACGGGAGTACTGCTCTCCGGATCAACAACCGCGTCAATCTGACCGGACAGTAGCGCCGCAATCGTCGCCTCTGCCTCGGCGAGCCGCTGTTCAAGATCTCGAATATGCTCGTTACTCCCCTGGATCATCGTCTCTCCAAAACCATTAGTACTTGCATAGTATCCGTCAGAGTGCCGATCACCCGTCCGGATGGCTTTGGCGAAAGTTTGAGGAGCGTCGGAGTCACGATGATGTGATCGTCAACACCGCGCTGTGGATATTTTAGCAAGTCGACAATCTCCAGCGAATGGCCGGTAGAAAAATGCTCGGCACAAATCGCCTTAATGTTCGTGATCGCGCGCGCAGAGTTTGGCCCGCCGCCGGCAACATATAGCCGCAATTTCAGTGACATCGATTTCGCGAGTGCGCTCACTATATCGTCAACCTCAACGGCGGCGCTTCTTATTCTGGCCGCCAGCACGGCCAACAACCGGAGCGCGTGCGCTTTCGTCCGTGTCACCATGACGCATCTTTCGTAGTACGGCGCGGTCGGTCTTTAGTAGTTTGGACGCCGATCCGGCGACTCGTCGCCAACTCCCCTTGCTCCCATTCCCAGCGCGCAACACCCATCAACACCTTTCCCTGCGCCACGAACACATCGGTGAGCGTCACGCCCTTATCCGAAAGCGTCAGCTCGCGTACCTGATTTGAGTGACTCGTACCTCGCGATTTCACGATCGTCAGCGCGCGATTACGCTCGCCGTCGTGCACCACGTAGGACACGTGAATCCAGGTATCGGCAATTGTCGATATCCCGGTCGCAGTCGCTTCGTCGGTACTGAGTCCGTTCATCAAGGACGTGTTTATGACGGTAATCCCTTCATGTTTGAGAAAGTCCAGGAATTGTTGCGCCGCGTCGGCCGACGCGAGGTGCGACAGTTTGGTGGAGAGCGCCGATAGCGGATCGATGATGAGGCAGCGCGGCCTGTGCGATCTCACCAATTCCCTCAGTTCACCAAACTGATCTTCGACATTCGGACCGCGCGTGCGGGTCGAATACATCCGGAGGACACCGGATTTGACATAGGGCGCCAGTCGCACATTCAGCGACCGAAGGTTGCGGACGATCTGGTCCGCCCCTTCATCAAAACTCACATATAGCGTACGCTCCCCCCGTTTGCACGCCGCCGCGGCAAAAAGCCCGGAGAGCGTGGACTTCGCTGTGCCGGGAGCACCGGAAATCAGCACGTTGCTTCCCCGGTAGTAGCCGCCGCTTAGCATATGGTCGAGTCGCGGTATGCCGGAAGAAATCCGCTCTTCCGTGACCTTGTATTTGAGCTCTGTGGGGCCGCGATGCGTGAGTTGCATTCCTTCGGTATTGATCGTGATTGGAAATTCATCGCCGGCAAAGGCCGAATCACGATATTTCAACACACGCAAATGCCGAAATGCCGATCCATCTACAACCTGATGCTGCAACACAACCACGCAGTCGACCATGAACTGCAGGAAGCTATACTGATTGTTTGCACTGGTCCCGCCGAACTTCTGCGTGATAATGCCGGTTAGCCCAGTCGTGGAGAGCCAATCGCGAATGCGGTAGATCTCGCGACGTTCAGTGGCGGGATCGTCCAAGAGCGACAGGAGCACATCGATTCCGTCAAAGATGATTCGCTTCGCGTTGAGCTCTTTGGCCTTGGTTTTCAGAAAACTGAGCATACCCACAAGGTCAAACTCTCCGGACTTTACTACGTCGGGCGATAGGCGTGCATCGAGAAAGAACAGTTGTTTCTTGTGGAGTTGCTCGAGGTTCCAACCAAACGTCGCGGCGTTGGCGATGATTTGCTGGGCGCTTTCCTCAAAGGCGACGAACAAGGCTGCTTCGTTGTAATGCAGGGCGCCATTCACGAGTG
>JANYKA010000069.1 GCA_025358315.1 Gemmatimonadota bacterium | reverse complement strand
CCTCTCATTTGGATTGCAGCCAGGGTGGGGGCCGCAGAAACCCACGCTCGCGTACGGGCTTTCATACACGCGGTACAATCGCGTCGAGGGCCTTTCCACCGGACTCGGGATCAAGAGTGTCCTCGGACGCGGATATACCGCTGATCTCGGCGTCCGTGCCTCCTATGCCGACCAACAAATCAACGGCGATCTTTCGCTGTCGCGCACCAATGGCCGTTCTACAATTACCGGAACTGTATACCGACGACTCGAAGCGGCGAATGACTGGGGCACTCCGCTCAGTTTCGGTGCATCGCTGGCGAGTCTGCTCTACGGTCGGGATGAAGGCGCGTATTTCCGCACATGGGGTGCAGAGCTCAAAGGCACCACGCCGACACTTGGTTCGTTGGAGTGGCGACTATTTGCCGAACAACAATCGAAGGCAGAAGTCCAATCCCGGTGGACATTTTTTGGTGGCGGCAACGACGTACGGTTTATTGCCAATCCCTTTGCCCAAAAGGCGATGGAGTTTGGCGGATCGGTGCGGGTGCGTTTGAGCGCCGGAGTCGATCCGAATGGATGGCGCCTGCTGAGTGACGCACGCGTCGAGGGTGCGGGCGGCGACTTCTCGTATGCTCGCGGCCTTGCGGACCTGACGGTGTCGCATGCGATTGGCAGCCGTCTCGCTGGCGCGGTCACGGCGAGTGCCGGCTATTCGGGCGGTACGTTGCCAGTGCAGCGATTGTTCTATCTCGGCGGCTCGCCGACGATTCGCGGACAAACCGCACTTACGGCCAGTGGTGATGCATTCTGGATGGGACGCGCCGAGGTTGGGGCCCGCTCCACGGGTGTCAAACCAGTGATTTTCGCGGACCTCGGTTGGGCCGGCGACCGGCGCGATTGGTCGAAGCCAGGGCGTCCACTTTCAGGGGTAGGCACTGGCGTCTCGTTCCTTGACGGATTGTTCCGCGTGGACCTGGCCCGTGGCCTCTTTCCGGCGAAACAGTGGCGCCTCGATTTTTATCTGGAGGCTCGTTTCTAGACGGTGCGAGTATGGCGGGGGTTGCGATAACGTGTCATTTCGCGTCCTATCACTAGGCGCATTTCCCCCGACATGAGAGTCCGCTGCTTCTGCCCACCACAGTTTCGGAAACGAGTGAGTTGTCGAACGCGGAAATTCTTCTCTGGCAAGGGAAGTTCCGGCGCACGCTCGTACTCTTAGCCGGCTTCGGCACCCTGGGGCTGAAGTGGGGCGAGGTGATCTCGTCCGATTCGGTTGTGGCACGGTTGATCGGTGCCGACGCCGCACTGCTGATCGGTGCCGGACAAATCATGTTGTATTTCGCCTTCATCCAGCTGATGATGCGATATGTAAAGAAGAGCGGCCACGCCGGTCATGGTGCAATCGTCGCGACAGTTGTCGCCGACATGCTGCTCTTGTTCGCGATAGTTTTTACGACCACGCCGCCGTCCGAATATTCGCGTGCGCTCATTCTGTCGATATTCACACTACAGTTCACGCAACTGTATTACGGCCAAAAGGCGACGCTCTATCATCTGGCGACCGTGGTGGTTTTTTTCACCATGACCGTGCTTGCCGCCGGGAAATACGGTGCAACGATCACGCCGGCCGAATTGTTCTGGGATATGGCGATCGTGGTGTTTTGTGTGCTGCTGTTCGCTGGTTTGCAGGGGCAGATGGCCGAGCGGCTGCGGCGGATAGTCTCGGTATTTGAAAAGGCACAGACCGGCGATTTTTCAATTGCGTACGATGAAACGGCCGACAAAATGCCCGACGCGATCACAGTTGTCGGGCGCGCCTACAACCGCATGCGCGGCCATCTTGAGACGATCGTGCTGACGGATCCGCTGTCCGGTTGTTACAACAGGCGCGGGTTTGACCAGTTGGTTACGCGCGAAGTGTCGCGTGCCGTTCGCGGCGGACATCCGCTATCGGTGCTGGCGATTGATGTCGATCACTTCAAACGCATCAATGACGAATTCGGTCATCTCACAGGTGACGAAGTGCTTCGCGAGATGGGTGCTCTGCTTCGTGACACAGCGCGACTGGGCGACGTAGTTGCCCGCATTGGCGGCGAAGAATTCGAGATATTGGCGCCCGATACCAATGCCGAAGGTGCACAGATTCTCGCCGACCGTCTCATGCAAGCGTTTCACTCGAGGCCGTTTTCGAGCGTGGGTGGGCGCCGTACGATTACGATCAGCATTGGGGTTGGCAGTGATGTCGCGCGCAATGATCAGATTGCGGGGACACTGATGGCGCGTGCAGATGAGGCGTTATACGTCGCCAAGCGTAATGGTCGCGATCGCACAGAAACGTGGCATCCGGGAATGCGGGCGTTCGATGGGTCACTGCCAGGGCGGAGATCCATCGAAGCGCGGGCGATGACCGGCGACGAGCCGCGCAGCTGACACGTGTGCGCAGTCAGGCGCGCCGACGTGTTACGCCGTCGAGGAAGGAAGGCGCAGCGTTCCTTCGGTCACGAACACCGCGGTGCCACCAACCCGAACGGCGGTGATTGCGCCTGCGGTTTTGTCGGCTTCGATTTCAATGCGGCTTGGGCGCCCCATCTCGACGCCTTGATCAACCGTCCAACGCAATGTGCCATCCTTTTCAACGGCGCGCGACGCGAGATACCCGGCGAGGCAGGCATTCGCCGAGCCGGTTGCCGGATCTTCCGGAACACTGAGTCCCGGTACAAAACAGCGCGCCCGATAATGTGCTGCGCCCCCCTCAGGATCACGGGCAAAAACGAATATTTCGCTGGCCCAACTCGACTTGAGTGTTGATTCCCACGCTTCATAACGAAGTCGGGCGCGGGAAACAGCTTCGACAGAACGCAGTGGCACAATCAGGAACGGGAGTCCGCAGGACACGCCCAGCGGAGCGCTGGGAGCACCGAGGATGTCTTCGGCATCGAGCGCTAAAATTTCAGCGAGTTTGCCACGCGAAGGTGCCTGGGCGCCAAACTCCGGCAGTTTCGCGACGGAGAATTGTGCGAAAAATGCGTCATTGCCGAGCGCGCGAATGGTCACCGGAACAGGACCGACGCCTTCCTCAAGCACCATTTCGGCGTCGCCGCTGGCGCCGCTCAACACATGCAGAGCGATTGCCGACCCGACGGTGGGGTGTCCGGCAAACGGCACTTCGGCACCCGGGGTGAAAATGCGCAGCCGTTTGGTGTGCGCCGGATTCTCCGGTGGATAACAGAACACCACTTCCGAAAAGTTAAATTCGCGAGTGATCGCCAGCAATGCGTGTTCGGGAATGGTCCGGGCGTCGGGAAACACGGCGAGTTGATTTCCGCCAAACGCCGTTCCGGTAAAAACGTCAAGCGTGTGAAAGCGGTGCAACGCGGTGGCGGCTTCGGTCATTCGGCGTCCATGAACGGATAGCGATGATCCGTAGCAGGCACGAACGTCTCCTTTACGGTACGGGCGCTCACCCAACGGGCGAGGTTGAGCTTGGAGCCCGCTTTGTCATTCGTGCCGGAGGCCCGCGCGCCGCCGAATGGCTGCTGCCCGACCACGGCGCCGGTGCACTTGTCGTTCACGTAAAAGTTGCCAGCGGCGTTGCGGAGCGCGATGTGGGCGTCAGCGACGGCTTGTTTCTCACGGGCGAATACCGCACCCGTGAGCGCGTACGGCGACGTGGCATCGACAATCTTCAAGGTTTCGTGCCACTTAGCGTCGTCATAGACGTGCACGGTGACCACCGGACCAAAGATTTCTTCGCACATCAGGCGGTACGACGGGTCGTCGGTCTGTACGAGTGTCGGTTCCACGAACCAGCCGGTATCGCTTTTGACTCCGCCGCCGACGAGGATCTTGGCGTTCTTCTTGGCATCGTCGAGATAGCCGGAGATGCGCTCGAAGGCCTTTTTATCGATGACCGCGCCCATAAAGTTCCGGAAGTCTTTCACGTCGCCCATGCGGATGTCTTTCATCATCGCGATCGTCTGGTCACGCACGTCGTTCCAGAGCGATTTTGGGACATAGATACGGCTCGCGGCCGAACATTTTTGGCCTTGGTATTCGAACCCTGCGCGCACGATTGCTACCGCGAAGGCCGCTGGATCCGCTGACGCGTGGGCGATCATGAAGTCCTTGCCGCCTGTTTCTCCGACAATGCGCGGATACGACTTGTAGCGGCTGATGTTCGAGCCGATGGTTTGCCACATCGAGTTGAACACCGCAGTGCTACCGGTGAAATGCACGCCGGCCAGTTCGGGATGTGTGAGTGCCTGGTTCGAGACAGTCACAGCGTCGCCTGGCACAAAGTTGATCACGCCTGGCGGCAGTCCTGCTGCTTCTAGAATCTGCAAGGTGTGCCAGGCCGAAAGGATCGCGGACGCCGCCGGCTTCCAAATGACGGTGCCGCCCATCAGTGCCGGCGCCGTCGGAAGGTTTCCGCCGATCGCGGTGAAGTTGAAAGGCGTGACGGCGTAGACGAATCCTTCGAGCCCGCGATAGTCGGTCTGATTCCAGACGCCGACGGACGAGATCGGCTGCTCGGAGTACAGTTCGCTCGCGAACTGCACGTTGAAGCGCCAGAAATCAATGAGTTCGCACGCCGCATCGATTTCCGCTTGATATGCGGTCTTCGACTGGCCCAACATGGTCGCGGCGTTCAATGTGGCTCGATGGGTGGTTGCCAATAATTCGGCGGCCTTGAGGAAGACGCCCGCACGGTCTTCCCAGCGCCACGAGGCCCAGTCTCGCTGTGCGTCCCGCGCGGCGGCGATGGCAGCCTGCACGTCCTCGGTACGCGCCTTGTGCCAGGTCGCCGTGACATGACCATGCTTGTGCGGCGAGGTGGCTTTGGCAATATCACCGGTCCGGATGTGCTTGCCTCCGATCACCAGTGGAATCTCCGGGCACTCCCCTTCCATCGCGGCGAGTCGCGATTTCAGCTCGGCGCGTTCCGGGGTGCCGGGGGCATAGCTCCGGATCGGTTCGTTATGGGTCGGCGGGAGGCGGCGAATGCCGGTGGCGTGCGACATAGTGAGTTACGGCAGAGGTGAGGAAGAACGTACCGAGAAAGATACCGACCGTTGGCCCTCGGCCCCAAGGGGCACGGTGGCTATTGTCAGTGCATATGAACGGTGCCACGCGGGTTTGGACAATCAGGGGGTTGGCGGTCTGGGCCGCGGTCGCCGTATCGGCGTGCGAGCCGGCGCCGGTTCGATGGAGCGACGAGAAACCCATCGCCGGATTGATGGAATCTGGTATGCGACTGTCGCTACAGCCGGGAAACGTGCTGATTCCAGTCGCGGCGTGGTCACCGCCGGTGCGACCGAGGGCGGTGGGCTGTCCCTTGTCGTTTGCCGCAGTGCGAGCCGTCGGAGATACGGCGTATGCGGCATGGTGGATGCTGCGGTCCGACAGTTCGGCCTCGCTTGTAGTTGCGCGGTCCGACGATGCCGGCAACAGCTGGCGTGCACCGGTGACTGCCGACTCGACGGATACAGGCCGCGTCGGTTGCCGCCGCCCGGCGCCATATATCGCCGCCGATTCACTCAATGGGTACGTACACGTCGTGTACTTCTTGCAGGCGGCCGAAGGGCCCGGCTTGTTCTTTACCCACTCAATGGAGCAGGGGACGATGTTTCATTCACCCGTGCCGATCGTGTATGGCGAACGGGTGTCTGTTGGAGCCGTGGCGTCGCGCGGTGATACGGTCGCCGTGGCGTATGAGAATCCAAATACCGAGGTGCCGCAGATCTGGCTCGCGCTGTCGCGAACAACTGGCCACATTTTTGAGGGGCGGGTAAAGGTCTCCACCGGGACGGCCGCCGCTACGCGGCCGTCGATCGCTCTGCGGGGTGGCCGGTTGGCGGTGGCGTGGTACCAAACGGAGCGCGGTAGCAGCACCGCGGGCGGTAACGTCGTACGGGTCGGCGAAGTCCAACGATAGGAGCCGCTCAGGCAAGGCGGCACGACATTTTCCCGGAGTCGCAGTGAACGTTTTGCTTGCCGACGACGACCCGACTATGCGGCTGCTGCTCGGCAAAGTGCTCGAGCAGTGCGGCCATCATGTGGTGAAGGCCGCGTCCGACGGGCAAGAGGCTTGGGATTTTTTCGAAGGCGCACCACAACCGATGGTCATTCTCGACTGGGAAATGCCCGTGCTCAATGGGCTCGATGTCTGCCGGAATATTCGTGCATCGCCGTACGGCGACCAGACGTTCATTCTCATAGTGACGTCGCGCGACCGCACGGAAGATCTTACCGCTGTGCTCGACGCCGGGGCTGATGACTACATGTCCAAGCCGGTGACCCCAGATAACCTTCAGGCGCGGTTGCGCATCGCTGAACGCCGGATTGCCGTCTCCGCAGCGCGATTGCGGGCTGAAGACGAGCTCCGGAAGGCACAGTATCTGGCTGGAATTGGCGAGACGTCACTGGCGTTGCAGCACGAGATCAACAATCCGCTTGCCGCAATGCTCTCCCACGCGTCGCTGATCGAGGCCGGAATGGTGGAGGGAGAAGAACGGGCCGACTCCTTCGCCACAATCGTGCAACAGGCGAGACGCATTGGCGAAGTGGTGAAGCGGCTCCGGCAGCTCGACAAGCCAAAGAGTGTTGAGTATCTCGGGCAGTCGCGCATGATCGACATTGCGCCAAAGCCTGATTCCACAGCGAAATGAGCGAATCGCAATGATGGAGCGATTCTTTGGCGCCCATACTCCTGATGCTGGCGGCATTGTGATGGCCGCACGCCGGGCGGCCGCATCGCGCATGCGGGCACTGCAGATCATGACGGCACCGCCTACGTACTACAACGAAAAGGTGACCATTAAGGCAGATCGCGCGGCGAAATTCGGCGAAGCGCTTGCCGCTGCCGGGATTGCGCCGCGCTTCGTGCTGGTACATGGGGCCTACGTGCTGAACACGGCATCGCCGGAGGAGCAGAAGGCCACGCGCGCCAAAGGCGGGCTGGCCAAGGAGCTTGAGCGCTCGACAGCACTCGGTATAGGCGCCTGCTGTTTTCATCCCGGATCCGCTGGTGACAGCGATCCGAGTGAAGCCTGCGATCGCGTCGGTGATGCCATCCGTTTCGCGCTCGAAATGGTTCCGGAAACAGTGAGCGGCACGCGCGTGCTCATCGAGAATACCGCTGGCGCCGGCCGCACGATGGGCCGTTGTGCAGAAGAAATTGCCCGAATGCTCGCGCGGATTCCGCCGGAATTACGGCACCGTACAGGCTATGGGCTCGATACCTGTCATCTGTTCGCGAGCGGCCACGCGATAGCTGAATCACCTGAAAAACAACGCGAGATTCTCGATGCGTTCGAGCAGACGGTGGGCGAACCGCCGGCGTTTTTTCATCTCAACGACAGCCAGCATCCGTTCGCGTCGAATAAGGATCGCCACGCGCTGATTGGTGACGGACAGATTGGCGTTGAACCATTCCGCTGGTTGCTAAATGATCATCGTACAGAGGGGATTCCGCTTGTGCTGGAAACGCCACAGGAGCGCAAGGAAGTCGCTGACGACGACGCGAGTGCTGATCCTGCAGACGAGAAAATGATGCGATTGCTGGAGTCGTTTCTCGGTTGATTGCACGACCGCCGCAAGGTGGTCGGAGCGAAAAGTCCGATTTTCATAGGGAAACTCCCTATTGCGCTCTCGGGGAGTCTGTTTATTATCGAAGCCACGGACTCGTGTTCGCCGGGAGAACACTACGTTCCCTCATACCATCCTTTCGAGGAGTTTTCGATGGCTGCCAAGAAAAAGGCTGCAAAGAAGGCCGTGAAGAAAGTTGCGAAGAAAGCGGTAAAGAAGGCCGCGAAGAGAAAGCCGAATGCGGCGTTCATGAAGCCGGTACAGCCGGATGCGAAGCTTGGAGCCGTCGTTGGAATGGCCCCGCTGCCGCGCACCGAGCTGACCAAGAAGATCTGGGTCTACATCAAGAAGAACAGCTTGCAGGACAAGAAGAACCGTCGCGACATTAATGCCGACGAGAAGCTCAAGGCCGTGTTCAATGGCAAGAGCAAGGTCAATATGTTCGAGATGACGTCGCTGGTGAACAAGCACCTCGTCAAGTAGTTCTGCTCCTAACCGGGTTGACGCGGAGGGGGCGCATCTTTCGGGATGCGCCCCCTCTCGCGCTGGAACCCTTGCCCGGCGACGCCCGTAGGACAGATTGCGAGGGCGATGAGTCCTGTTTCGCCCGGTACTTTTCCTGATCCACCTTCCGATTCGTGTCGCCGTGGCCGCTAACAAAAAATCTGATAAACCCAGGAATAACGTTGCCGCTGCGCGCGGCAAGAGCACGGGTGGTTCGTTCTGGAACCCGCGCCGCCTCTGGGAAACGTTCAAGTCGCTTGCCGGTACTATTGCCCTCTTTCTGGTGCTGCGGGCATTTCTGGTGGAGGCGTATCGCATTCCTACCGGGAGCATGATCCCGACGCTGTTGGTCGGTGATTGGCTCTTTGTGAACAAGCTGGCATACGGTCCGCATATTCCATTTACGAATATCACATTGCCTGGCTACAGCGAACCGAAGCGCGGCGACGTGGTGGTGTTCGAGTCGCCGTATCAAGCCGACGAAGCAGAAGCTGGCCGTGATCCCCGACTCACTCTGGTCAAGCGCCTCGTGGGAATGCCCGGCGACACGCTGTACATGCGGCAAGGTGTTCTGTATGTGAACGGACTGGCCCAGCGGCAGGGGTTCACATCGGCTGACCAGTTTATGGGTGATCCCAACGAAACAAACCCACTGTTCGACTGGCAAAAGCGCATCGGCCTGACGAGTTCGAGGTTTGGTGCCGCACCGGCTCAGCCGACGCACGACAACTGGGGCCCGTTCGTAGTGCCGCTGAAGCACTATTGGATGATGGGCGACAATCGCTACAGCTCAAAAGACAGCCGCTATTGGGGTTTTGTGCCGCGCGAAAATGTGCGTGGCCGACCGTTGTTCGTGTACTACTCGTACGTGCCAAGTGAAGAAAGTGACCGTCCGGTATCGTTTATCACGGATATCCGGTGGCGGCGGATCGGCCACGTGATCAGGTAATTGGGGGCCGAAGACTGAATATTGGAGACGTCCATGCGGCTTTTCTTTTTATTGCTCGTCGCAGCGGCCAACATCACCGGGCAGACTGCGCCGTTGGCGGCACGCGGCACGGTCGTCACGGATACTTTGTGGTCGCAGTCGCTTGGGACGCGCAAGTCAGTGGTGATTTACCTGCCGCCATCGTATGCGTCGCAGTCGGACCGTCGCTATCCGGTGGCGTACTATTTGCACGGTCTCGCCGGCCGCGAAACAGACTGGACCTTACACGGGCACATCGATACCGTACTCGATTCACTGATTGCCGGCGGCATGCCGGAGATGATCGTCGTGATGCCTGATGGGGATGATGGCTGGTATACTACCTGGAATTCTCTGGCTGACCAGGCCACGTGCCGACGGAACCCACCGCGACGGGAAAGTGCAGAGACCTATTGCGTGGCGTGGCCGCACTACGACGATTACATCGTGCGTGACGTCGTCATGTTTACCGATGGGAAATACCGGACCGTGGCCAATCGGGCGCATCGCGCCATCGCCGGTCTGTCGATGGGCGGCTATGGCGCGATGGCGCTCTCGATTGGCTATCCGGAAGTTTTCGGCGCGGCGGCGTCCCATTCTGGTGTCATCTCACCTTTGTTCGCTGGTCCGGAGCCGTTCGACGGGCACCCACGGTGGGCGCCGAGTGGCGCGGCACTGGAGAAAGGGTGGGGACAGTTCTGGACGACCATTGGGCCGGCATTCGGTCGCGACACAATTGGCTGGGCCGCACGTGATCCAGGGCGCCGTTTGGGAAAGTTGATTGCGAAACGCGGCGCGGTGGCTGCGCCTGCCCTGTTTGTCGACTGCGGTACCGAAGACGGACTAATTAATGAGTCCCGGGCGTTTCGCTGGGTCGCCGCACAACTTGGGGTTCCGGTGACCTATCACGAGTGGCCCGGCAAGCACGACTGGGCATATTGGCGTGCGCATGTCGCGGAGGGTCTGGACTGGATTGCGGATCGTATCGGTACTTAGGCCGGCGACGACCCTGGCGCTGTTCGTGGTGCGGGTGACGCTCTACGTTCAAGGGTAATGACTGAGTTCTTCCCGAGAAAAAGCGTTGCTTGGCGGCTCGAAGAACCGCCGGCGCTCAAGCGCGTCTCCCTGTCATTGCCGGAGATGGCGCTGATCTCCGGCGTCGCCCTACGACTTTGGCGTTCGTATGCGCTCACACACGGCTCGCCCGACAGCTGGGCGTGGATCGGCGGAACGTTTCTCGCCGGCATGACCTTTTTGTTTGTGATGGTGACGTTGCACCTCGGCAACTACACGCTGCGGAATTGGACGTGGCGTGCCCCGGCGTTTGCGGTACTGGAATCGGGTACTGAGATTGTGATGAGTCTCGCGCTGACGGCGCTTGGCCGCGAGCCGCTTGGTGCCGATACGGCTGAACTTTCGGATTGGCTGCCGACGGCCACCCGTATTCTCTTTTGGCGGCTTGCGGGCATCATTCTTTTTGCGCTCACGCTGGCGATTGTTGTTTCGATTGTGCGACGACTGCTACTGGTTTCTGAAGACCGGTCGCACACCGTTCAGGCGATTCACCGAGCGTCGGTCGAGCAGGAACAGCGACATGAATTGGAGATCAAGGACCACACATGAAAAAGGGTGACAGGCAGCTGCTCGTAGTCGGGGATCGCGTGCTCATTCGACTGGAAGACGGGGAAGAACGTTCCACCGTTGGCCTGTACCTCCCGGCGACCGCCGTGGATAATCAGGCGGTGCAGGGCGGGGTGATCGTGGCAACGGGTCCCGGACACGCCTTGCCGAACGTTGAAGAGCACTTTGACGAGCCGTGGAAAATCTCGGGAAGCAAAGAAACCCGTTATGTTCCCATGCAGGCGCGTGTGGGAGACTACGCGTTGTTCTTCCGCAAGGCATCGGTAGAGATCACGTTTGAGAATGAGCGGTATCTCGTCGTGCCACAGGCGGCGATACTAACACTCGCTAGAGACTGACAAGGGGAATAGACCAATGATGTATGATGAACGATTCGTGACGCCGATGCGCGAAGAACTGACGCGTTATGGCATTGAAGAGCTCCGTTCGGCTGGCGATGTGGATGCCAAACTGAAAGAGCAGAGTGGCACGACACTGGTGGTGGTGAACTCGGTCTGTGGATGCGCGGCGCGCAATGCCAGACCGGCGATCGCCAGCGCATTGCAGCACAGCGTGAAACCGGACCATCTCTACACGGTATTCGCCGGGCAGGATGTGGATGCGACGCGCCAGGCGCGGTCGTATTTCATCGGGTATGCGCCGAGCTCGCCGCAGATCGGGATGTTTAAAGACGGCAAGATGGTGTTCATGTTGGAGCGGCATCAGATCGAAGGGCGGTCGGCGGACGCGATCGCGGCGGATATGGTGGGGGCGTTCAACGCGTACTGCACGGATGCCGGTGTCATTGCCTGATTGCAGTATTTAAGGCGGATTTCGGAATGCGGTTGCCGCGATCATTGCGCGCTCGTTCCCTGATGTGGTTGGCGGCCGTCGTTGCGCTTGTGGGCGCCGTGACGGCCGCTCGCATTTATCGTGACTGGATTCCGTACGACGAAGGCGTAATGGCGCAGAGCGCCCAACGCGTTGCTGAGGGCGAACTGCCGCACCGCGACTTCGACGAACTCTGGACGGGCGGTGTGAGCGAATTACACGCCATAGTGTTCCGTGTGGCGGGGCCGAGTCTGCGGGTAATGCGCACGGTATTGCTCGTGGCGTTCCTGCTAACGCTGCCTTTTCTCTTTCTTTCGGCGCGCGAGTTCGTCGGGCCAATGGCGGCCGCTGGCGTGACGCTGCTCGGTGCGGCGTGGTCGGTGATCAGTTGGCCGCTGCCGCTGCCGTCGTGGTATGTGCTGTTCGCCGAGCTCGTGGGATGCGCGGCAATGCTGATATTTCTACGCACACGGCAACGGCGGTGGCTGGTGGCCGCCGGCGTCTGTGCCGGCGCAGCGGTACTCGCCAAGATTGTCGGACTGTACTTCATTGCCGCCTCGTTGCTCACGATCGCGTATTCAGTGCAGCAGGCGGAAGCGCGCGAGCCGGCGCCGGGCGTCCGGTCCGCGCCATGGTATGCCCTGTTGATTGTTACGGCGGTTTTCGCACTTCTGGCTATGGTGGCGGGACTCGCACGGTCAATGCCTGGGTTGACGCCGTGGATCCATTTTGTGACGCCAGTGGCGTCGCTGGGCGCCGTGCTGGTTTGGCGCGAGTGGAACGCGTGGCGCGTACAGAACGCACCGCCGTTGCCTCGGTTGTTTCGACTTGCAGGGTGGACGGGGGTTTTCGTTGCCGGCGTGATGATCCCGGTGGTGCTATTCAGTGTGCCGTACGCCAGGGCCCATGCCATAGGTGCGCTTTGGCGAGGCATGTTTGTCACGCCACGGGTGCGGCTGGTAGTCACGCAGTTCGCACTCCCGGGTTTGCGCACATCGCTGGTGGCGGTGCTGCCGCTAATTGTGCTGGTGATTGGCGCCTGCTTTGTGGAGCAACCGTTGCGCCGTCGGGACCGCATGGCACTGGCCGCGCTGTCCTTGGCGCTGGTGGCGGGGAGTTACGATGGGTCGCCCTTGGTGCTCGTCGTGTGGAACGGAGTACGCATGGCCGTTCCGTTTCTGGTGATTGGCGGGGCGATGCTGCTGCTCCGGCAGCCGCTGCGACGCGACGACCAGACGACCCGGGAATCGTCGCTATTTTTTCTGCTTGCCGCGACCGCAATGTGCAGTCTGATCCAGATTCCTTTCGCGCTGTATACGTACGTGTTGTACTTCGCGCCCGTTGCTGTGGTGGCGGGGGCCGCATTGGGCACAATGACTCCACGGTTTCCGCGTGCGGTGCTGGCCGCACTGGCAATAGTGCTGACGGGCTTTGGCATTCGCCGCCCTGCGTCGGAGCGTGCCGAACCGTCACGTGCGCCGACGGAGTACGCCTGGATGTCGATGGCGCGTGGTGGCATACGCGTGGATCGCGGTGACTCTGCGGTCTATGCACAACTGGACTCCCTGGTCGGCGCGCATGCCGGCGAGTGGATTTACGTTTGGCACGATTCCCCGGAGGTGGCGTTCCTCACCGGACGTCGCAATCCGACGCGAACGTTGTTCGAAGCGTTCGATGATTCGGTCACGCGCAGCACGCCGGACTTACAGCTACGGCTTCGGCGTAACGGTGTTCGCGTGGTAGTGCTCCACGATTCGACGGCCGCATTGCGGCCGATGGATCCGGTCTTCCGGTCGTGGATCGATCGCACGTACCCGCGACACGCGCGGGCGGGGAGTTTTGACGTGCGGTGGCAGTGAACACCCGCGGATTCAGCTTTGAATCGTAGAGCACTTGACCATTGGAAGTCTGAGGGCGATTCTTGGGTATGACACAGCGGCCACTGCTCGCATCGCAGGCAGCGCAAGAATCCCCGGCGTTGCACGATCGCGCTGCCGACAACATCCGGTTCATTCGCGACACGATGGCCCGCGCCGGTGCGTTCACCAGTGTGTCAGGTGTAGGAATGATCGGTGCCGGCGCGATGGGAATTGTTGCCGCCGGACTGGGCGTCTGGTCCCCAATCGACCGCACGCCGCGACGCTGGCTTGCCGTGTGGCTGGCAGCTGCTTGCTGTGCGGTCTTCCTCTCGTCCATCACCATACGCGCGAAGGCGGCACGTTCCCACCAATCACTGTCCGCCGGACCGGCGCGTCGATTTGCCCTGGCATTTGCTCCGCCGCTGGTTGCCGGCGCTGTGATGACGGTCGCGTTTGCCTCGCGTGGACAGTTCGCGTTGCTGGCTCCCATGTGGCTCGTGCTCTATGGCGCAGCCGTCACCTCCGGCGGCGCGTTCTCGGTACGGCCGGTGCCAGTGATGGGCGTTGCATTTCTGGCGCTTGGTGCGGCGTGCTTTCTGGCACCACCGGCATGGCAACCCGCGTTTCTCATCGCCGGATTTGGCGGCTTGCATCTGATATTCGGCGTTCTGATCGCGAGGCAATACGGTGGCTAAACCGACTCCGGCAGCGGCGCGTCGCGCCGAGCGCGCGACCCCATTATCCTTGCAGTCGCACGATGGCGGCGGATCTGTTACTCAGTCGCTCGACAAGGTGATTCACGAGCGCATTCGACTGGGGATCGTGAGTGCACTGGCGGTGAACGACCGGCTCACGTTTAACGAGCTCAAACAGCTCCTGAGTACGACAGATGGCAATGTGAGTGTGCACGCGCGCAAACTCGAGGACGCGGGCTACCTGAGTTGTCACAAGAGTTTCGAGGGGCGCGTTCCGAAAACCGAATACAAGCTGACGGCTGCCGGACGGCGGGCGCTGGAGCGGTATCTGTCGCATATGGAAACGATTATTCAGGCGGCCCGCGGGAAATAAAGGCGCGACAACAAAAAAAGCGGGCGGTGACGGAATTCCCGTCACCGCCCGCTTTGTCTTCGCCGTTATGCGTACCGGATCCAGCGCATCAATTCCTTAAGGTTCGGTCGCTTTCCGGTCATCAGGAGTCCGACGCGATAAATGCGCGCTGACACCCAGATGGCGAGCCCGCACGCCACCAACAGTCCGGCGAGAGAACCGATGATTTCGGACCACGGGACCTGAATCACGCTCATGCGAATGGGCATGATGATGGGCGCCGTAAATGGTAACCAACTCACGATCTCCGCCAGCCGACTGGTCGGGTTAATCAGCACCGGCTGGGCGAAAATGATCGCGCTCACGAGCAACATGATCACCGGCTGCGAAGCCTGTTGAGCTTCCTCCTGACTCCCGGCCATCGCACCGACTGCGGCGAAGAGCGAGGCGTAAAACGCATAGCCGAGAAGAAAATACAAAACCAGAATCGCGAGCGTCGCCACAGAAATGGTGGGAAAGGTCAGCGTCATCGCCGGCATGCCGAGCTTGTGCATGATCGCCATTCTGAAATTCCATAGCAGAGCCGTACTTCCCACCCATGCGAGTTGCTGCGTGAGGCCGACGGCGCCAACCCCGATAACCTTTCCGGCGAGCAGCGTGTCCGGGCTGACGCTTGAGAGTACCACCTCGGCGACGCGCGTCATTTTCTCTTCGAGCACGCCGCGCAGGATATTGGTGCCGTAGAGAATGATCGACATATACAACAAGAAGGCGATCACGAAGCCGAAGATGATGTTCGCCGTGGCCGAGCCGCCACGGCCTTTTTCGTCGATTTTCTCAGTGCTCATCTGCACCCGAATCTTGGTCAGCGCGTCGATGCGGGCAGGATCGAGACCCGCACCCTCGAGGCGCTGCTGCAGCAGTGACTGTTGCACGGCATTCTCGATCAGTTGCACTTCACCGACCGAAGAGGCGTTGCGGCCGGCATAACGCGCCGCCTGCTTCGCGACCGTGGCGGAGTCGAGTACGAGATAGCCGCGGGTTTCGTTCTTCATCACGGCGTGCGTGGCCGTCGTTTCTGCCGCCGCTAGCTGTCCCGGTGCGACCACGTCGAGACGCGATAGCGAAGGCCCGGCCGCATTCGGTGCCGTGCGGAGTTTGATCAGTACGCGGCTGCCGAGGTCGGTACCGGTTGCGTCGAGGATCCGGATGTCACCAAGACGGGCGTCTTTGATCCCTTTGACGGCCAGATATTGTGGCACAATCATGATCGAACCGAAAAAAATCGGACCGAAAATGGTAACCATGACAAACCATTTTGTTCGGACGCGCTCCAAATACTCGCGCTTGATCACCACCCAGAGCTTAGCCATGTCCGGTCATCCCCACTTCGACGCCTGTGGCGCCGACTTTTTCCAGGAAAATCTGATGCAGCGAAGGCTGCACCAGCTCGAAGCGTGTCACTACAGCGCCCGTCTCGACGACTCGCCGCAAAAGCAACTGAGGATCGGCACCCTTTTGCAGCGCGATCTCGAAGAATCGGTTTGAGTCGTCCACCCGTTCGACCATCTCGTGATCCAGTAACAGTTGCGCGACTTGCGAGATATCGCCGGAGACCGCGAGAGCGACATTGTTGCCGCCATGCTCGGCCTTTACGCCAGCGACCGTGCCATCGAGCACTTTCTCGCCTTGGGCGATGATACAGACCGAATCGCACAAGCGCTCGGCGTTGTCCATCAGATGGGTGGAGAAAATCACGGTTCGGCCGCGCTTCTTGAGATCCACGACGGTGTCTTTCAGTGCCTGTGCATTGATCGGGTCGAGCCCACTGAACGGTTCGTCGAGAATCACGAGTTCCGGATCATGTAACAGAGTGCCGATGAACTGCACTTTCTGCTGCATACCGCGTGAGAGTTCTTCAAGTTTCGCCAGCCCCCAATCTTTCTCGGGCGTGCGGAGCGCAAACCGTTCCATCCATTCGTCAATGCGGCGGTCGGCTTCCTTGGATTTTACGCCCTTGAGCTCGGCGAGAAACCGGAGGACGCGCCGCACCTGCATTTTCTTGTACAGTCCGCGCTCTTCCGGCAGGTACCCGACGCGATCCAAAAGGCCTGGGTCCGTGTTCGGCTTGCCGAGCATGGTGATGGTCCCGGTGTCCGGCGCGATGATGTTGAGAATCATCCGGATGGACGTAGTTTTCCCGGCGCCGTTGGGACCGAGCAATCCGTAAACGGCTCCTCTTGGCACGGCGAGCGAGAGCGAACGTACGGCCACATGGGCAGCGTAGTTCTTGGAAATTCCGCGAATATCGAGTGCGAGTTCGGTCATAATCTCCCTTGTAAGACACGCTACGTGCTCCGAATATACTCTCTATGACGGAACACGCAGGAACCATACGATTCGACCGAAATGAAGTTTCCGGTGCGTTCGGCGATTTTGGCACATCGTTGCCGTTGATCGTGGGAATGATTGCCGCGGCACAACTTGACGCCACGAGTGTGCTTGTCGCATTTGGTGCCTTGCAGATTGTCACCGGTCTCGTGTACCGAATGCCGATGCCGGTGCAGCCTCTCAAGGCTGTGGCGACCATCGTGATTGCGCAGAAAGTGGGCGCCGACGTGATCTATGGCGGCGGCCTGGCGATAGGCGCGGTGATGTTGCTGCTCGTGGTAACCGGTCTGCTCGACTGGCTTGCCAAGGTGGTGCCGAAGGTCGTGGTGCGCGGAATCCAGTGCGGACTTGGTCTGCAACTTGGGCGCATCGCTGTTGCAGATTATGTACCATCGGGCGGTGCATGGGGCTACGCGCTGGCCGGGGTCGCCTTTGTGATTGTCGTTGCTCTCCTTGGCAATCGGCGCTGGCCGCCGGCGCCGATTGTCCTC
>JANYKA010000045.1 GCA_025358315.1 Gemmatimonadota bacterium | reverse complement strand
GTAATTCTGCGTGGGCTGCATTTGGACGAAGCCGACAAATACATGACCGAGGGCTACATCCAGCACAACCCGAATGCTGACACGGGAATGAAGGGCTTCAAAGAGTTCTTCACGAAATTGGGTAAACCCAAGCCGGTTGAGGACATCGTGCCCGGCCTGGTGGCGATTCAGGCGGAGGGCGATTACGTCACGCTATCGTTCGTGCGCGAGTACGACAATCCGAAAGACAAAACCAAGAAATACACGACGACTTGGTTCGATATGTTCCGTGTGGTGAACGGCAAGATTGTGGAGCATTGGGATTCGGCGCTGATGCAGTGATCCGGTGTGAATGCCATGACACGGTGCTGGCTGGCCGCCGTTTTTGCCGCAGGCTGGAGCCCCCCGGCGGGCACTTCCTTCACGCCGTATGCAGACGCAAAGCCGACGGTTCGTTATGGCGAAGGCGCGGAGTCTGGCGATCACTTCGTTTGGTACCGCAAACGGTAGTTCGTTAAGCTTTAGGCAAGATGCGCACGAAGCCGAATTGCAGCTTCTTCTCCACGCCATCGACGCGGTCGAGCCTGACGCGCACTTTGTCGCCGATGGAGAATTGGCGTTTGTGACGCTTGCCGATGATTTTGCGAGTGTTTTCGTGAAAGCCAAATTCATCGCCGGGCAGGGTGTCGATGGGGACCAAACCTTCGATGAACAGGTCCTGCAACTCGACAAAAAAACCGAAGCGGGTGGTGGAGATGATCATGCCGTCGAATTCGTCGCCGACGTGATCGATCATGAACTTTACCTTTTTCCATTCCACCAACTCGCGTTCGGCTTCCGCCGCGCGGCGCTCGTTTTCCGACGCCTGGCGGGCGATGTCATGCAAGTCGGCATCAAACGTTTTGCTGTCCAAATGTGCGCTCAAAATGCGATGCACGATCAGGTCCGGATACCGGCGGATCGGCGAGGTGAAGTGCGTGTAGCTATCGGCGGCGAGCGCAAAGTGGCCGACGTTCTCTTCGCTATAGCGGGCTTGTTTCAGCGACCGTAGCATCAGGTAGCTCAAGATGCGCTCTTCGGGTTTGCCTTCCAGTTTGCTGACCAGTTTCTGATAACTGCGCGAGGTGAGATTGGGGTTATCGAGCGCTACGACTTCGGTGCGGCCGCCCTTCGGCGAGAAACGTTTGACGGGCGCGCCGCCCGCGGTGAGCGAATAGCCGAACTGAGTGGCCACCTCTTCGAAATCCAGAACGCGCTTGGGGTCCGGCCGTTCGTGGATGCGAAATATCATGGCCGGCATCTTGCTCTCCAAGTGCGCGGCCACGGCTTCGTTGGCGGCCAACATGAATTCTTCAATCAATCGGTGCGCTATGTTGCGGGGCGAGCGGGTAACGCCCGTCATCTCGCCGAATTCGTCGAACTCGAGCAGAGGCTCTGGCAGATCGAAATCGATGGAACCGCGTTTGTAGCGCTTGCGCGTCAGGACGCCGGCAACCCCGTCCGGAGCAGGCATGCCAGGACGCGCAGGGCCTCGGACAGTAGCGTCGCTCGGGCATGTCGAAGCGAAAATCTTCCCGACGGCACTCCCTCCCCCAGAAATTCGTGTTGGTAGTGAACTGTCTCCTGGTCCTCGGATGTTTCGTGGGCGCAGCCCTGCTGATGGTCGGGCAACGGTTCGTCGGCCAACAGCAGAAGGTCCAACTCGTGACCAACCTGGCCACCGCTGCCCAGGCGTCTCTCGGCCCGGCCGAGACCTTCCCGGTCGCCGATCCTCTCGCCCAGAACTTCCTGATCACCGGCGCCGACAACAACTCGTGTGTCGATCCGAACTCGCCGTACGCAGCCGCGTTCGGCGACCGCAGTTCGGCCGGTGAGCGAAGCGACACGATCATGATCATGCGTGTCGACCCGGCGACGAAGCAGGCCGCTGTGCTCTCGTTCCCGCGCGACCTGTGGCTCAAGATCGCCGGACACGACGGCCAGAACCGGATCAACTCGGCGTACGTCAAGAACGATCCGTCGACGTTGATCAGCACCCTGTTCCAGAACTTCGG
>JANYKA010000043.1 GCA_025358315.1 Gemmatimonadota bacterium | reverse complement strand
GTTCTGATTCTTGGCTTCGTGTCCGCAGCGACAGCGCTCCATGCGCAGCAACGCCTGATCTCCCAGGAAGCACTGATCACCGTAGTGGAGAATCACAAAGGCGCGGTGCTTCGGTATATCGATGCCGCCCCCGACTCCATGCTCGGTTTCCGGCCTACCAAAGGGGTCCGCACATTCGCCGAACAGATCGAGCATGCTGCTGGCAGCGATGCGCTCATCGCCCATCTGGCGATCACGGGATCAATGAAAGTTCCGTCGCTCGGTGACTCGGCGGTCTACCTTCACAACAAAGCGGCGCTTAAGAAATACGCGGCGGCAGCGATGGATCACACGGTACAGATGCTCAAGGGTGTGAGCGACGCGTCGATGTCGGAGAACATTGTGCAGTTCGGAAATAAGGTGACGCGTGGCCGAGCGTTGATGGAGTTGCTCGACCATTTTCCGTGGACGCTCGGGCAAACCGTGCCCTACCTTCGGCTCAATGGCGTAACGCCTCCGGCATATTCGCCGTTCTGAGTTCAAGCCGATGAAGGGGACGTCTCTTTATGAATGCGAGACGTCCCCTTCAGCTTTGCAAGCATACATCTGCCTTTTTCGCCGATGTCCTATTCGCGCTCATATAGCTCAGCGCCAGTTCGCATCAGATCTCGAGTACCGGGCGCTCCGTAGCCCGCGCTGCTGCTGAAGTGGCCTGATTCGGCCCGTGGAGTTGCGCCCTTCACTGCATTTTGTCAGCATCAACGGGTGCGTAAACGTTGCGCTGCGCGACAAAACGCCGATTCGATGGCACCACGGCGACCGACCTGACCCTTTCAACGATGCGTCAAATGCTTCATCGCAGTTTGTTGGTACCCGCATTTCTCCTCGTGCTTTCCGCGGGGTGCGCGAGCAACAGCCACGCGACGCAGGCGTCCATTCCTGCGCAACTCATGGCGGGTGGATGGAAGTCTGAAGGGAAGCCTGCAATCGGCGATGGAGTTGCGGTGCAGCGCTTTTCATTCCGCGATGGCCAAGTTGCGTGGTCGGCCGTTCTGATCATCATGGCGGAGCAAGATCAACGTGAGGCTCGGTTGGAATTCACGAAGGCCCTGTAGAATCACGAGTCGGTGCCGAACATCAGCTTCACAGCAGGTGGAGTGCCGCGGCGACTCTGCCGCACCAACTTCGACCTTTGAAGATCGCATGAACCGTCGCGCCCTGATCGCCCTTGCCTGTCTATTGCCTGTGATGCTCGCGGCGCAGTCGCCAGTTGCCCCCGCGCCTTCAGATGGCGTCATGCTCGCCTTCGAAAGATTTGCCGACATTTTCGGCAGCCGACTCGTCGCGGCATTCGACTCCATACCCGCGGCTCGCTACGATTACCGACCCACATCCACGCAACAGACCATCGGCTACATCGCCCAGCATCTCGAAGACGCGAACTACAGCCTGTGCGAGCGCTTTGGCGACCTCAAGCAACATCGGACGGTGAAGGATTCGTTGGCGGATACGATCAAAGCAGGGTGGCCCAAGGACACCCTCGTCGCACGCCTCAAGGCGTCACTTCGTTTTTGCGACACGGCCATTGCGCAGCCGAAACAACTCCGATCAGCGTCACTGGCAAACGCGTTGCTCGCGTTCGAGACCGATCTGGCGGAACACTACAGTCAGATCGCAACTTATATGCGTCTGCTCGGTATGGTGCCGCCCTCGGCGCTCACGCCGAGGCGGCGCACGGCGATCGAGCTGTCGCCGTCCGCGCTGTCGCAGTATGTCGGCGTCTATCAAATTGGTCCAGGATTGGAACTCAATATCACAATGCAGGGCAGAACGCTCTTTGTCAGATCGACTGCTGGAGGCGCCGCGGTGCGCCTCTTGCCAGAAAGCAGCAATGATTTCTTCGTTAATGAGGTGGACGCGCAGGTCGCGTTCACTCGTGATGCTAGCGGGACCGTAACGGGCCTCGTGCTCCATCAGTACGGCCGATACAGGCCGGCGAACAAAATTCAATAGGAGGGCAACGTGACGCGTCGTGGGCAATATGCCACATTTTCAAGAGGCACCAATTGACGGATCCAGTCGTTGCTGTGTTTCGGCCGCGGTGGTTACGCTGGATGCTGCTCGTCATCCTTGTTTTGCAGATGGGCGTTATCACGTCAGTGGTCTGGGAAGTTGCCCATCACGTGCCCGAAGATTACCAGCAGCAGCATTTGCGTTTGCTGTTGGGCAGCCTGCCGGGTTGCGCCCTCGTCGCCGCACTGTGGACGAGTCGGCGGTCAACGAAAGCGTGGCTCACGGTGCTCACCTTCACGCTGCTCGCCGTAAATTTCGCCATGATATTCAGCTCGTAACTACTGAAAATTGTGAAGAAGTTGCAGTCTCGTGATGCGGTTGTCACATCAGGCGCCCAGCGCCTCTCCGGCAACTGGTAGTCACTTGAGCGCATAGGCTTCATTCCTACCGCCGGTAGACCTCACGGCGATCGCCGATACGCACAACCGTGACAATCAGGTCGGTATCGATAATTTCGTACAGAATCCGATAGTTGCCTTGGCGAATCCGGTATTTATCGTCGCCACTGAGTTTCTCGACGCCCATCGGCCGAGGATTATCGGCAAGGCTTCCGATCTTCGCAGCGATCCGTTGACGATCTTTGGTCGGCACGCGTTCCAGTTCTTTCGCGGCCGACTTTGTGAGCAGGATGCTATAGCTTGCCACGCTTCTTCAGGTCGCGGACGACGGATTCGAATGACAGTCGAGGTTCTTTTGCCCGATCGCGAAAGGCAGCGAGATCGTCGGCATCTTCCGCCAAACTCTGCCGCACGGCCGCATTAATCAACTCGGACACACTTGCATCGGTCTCCGCGGACTTGAGCCGGAGTGCCCGGTGCAGTGGAGCATCGAGATACACGGTCGTGCGATTGGAGGCAGGCATAAAGTGAAATATAACGTTATAACGTCATAACGTCAAGACTCCGCAGAACCGTGTCCCACGCGATGCGGCCTACCGCGCCGCGAGCGGAAACGCCGGCAGCTTACCGACATCCCGCGCATCGTGCTGAATGATCACGGTCGCTTTCAAATTCGCCGCGATCTTCTTGAACCGATCGAGCGACGCAAGCGACGCGGCACGGTCGGTGTTGAAGGTTGGGACGCCGTTGCCGTCGTAGTTCTCGCGAAAGTGCGAGAGATCGCCGGTGATGAGCACGTTGCCC
>JANYKA010000039.1 GCA_025358315.1 Gemmatimonadota bacterium | reverse complement strand
CACGCGACGCAGCGCCGCCTGAGTCTTGCTAAGCTCGGCGCTCTGCTCGTCTGCCACGCGTCCAAGCTCAATGACCAACTTATTCGCCGCTGCGATCGTCTTGTGGACATCGGCAAGCCCGCCCCCGTCCACGAGCTCCTTTTGCAGTGCTGCCGTCAATACCGAGATGTGGGCGGCGATCGTGTCCACCCGGGCCAGCACATCTCCCAACTGCGGCGTTGGGTGACCCGACAGAATCGTATCGCCCCGCTGATAGGACTTCGGATTCGGCTTGAGCGCGGTGAGGGCGATCAGCTGATCGCCGAAAAAGCCATTGGGCTGGATCGTCGCTGTGGTGCCGAGCGGCACGTGATATTCCTTCCGGATGCGGAACTCGACGATCAGCAATCCGTCTTCGCGGATCGTGACCTTATCGACATAGCCAACGTTCACACCCGAGAGCAGTACCGGCTGGCCCTGCTTGAGGCCCGCGCCCCAGGTGAACTTCGCATACAGGGGATACCCAGGCTGTAGCCCGCCGCGGGCCAGCCAGAGCGATCCAATCACGAGCGCGACGATCGCGATCGTCGCCGTGATTCCAACTAGCACTTCGTCGCGTCGTTTCATCCTTGCAGGTATGGGGCGAGGAGAATGGCGGTTGCGGCGTCGAGGATCAGGATCCAGATCGACGAAATCACGACCGCTCTGGCCGTGCTCTTGCCAACCCCCTCAGCGCCGGCTTCGGTCACATACCCTTCGAACGTGCAAAGGTACGCGATCGCCGCTCCGAACAATGTCGCCTTGATCAGGCTGTATGTCACCTGAAATTGGCTAAATCCGAGCCGAACACCATCAATAAACTGCGACATCTGCACGTCTGTCAGGAAGACGGAGGCCAGCATTCCTGCCGTCACACCAAACAGATTCGCAAAAATTGCCAGAATTGGGAGCATCAAGATCGCGGCGATAAGCCGCGGGATTACCAAATACGCAACCGGGTCGTACGCCAGCGTTTCGAGCGCGTCGATCTGTTCCGTCACGCGCATCGTCCCGATCTCGGCGGTCATTTTTGCGCCGACGCGGCCGGCGAGCACAAGCCCGGTGAGCAGCGGCCCGGTCTCGAGAATGACGATTTGCCGGACAGACAGCCCGACGATCGAGAGCTGAATGCCCGGGAAAAGCTGGTAGCGAATCTGCAACGCAATCACGCCGCCGATGAAACTCGCCACCATGATCGTCAGCGGCACCGACTCCACGCCAATCGCCCGCATTTGCGGTAACACCAGCGGGAGGTAGGTCTTCGGCTCACCAAGCGCCCGACGAATATCCCGTATGAAGAGCACCCGTTGTCCAATGCCGCGGAACGTTCCGAGCGTACCGCGCGACATCCGCCGGAAAAAGCGAATCGTGCCGCGCTGGACGACTGGGAAGCTCCCGGTTGGACGGTCGAGGCCTGAGGCGGTCACGAGGACGGGTCAGGGGAATGGACTGTACTGCGCCCTATGGAATGCCGAACAGCGTCAGGTTTCAGGTGCGGACTCGCACCAGCAGAACGGCGCCGACTACTCCGAACAAGATGCTGGGCAACCATGCGGCGAGTTCAGGATTTACGATCCCTTTGCTGCCGATAGCCTGCGTCAGTTGCACGAGCATTAAGAATATAACGGTAGTCGCCAGACTCACTCCCACCCCGTACGCCGCGCCGCCGCGTTGGTTACTCGTCGCCAGGGGTGCTCCAAAGAGCATGATGATGATGCACGTCACCGGAATTGCCACCTTGAGCATCCGTTCGGTTCTCAGCTTGTTGACGTCGCTACCCGACCGTTCCATTGCCGTGATAAACTCGCCAAGCGCTTGATAACCCATTTCCTCCGGGGCTTTCGGGTTGGCGAGCAAATGATCGGGCGCCTCGATGAAATGCCGGTCGCGCAGCGAATCGAATTCAATGGTAAAATTCGCCGAGTCGCTGGTCATCAGGTGTACCACGCCACGCGTGAGCAACCAGCCGCTCTTTGTCCAGTTGCGGGTGAGGCCGGTGTATTGAGCGGCATTGGCCGTGATGATATAGCTCGGATAGGCCGCGCCGCGTCCTTTGCGCTCGATCTGCAAGTACTGCAAGGAGCGCTTCGGCACGTTGGCCTGACCTACTTCGTATACACGGTCGCCTTCCGCGGCGGCGAAGGTGAAGTTCGACCGGCTGTCGGCGTTGAATTGTTTCTTTTCCTGCAACAACTCATCGCGCCGGTTGTTTGCCGGTGGTGTCGCTACTGCCAACAAGAGTCCGAGGCCAGTTGCGCAGACCGAGCCATAGACAATGGGGCGAATGAACCGGTAGAAGCTGATCCCCGAGGCCTTCGCCGCAGTGATTTCGGAGTGGCGTGTGAAGCCGACGATCGCGAACACCGTGGCGAACAGCACGGCCGCCGGCAGCACCTGGAACATTGTTTCCGGCACGCCAAACACATAGGCCATCACCACATCGCCGATCGGCAGCTGGCGGTGCAGGTACTTTTCAAGGCTCTCGGTAACGTCAATGACAATCACCAGCGCCGGAAACCCAATCGCGGTCGCGGCGAGAATTTTCAGGAACTCAGAGAGCACGTAACGGTCGAGTGGCCGCATGAAATGCCGTTTCAAACGGTCCGCCGGCGCCAAAAGGAGAGCTGCTCACGCAAACGTGCAAAGCGTTCGGATGTTTCGCTGCCCCGCGTCGTTGTCCCCTCGCGGCCGAGGCGCACGGTGAGCACCATTCCCACCGCAAAAAAGATAAAATTCGCCGACCACATGGCCAGAAACGGTGACATGTATGCGCCCCGCGCCAATGCTTCACCGGCAATCAGCCCGACGTAGTACAGGGCAAACACGCCGAGGCTCACGCCAAGTGTGAGGCCGACTCCGCCGCGCGGAAAGCGCAGTGCGATTGGCGCTCCAAGCAATACGAAGATCACGCAGGCGGCGGCGATCGCGAATTTCTTTTCAATTTCAACCTGATCGCCGTCAATCGTCATCTGCAGCTGCTTCACCTGACTCCGCACCCCTTCTGCCAGCACAGAGGAAGGACCCGGATCATTGAGGCTTGGCGGCACAATCTTGGGCGTTGCAACTGGCAATGGCATCGGGACTGGTGCCTGCTGCGGCACCGCCTGAGGCGGCACTTGGCGCGGCGGCACTTGGCGCTGCGGCACTTGGCGCTGCGGCACTGGCTGCTGTGGCTCCGCGGCCCGTGCCGTGCGAACAAAACTCAATCGGCTCAACGCGGCCTTGAAGGCGCAGTACGCATTCCCGCTTCCCATCGGCACTTTGTTCTGCGGTGGATGTTTACGGCTCGGATCAAGCTGCCGAAGGTGCGCATACGCACTGTCGCGTTCCGTTGACGTTAGGCGAACGCGGGCCTGCAATTCGCAGACCGTCATCTCGCGATCGCCCTTTTCTCCCGCAGTCGGATTGTTGTGCTCGAGGGTGTTGCCGATCCCGCGCACGATCACCACATCGGTGTGAAAAAAGAGGCGCTGCAGCCGCGTCTGATCGAGCACGCTGATCTCGGTCATGTTGCCGTCGAATAGCGTGAGCTTCAAATCACTGCCATTTTCGGTGAGCGCCAGCATCCCGCTGTCGGCTCTGATCGTGCGACGCGCCTGCGGGTTGGTGATATCATAAATCGTGACATCGCGCATCCGATTCGATGTCAATAAGCGGCCGGCCCGCAAAAACAGCTTGGCGGGCGACACTTCGTTGATCACCTGCTCCTTCAGTGCGAACGTTGGCTTCTTCCGCGCGATGTCATTGGTGAGCGCTGTCAGTTCGAGGTTGGCGCGCGGCAACACCTGATCGTTGAATATCACCATCCCCAGTGCCAGTACCATTCCCGACAGAATCACCGGAATCATCAGGCGCTGCAACGACATCCCGCTGGCCTTAAATGCCGTGATCTCGTTCTCCGAGGCCATTCTGCTAAAGGCGTGCAGGGTGGCGACCAGAATCGCCATCGGCAATGTCATTGCAATGGTGAATGGAACCGACAGCAACAGGAATTCCGCGATCACATTCCAGGGTAGCCCCTTTCCCACGAGCTCGCCGAGGCGTTTCGCGACGTAATTCAACAGGAGAAGCGACGTCAGCGCCGAGAGCGAGAACATCAGCGGCGCGAAGTGCTCTTTAAGGATGTACTTCGTAACGATCTTCAATAGATCGGCTCGGGGCGCCGAAAGCCGTGCGCCACATAGGGTTGTAGGGTTAGCTGACGCTCGTATATTCCACCCGAAGACCATGGCAAATCAAGGTCGATCATACCCCTCGCTTCGGGTTTGGGTGCGTTTCCTGCGACCAATTCGACACGTTGCACTCCTGTTGTTGGCATTTGCCCTCGCATCGGGGTCCGCGAGAGCGCAGGGCACAAGGCCGGCCGCCGACAGCGCCCGGACCGCCGCCGACTCCGCCAAGTCGCGCGCCGACAGTATTAAAGCCCGCGCCGATACGTCCAAAAAACTCGACATCTTTGGTCAAAAGACGGACCTCGGTCTCTATTTGCATGGCAGCCTTGAATCCAAGCTCGAGCGCAACCAGAACGAGCGTTGCGTGTCCAGCCAGTTCTTCAACGTCGCCGCGCAATGCAACGCGAGTTTTCAGCCGAGTTTCGATTTTCAGTTCCTCGTGAAAACGAGCGGCACGGTGGCCGATCGTGTGCACATTAACGTCGACTATGACGCGGCCCGCGAACTCGATGCGTCGAATAACATCTCGCTGTACTATGAGGGCAAGAAAAACGACTGGCTCCAGCGCGTTGACGTGGGCAACGTGTCCTTCGAGGTCCCCGTCTCGCGGTTTATTACCAGCGGCATTCCTCAAGGCAACTATGGCGTGCAGGCTGTCGCCAAGTTCGGCAATCTGCGCGTGCGGGCGATCGCCGCGCAGCAGAAGGGCAATGTTGTCCGCGACCGGGTGTTTACTGTCGGTGCGCACACGCAAAGCTCAGGTGGCCGCGACGTAGAAGACTATGCGGTCGAAGCGCGGCGATTCTTCTTCACCGTCGATCCCCGGCAATTCGGCGGCTATCCCAATGTGGATATTCTGAGTGGCGCCCGGATGCGACAGCTCGCCCTCGCGCTCCCCGATTCCCTCCGTCCAGTGCGGGTGCAGCTGTACCGGCTTCTCATTGGGGGGCAGCCGCCGAATCCCAACGGGCCGCAGTTCCAGCTGATTGGCGATCCCAACTCGCGACGCGGACAGATATACGAAGTGCTTCGTGAAAACGTCGATTACTACGTAGATCCGTCACAGCTCTGGATTGTGCTCCGGCAGTCGCTAAAACCGAATTCCGAACGACTGGTGGCTGCGTACACGGTGCACGTCAACGGCCGCGATACCACGATCGCCCTTTCGGGCGGAACGCCTGATGTGGATTACCAACCGTCGCGCCCCCAATATGCAAACCTGCTCTGGGATCCCAACGTTCGGCCGGGCGACCCGGCGTTCTTTCGTGAAATGCGCTCGGTGTACCGCGTCGGCGGCGAAGACGTGCGCCGCGAGACGGTGGCCATCAGCATCGTGACCGGCGCCACTTTCGATCAGGAAAAACCGGTCGCCGGCGCGGCGCAGTCATTTCTCCAGCTCTTCGGCTTGGCGCAGCTCGGAAATCCGTCAGCCTTCGATTTCAATAATCGTCTCTGGCCGCGGCCGGGCGATCCGATTACCGCGATTGGCGGAACGGCAAGTGCCCGCATTATTCGCGATCAGTTTCTTGTATTTCCGTCGCTGCAGCCGTTCGGTCGTGCCGGGCTTGCACAACCGGCGGCGAATCCGTCGAACGACGCGATTTACACGACGCCGAGTGAGTATCTCTACTCCACGCAGCATCCGCAGGCGGTCTATCACGTGCGAATGAAGTACGAAAGCGATGGCACCGGCGATCCGGGCACGCTCGATTTGCCGTCGAATCAACTGCGCAAATTTTCCGAACGACTCACGCTGGAAAACGGCGTCGTGCTGAAGCGCGATGTGGACTATACGATCGACTATGAAGTCGGCCGCGTCACCTTTCTGCACGCCGACACCCTCTTCACGCAGCCGCGCAACGTCACAGTGCGCTACGAAGAGAGTAATCCGCTGATCTCGACCGTCCCGACGTCCATCTTCGGCATCGCTTCGACAATGCCATTCCGGGCCGGCGATCTTAATTTTATTGCGATCGCCCAGAAGCAGAACTCGAGTTTCACCAGACCTCCGCTGGGCTACGAAAGCCAGTCGGCATTAATTGCCGGCGTCAATGGCGCGTTCTCATGGGATGCACCTGCCATCAGTCGATTGATGGGCTATCTCCCCGGGGCAAATCCGCGGGCGCCCTCACGGATTCGCGTTGATGCGGAACTCGCCACCAGCCGGCCGCAGCCCGGCGGGGCGGGACAAGCCTACATCGAAACCTTTGAGGGCAACGGAAGTGTCAGCTCCCTCACCCTCAACGATCCCAGTTGGTACTACTCCAGTCAGCCAGCGCTCGGTGCGAAGCTTTCTTCGAGGATTGGTGGATCGACGACGCTCGATCTTTCGCGCGCGGCAACAATGTCGTGGCAGAATAACGGACTCAATACGAATGGAGTGAGCGTCACGGTCACGCTTCAGCAAATCGATCCGCGCACCATTATCGTCGGGTCAGGTTTGCAACAACCGGAGCAAGTGCTGTGGCTCACGCTTTATCCGCTTTCGGTCGGTGGCGCCTACAACAGCGCGAACAAAAAATATCAGTGGCTCGTTTCCACGGCGCCGGCCGGCCGGCGCTGGCGCTCGATTCGCCAGCAACTCGGCGCATCGGGCACCGATCTTTCCACCGTCGAAGCTGTTGAGTTCTGGACGCAGGTCGATACCAACTCGGCGCGCCGCAAACGCAACTCTACCCTAGTCATCGACCTCGGTGACGTCTCCGAGAACACCGTCGCCGCTGGGCCAACGCAGCTGATTGTCAGCAAGAATGGCGCAACCATCGACTCGGCGTACACGGGCCGCGCGATCTACGGTCGCGATACGCTGCAGTCCGAGCGCGACCCGTTCTCGCGATCGTTCAACCAGGAAAAGAATGACACCGGCCTCCCTGGCGATGTCATTCCAAAGTTGTTGTTCGCGTCTCCGGATTCGTCAGGAACGATCAATAATTACAAAATGTGTTCGCGCGGCAATAACCGCATCGCCAAACTTGGCGACACACAAACGAACTGCACAGTGAACAACGGACGGCTCGACGAGTGGGATCTCGACGGCGATAATGTGCTCAACTTCGATTCGTCACAGCGGGAGCAGGAGCGCCTCTTTCGCTATGTGATCGATCTCAGCGATCCCAAACTCTACTCACAGGTCGGCGCTTGCGGCCCGTCGCCGGTCGATTCACTTGGCGGCTTCGGTGCGCCGCTCTGTTGGGTGAAGGTCAGCGTCCCGTTCGGTGCGGCGTTTGACACCATTAATGGAGGTCCGTCGGTGCGGCGCGTGCGGGCCCTGCGGCTGACGATGATTTCCGGCGAGGCGGTGGACGACAAGGAGTTCGTGCAAATACCGATCGCCGAGTTTCATTTGACGGGTGCGTCGTGGACGAAGCGGTCTGATCGTCCGCTCACGGGCATCGGCGGCGATCGCACATCGGCCGGGTTCGTGATCGCCGGATCGATCGGCACGCAAGACCGCGACTCCACATCCGGTTTGATTTATGAATCACCGCCCGGCGTGGTGGATCAAGCAGACAAAAAACTCAGCGGCCTCGAAAACCAGCGCATCGTCATCAACGAGCGCTCGTTGCGCCTGCGCACAACGGCGCTGGCGAAATACGAGCGCGCCGAGGCCTACACCCGATTCTCGGCCGGACCGCAGAATTTCCTGTCGTACAAAGAACTTCGCGTATGGGCGCGCGGCCACGGCAATGGCTGGGGGCAGACCGGCGAACTGAACTTCTATATCAAGATCGGTCGCGACGTGAATAATTTTTATGCCTATCGAACACCGGTGAACTCAGGTTCGGGGCAGGCGACGTGGCTGCCGGAGGTCCGCGTCGACTTTGGGAAGCTGCAGGCACTGCGACTGAAATTGCAGAACGCCGCGCTGCAGAATCGTCCTGATTCGGTGTCCTGCACCGGCGCGGATTCGGCGCTCATCGCCAAGAGCATTCTGCCAAGTGGACAGGTATCTCGACGGTTCGCGGCCTGCGCCGATGGCTATATCGCCTACACGGTGGATCCAACGGTGAGTCCGCCCAACCTTTCATCGGTGCAGGAGTTGGCGGTCGGCATTGTGCGGGTGGATAGTGCGGGCGCGAGTCCGTCGCACATTCTCGTTGGTGATACGCTCGAGGTGTGGGTCGACGACATCACGCTCGTGAATGTCGTCAACACGCCGGGGTATGCCGAGAATCTTGGTGTGAGCATTCAGGCCGGTGATGTGGGTGATGTGCGCATTAACTGGTCGCGCCGCGATCCGAACTTCCGTCAGCTCGGGGAGGTGCCGACGAACGTCGGCGCGAACAATATCGATTTCAGTACAAACCTGCGGCTCGAGCGCTTTCTCCCTGCACTGGGGCTGTCGATGCCGCTGTCGATTTATCACTCCAGCTCGGTGAGCGCGCAACAGTTCGTGGCGAACTCCGACATTATCGCCTCGGGAGTGCAAGGGCTGCGCACGCCGCAAAGTCAGTCGACAAATATTGCGCTCACTGTTCGTCGATCTACCCCGGTCACCGGCAGCTGGATCGGGCCGATCATCAACAACCTTTCGCTTAACACGTCCGTCAGCAGCGCATCGTCTACTGCGTCATTTCAAACTGGGAGCAGTCGTCTGTTCACGGCAGGCGCCGACTATGTGATCGGCGGTGAAACCAACAAGCAGGCGATGCCCGTCTGGTGGGAGCGCGTGTTCAACGCCCTTCCCGGCTGGCTGGGCAATGCCGAGTTCATGCAGGCGCTGCGCTCAGCCGAGTTTCATAATCGGCCGGCATCGTTCCGGTTGAGCAGCCGGTATCTCAACGGCGACGACAAACGGTTCAACTATTCGAGGCCGGCAAACTCACTGTTTGATACTGCGACCGTAGTGCGCGGGTTGACGAGTTTCTGGCGCAACGCCACGTCACTCGACGTGCAGCCCTTTGACGCGCTCGACGCGCGCTGGGAACTGTCATCGCTGCGCGATTTGCACAACTATGGAGACAGCACGCCAACGGCAATTGTCGCTGGCAACGAGCGTGCCCGGTTGCTCGGTTTCGATACGGGTCTCGAGCGAGAGCGGTTACTGAGCAGCTACTACTCGTTCCTTCCTTCGCTGAAGGGATGGTTCCGGCCGCGCTTCGATTTTTCCACGACGTACGCGCTGCAACGTGATCCGAACACGGCGCTGCTGCTTCGCGAAGCCGACAGCACCGGCGCATTCCGGTTGCCGCGCCGCGTGAACAATCTGCAGTTGATGAACGCTGGCGCGTCGTTCGACATCGCGCGAATTGCCAGCGCGTTTGTACACGATTCCGCGTTCCTCGCGAAAACGGCGCATACGCTGGTACCGCTCGACCTCAGCTATTCGCGCACGTTGACTTCTGCGTTCGACGGCACGCCGTTCACTCCGGGATATGGGTTTCAGTTCGGCCTCAACGATGTCGGCGGATTCCTTCGCGACCATGGGATACTGGCGACAACCGCATCGAGCAACGAACAGGTGGGGCTGAGTAGCGGACTCCGATTGCCGTTCGGTATCAGGTTCATCGCCCGGACCCGGCGCGTTGCTACCCGCAACTGGCTGACGCGGGCGGACAATTCGCAGGCGGTGATCGACGGTGAACAGATCACGCTACCGGATCTATCGCTCTCCGGCACGTTCCATCCGCGATCGGTCGAGACGTTCATCACGAGCATTGGCGCGTCGGCAGGGTTGATCGAAACCCGGCAGCGTAGCATTGCGCCAAGCGGCACGCCGCAGGTGCCGGACGATATTCGCACAACGCGCCTTCTCACGTACCCGTTCAGTATGAATATTGAATGGGCCGAGCGTGGGATGCTGCGCACGTCGTTCACGATGAGTTCGCGTTTCCAGACGGACTCCCTGCCGGGGAGCGTTGCCGATTCGCGCGGGCGGGAACTCAGCGCTGATCTCTCGCGCTCGTTCAAGTTGCCTGTCGGCTGGCAGCTCAAGAGTTCGCTGCGCACACATCTGTCGTATCAGGAGTCGAGTACCCAGAGCTATATACAAAACGCCCTTGGGGTGAGCGGGACACGTAGCCGGCTGGCCGACAACGGCCGACAGGCGATTACGTTGAATGCGGACACCGACGTGGCGGACAATATGACGTTCTCGCTGCAGAGCGCCCGGATCGTGACATTTGATAACAACCTGAATCGCCGATTCACGCAGTATGTGTTGACGGCCACTTTGCAGCTTTCGTTTTTCGCGGGAGAGTTGAGATGATCGGAGTGAATACACGGCTGACCGCCATCGCAGCGTTTGTGATGCTCGCGTCCTGCGGCATTAAGGGCGACGCGACCCCTTCGCAACACATCACCACGGAGTTCAACGCCGATTCGGCAATAAGCTATGTGCGCCAGCAGGTGGCGTTCGGCCCGCGCATTCCGGGTACGGCAGCGGCGAAGCAATGCGGCGACTGGATGGTCGCGCGGCTGCGTCTCACCGCAGACACGGTCATCGAGCAAACGTGGACGCACACGACGGCTACAGGTGTGAAGCTCCCGATGCGGAACATCCTGGCGCGGTTCAAGCCGAACGTCGCGCAGCGTATTCTGTATGTCACCCATTGGGACACGCGGCCGATGGCCGATTCCGATCCGGTTCCAGCGAACCGGACCAAGCCATTCGACGGCGCAAACGACGGCGGCAGCGGCGTCGCGCTACAGCTGGCGCTGGCCGATGCGCTCAAAAAAACGCCGCCCGGCGTTGGTGTGGATCTTCTCTTTGTTGATGGCGAAGACTGGGGTTCGTTCGGGCCACCCGAAGTGGATGTGTTGATTGGCTCGACGTATTTCGCCCAACACTTGCCGAGCGCCGACTACAAGCCGCTGTTTGGCGTGCTCTGGGATATGATCGGCGACGCCGATCTTGCGATTTATCAGGAGATCAACTCGGCCAATGCCGCACCGGAAGTGGTGCAACGCGTATGGGACAAGGCGAGAGAGATGGGCTATGGCGATGTTTTTGTTCCGCAGGCGAAAGATCCGATCACGGACGATCACGTTCCATTGATCAAGGCCGGACTGCGGGTGATTGATGTGATTGACATCGACTATCCCAACGCGGAATCGGTGCGGAACGGTGTGAGTTACCATCACACGCTGGCGGATAAGGTTGATAAGTTGTCGGTGAAGTCTTTGAAAATTGTGGGGGATGTAGCGTTGGCTTTGTTGCGCTAGGGCGGCGATCGAAAAAAAAGGCGAAGGCTGCAGGGCGAAGGGGAACCACAGAAAAGCAGCGAACGTTGCAGGGCGAAGGGAACTGCTTGCCCGTTCGCTCTGCAACGTTCGCCGCCCTTTGACTCCGCATTCGAAAGTGTGCCTCAGCAACAGACCGGTACCGGACGTCAGGATGCGTGAGTACATGTTGCGCCATGCCCACCCCCGGAGAACGCCGCGCCCTGATCTTTCTTGCCGCCGTCGCTGCACTTGGCGTGACGACGCGTGGAGTGATCGCGATGCGTGCCAACAGCAAAGTGTCAGTGGCCGGCGACCGTGCCGGCTTGGCGCGCCAGATTGTCGCGGTCGATTCGGCGATCGCCTCCGGCGGCGTGAAGCGCCGTGGGGGTCGCGGCGGATCGGCCGGTACCGGGAGTCGCAACGGCCTGGCGCCGATAGGCCGAAAGCGCGCGCCCGGCCGATCGACCGGCGATACCGTTGCGGCGGCGCCACGCAGCTACCGGGGTTTGCCTACCGCCAATCCAGCAACTCCTGCCCGGGATAATCGCGAGGCCTACTGGCGGGCTCGCGAGCATGTGGACTCTATGCAAGCAGCGATCAATGCCCGTTCACGTGGAGTAGCGCTGGCGCCAGCTTTGGTTTCCGCGAAGAAGGCTCTGCCCGCGAGCGGCCGACTGTTGATTGACCTGGACGTTGCGACTGCCCCAGAGATTGCCACCGTACCGTTCATTGGCTTGTCACTGGCAACGCGAATTGTCGCGGACCGCGACACCCACGGCGCCTTCGGATCACTTCAGGAATTGGAGCGGGTGTCGGGGGTTGGCCCGGCGATGGCCAAAAAGCTGCAACCCTATGTGACGTTTTCGCTTCCGCCACGTCAAGGTGGAGCGGGGGAGTCATTTTCAAGGGTGCGAAAACGTCATCGGAAACCCGGATGATGTTCGTCCTTGACACGACTCTCGCCGCCGGACAGCTTCACCAATCCCGGTGCGTCCCTCTATATAGTTGGGCGCCCCAGTATTGGTCTCACGCCCGACGGCGAGTTTTTGCGCGATATGGCCTCTCCCGTTCCAAGCAGCAGCGAGCGCATTGGTGATCTCCTTGTAAAAGAGGGGCTCATTTCCAAGGAGCAATTGGAAAAGGCGCTACAGGAACAACGGCAGAGTGGCACGCGGGTCGGCTACAACCTGGTCAAGCTCGGATTCATTCAGGAGATCGAGCTCACCAAGACACTCGCCCGCCAATATAAAATGCAGGCCGTCGATCTCTCGAAGTTTGAGCCCGACCCCAAGGTCGTAAAGCTCATTCCGGGCGATCTGGCGCTAAAGAATCTCGTCCTCCCGCTCAAGCGTGAAGGTCGGGTGCTCTCTGTCGCGATGGCCGATCCGACGAACTTCGCGATCATTGACGATCTAAAATTCATTACCCGTTACGATATTCAGCCGTATATCGCCGGTGAATTCACGCTGCGAAATACGCTCGAAAAGTTGTTCGAGTCCACCGATGTTCAGATGTCCGCGCTGCTCGACGATATCGCCGGGATGGGCGTCGAAGAAGATCTCGAACTCGTTGAGACCAAAGAAGAGGACGTCAACGCCGCGGCGCTCTCGGCGCAGATGGACGAAGCGCCGGTGGTGAAGCTGATCAACGCCATTCTCACCGACGCGGTGAAGCGCGGCGCCAGCGACATCCATTTTGAATGTTTCGAGCACGATCTTCGCGTGCGCTATCGCATTGACGGTGAACTCGAAGAAATCATGAAGCCGCCCAAGAAAATGCAGGCGGCGTTGGTATCGCGTTTCAAGATTATGAGCTCGCTGAACATCGCTGAACGCCGCGTGCCGCAGGACGGCCGCATTAAGCTGAAGATGGGCAAAAAAGTCATCGACTATCGCGTGTCGACGTTGCCCACGCTGTTCGGCGAAAAAGTCGTGCTGCGAATTCTCGACAAGGGCAACCTCACGCTCGACCTCGAGAAGTTCGGCATTGAGCCGCAGGCCGAAAAAGAATTGATGGAAGCCGTGTCGAACCCGTACGGGATGGTGCTCGTCACCGGCCCAACCGGTTCCGGCAAGACCACGACGCTCTACTCGTGCTTGTCGAAGGTGAACCGCATCGACACGAACATCATGACCGCCGAAGATCCCGTCGAGTACAACCTCTACGGTGTGAACCAAGTGCTCGTGCGCAACGAAATCGGCATGACCTTTGCCGCGGCACTGAAAGCGTTTTTGCGGCAGGATCCGAACATCATCATGGTCGGCGAGATCCGCGATCTCGAAACGGGCGGCATCGCCATCAAGGCGGCGCTGACCGGCCACATGGTGCTCTCCACGCTGCACACCAACTCGGCGCCGGAAACGGTTACGCGATTGATGGACATGGGGCTCGAGCCGTTCAACGTCAGCTCGGCGTTGAACCTCGTATTGGCGCAACGTTTGATTCGCCGCGTCTGCCCGAACTGCAAAACCAA
>JANYKA010000036.1 GCA_025358315.1 Gemmatimonadota bacterium | reverse complement strand
GCGACGATCGTCGAGCTCCCATTTTACAAGAGCGCGTCGCATCGCTAGCGCTATGAAGGTGCTGATTACGCTCACCGACATTGAGCCGGCCGTTCGTCTGAACGCTGAGCTCGAGGCCGAAGGTTTTGCCACGGCGATGGTGTCGCCGCTGGATGATCTTCCGGCAGCGATCAAGCGCGAGAAGCCCGCCGCGATAATTTTTACCGGCAACCTGCTCGACCCTCAGGTGCTCGCCATCGTCCGTCAGCAGTTGTGGGATGGTGCGGCTGTGCTTGGCCTCGCTGATGTAGGCGATCCGGCGCTCGAACGCCGATTACGCGCGCTTGGCTTCAATCAGGTGCTCACCAAGCCAGTGCCGCATGATGAACTGCTGGATCGCGTTAAGGCGTTACTCGATCGCCGCCGTCTGGCCGAACTGACCGGACTTTATGGCGAGAGTGAGGCCGTGCGCGAAGTGTTGGTGAAAATCGAGCAGATCGCGCCAGTGAGCAGCACGGTGTTGATCGAAGGTGAGAGTGGCACCGGCAAGGAGTTGGTAGCGCGGGCAATCCATCGGTTGAGTCCGCGCCGCAACAAGCCGTTCATCGCGATCAACGTCGGTGCGTTGCCGGAGACGCTGCTCGAGAGCGAGCTGTTTGGTCACGAGAAGGGCTCGTTTACCGGCGCGGCGGAGCGGCGGATTGGGCGCTTCGAACTCGCCGATACCGGAACGATTTTTCTCGATGAGATTGGCGATGTACCGCCGAGCACGCAGGTGAAGTTGTTGCGGGTGCTGGAGGAGCGCGAAGTCACGCGGGTGGGCGGGACGCAGCCGATCAAGGTAGATGTGCGGGTGATTGCCGCGACGAACAGTGCGCTGCGTGAGAATGTGGAGCGTGGAATATTCCGCAGCGATTTGTATTACCGGTTGAATGTGTTGCGGATGTATTTGCCGCCGCTGCGTGAACGACGCGAGGACATTGTGTTGTTGGTCCGTCGGTTCGTTCAGCAATTCTCGGAGGAGCACGACCGGGAATTCCGTGGGATTTCACCGGAGGCGATGCAGGCGCTGACCACGTATTCGTGGCCGGGGAACGTGCGCGAGTTACGAAATTTGGTGGAGAGCATGGTGGTGCTGGCGCATGGCCGTGAGATCGGGGTGAAAGACATTCCGCAGCAGCTTCGTGAGACGGATGGTGGGCGACTGTTGCCCGTGCGCGTGGGGCCGGTGTTGCGGGAAGGGGAGCGGGCCGAGGGGCGGGAGCTCGAGTTTATTGTGCGCAGTCTGCTGGAGCTGAAGTTGCAGGTGGAGGAGCTCCGGCGGCGGGTTCAGGAAGACCGGGAGTCTGTGTCGTCGCTTGCGGCTATATCAGCGTACGCGGGCGTGATGCCGCCGGTTCAGGCGGGGGTGGAGCCCCTTGGCGTGATAGTGACTCAGGGCCCCGCGAACTTCCGTAATGGAATGACGATGGCCGAGATCGAGCGGTCGGCGATCGAATCGGCGTTGCGGGAGACCCGCGGGAATCGTCGTAAAGCCGCAGAGGTGTTGGACATTGGCGAGCGGACTTTGTACCGGAAACTGAAGGAATACGATCTTCCGGACGGGTTCGGCGAATCGGGCAGTTAGTCCGGTGCTTCCGCAAGTGGCAATTAAGTAAACATACTTGTCTTGAAAGTGTTATGAGGGCGGGGTTTAGTAAGACGATGCTCGGCCCGTATTCGCGCCAAGTTTTGTCAATTGCGATATAGAGCACACAACCGATGCGTCGTTGGACACACTTAATGAAAGCCACCTACCGAACTACGTGACTGCCAAGCCAGGGACGCCATCGTCGATAGCAGGATCGGTGCTTCCGCTGAAAAAAGCGGAGGAATTGTTGCAGACGTTGCAGGGCGTGGTGTCGGCGCGGATTGTTGCTGACGCGAGTGGAGGCGTAGATACGATCCACATTTTGGTGACTGGCGAGTCGACCCCGAAGCAAGTGGTACGCAATGTTGAGAGTGCGTTGATGGCGCATTTGGGGATGCGGGTAGATCATCGGAAGATTTCTGTAGCGACGACGGTGCAGCGGCCGGCGGCGCGTGAAGGATTGGCGGAAGCGGACGTAGCATCGTCGAAG
>JANYKA010000274.1 GCA_025358315.1 Gemmatimonadota bacterium | reverse complement strand
TGCACTGACGCTCCGCGAAGTGTGCGGTCTCACGACCGAAGAAATTGCTAGCGCATTTCTGACCGCACCACCAACGGTGGCTCAACGGATCGTCCGCGCCAAAAACAAAATCCGCGACGCGCACATTCCGTATCAAGTGCCGGCGCGCGACGATCTGCCTGACCGGCTCGACAGTGTACTGCAGGTCATTTATCTCGTGTTTAACGAAGGGTATTTGGCATCATCCGGAGCGTCGTTGACGCGTCATGACCTGTCCGCCGAAGCGATTCGACTGGGTCGGTTGCTCAGTGGGCTGTTGCCCGAACCAGAAGTCATTGGTTTGCTCGCGCTGATGCTGCTGCACGAGTCGCGGCGCGCGGCGCGATCGTCATCGACTGGCGAACTGGTGCTCATGGACGACCAAAACCGCTCGCTGTGGAATCGTGATCAGATCGCAGAGGGGTCCGCTCTGGCGGAACGGGCATTGGCATCGCATCGCATTGGCCCCTATTCGCTGCAGGCAGGCATCGCCGCGGTGCACGGTGAGGCGCAGAGTGCAGCGGCGACCGATTGGGCTCAGATTGTCGGTTTGTATGACGCACTCTTGCGGGTCGATCCCTCGCCGGTAGTTGAACTGAACCGAGCCGTGGCGATTGCAATGCGTGACGGCGCGGCGGCGGGGCTGGCCCTGATTGATGGGATTTTGGCGCGCGGTGACCTCGGAGACTACCAATTTGCACATTCGGCGCGTGCCGAACTGTGTCGACGGCTCGGTCAGGTGGCAGAAGCCCGGGCCGGCTACCAACGCGCCCTCGACCTTGCGCGACAGGAACCGGAACGGAGATTTCTCGGACGGCGATTGGCCGAACTCCAGAGCGATACCTGCGCGAACTGATGAAGCAGAAACTGTTTTCGTGGGGCGGAGACTTTGACATCCGCGATGAACAGGAACGCGTTAGCTACCTCGTTGACGGCAAGGTCTTCACGCCGACCCCGAAAGGGGTTAGGCTCCCTCACTATGCCGAAGAACAAAGATTCGCAGGCGTTTAATGAACGCCTGCGTGCTGCTGCCGAACTGCTGGAATCGATCGTCAATAACCGTGCGCTCCTTGCCGGCGTGCCGGAGGACGAGCGCACGCACTTGCTCCGGATCGCTGGCGAACTCTCCCGACCCGACGCGATCACCCGCCGTCAGTTAGTGAAAGCCACGAAGCGCAAGCGCAAAGCCGCGCGGGTCGATCGCGAAGAGGGAGCGCTGCACGAAACCGGCATTCGAAAGTTACGCCGCCAAACGGTGTTCACGACGCCGAATGTTTTTCCTCCGTCGAACTTTGAACAGCAGGATATCCCGGACGAGCCCGAATTTCGAGAGGCGCTCGAACCGCAAAATTGCTATGTGTGCAAGAAGAACTACACAACGTTGCATCACTTTTACGACCAGCTCTGTCCGGCCTGCGCCGAGTTTAACTTCGCGAAGCGCAGCGAACTGGCGGATCTCACGGGCCGCGTGGCACTGCTCACCGGCGGCCGTGTGAAGATTGGCTATCAAGCGGGAATCAAGCTACTGCGCGCCGGCGCCTCGCTCATTGTGACCACCCGCTTTCCCCGTGACTCCGCGGCGCGCTATGCACAGGAGCCGGATTTTGCCGAGTGGGGGCACCGGCTGGAAATTTTTGGTCTCGATCTGCGCCACACGCCCAGTGTCGAGGCGTTTTGCCGGGAACTGCTGGCGACGCGGGGGCGGCTGGATTTTATCATTAACAATGCCTGCCAAACTGTGCGGCGTCCGCCCGAGTTTTACGAGCATATGATGGAAGGGGAGACGGCGTCGGTGCAGTCGATGCCGGAAGACGTTCGCAAGCTGCTGGGCACCTACGAGGGGCTACGCGGCTACCACATGCTGCCGGAGGGCGACTCCACCGCGTTGTCGCTCGACCGACGTATTTCCGAAGTTGCGGGGCTCACCCACGCCGCGCAGTTGTCGCAGGTGCCGCTGCTTCCCGAAGAAGTCGAGGCCCAAAAGGGGCTGTTCCCGCAGGGGAAACTCGACCAGGATCTCCAGCAAGTGGATCTGCGCGAGCGAAACTCGTGGCGTCTGATGATGGCCGAGGTGCCGACGGTGGAACTGCTCGAAGTGCAACTCGTGAATGCCATCGCGCCATTTATTATCAACGCGCGACTCAAACCGCTGATGCTGCGCACCCCGGAGCGCGATAAACATATTGTGAATGTGTCGGCTGTGGAGGGACAGTTTTATCGAAAGTTCAAGACTACCCGGCATCCGCATACGAATATGGCCAAGGCGGCGCTCAACATGATGACACGCACTGCGGCGACCGATTATCACGCCGACGGTATTCACATGAATGCGGTCGACACGGGCTGGGTGACGGACGAAGACCCCGCCGACATTGCCGCAAAAAAGGTGGAGGAGCACCGGTTTCACCCGCCACTGGACATAGTGGATGGCGCGGCGCGCATCGTGGATCCAATCATCGCCGGTATCAACAGCGGCGAACATTTGTGGGGCAACTTCCTGAAGGACTATAAGCCGACGGATTGGTAGCGTGGTTGCGCACGGGGCAGGCGCCCCGTGCGCCGACGTCCGCTATCCGTCGAGTGCCGTCGCGGTCACTTCGGCGCGACCCTCGAGATCGTAATGCACGGTCACCTGCCACGGTTGGCAGCAGACGGCGCAGTCTTCGACATATTCCTGCGCTTCGCCGCTGTCCGGGTCGAGGGTGATTTCTACTTCTTCGCTGCAATACGGGCAGCGAACCGTTGCTTCGGTGTCGGCCGTGATTTCAGCCTCACCGGCGTCTTCATCATGTTCGTCGTCGCGCACGGTATCGGTCCGGTAGATAGAAAGTTGTTCGTAGGGTCAGGGAATGATACCCTGTTGCACCCGCAAGCATTCATCCGCCCCCCGCTGATCGGGATGTCAGTACCCGACTCCAGGTAATGCCGATGTTGACGCCACGCCCGGCGACCCCAATGTTCAGGACGGTCGGCACCCCCATAAGCTGTCTACTGCCGGCCTATAACACCTTTCTTTGTGAGGTTGAGATGACAGGACTCACCGCGCTTTGGCTCCCGATCGTGCTGTCCGCGGTCGTCGTATTTGTCGTCAGTTCGATTATTCACATGTTGTCGCCATGGCATAAGAGCGACTATCCGAAACTGTCGAATGAAGCGCAGGTGATGGATGCCTTGCGGCCGCTGAACATTCCGCCGGGCGACTATTACATTCCGCGCCCGTCGAACTCGGCGGATGCGAAGTCCCCTGAATTTATCGAAAAAATGAAGAACGGCCCGGTGGTCATTATGACGGTGCTCCCGCCCGGCGGTATGGCGATGGGCCGCAATCTGAGCCTCTGGATGGTGTATGCAGCCGTGGTCGGAGTCTTTTGCGGGTATGTTGCAGGCCGGGCGCTTCCCGTGGGTGCGGACTACCTGCATGTATTCCGCTTTGTCGGCGTGACGGCGTTCTTGAGTTATTCGATGGCGCTCTGGCAGATGTCTATCTGGTACAATCGGTCGTGGGTTTCGACGATCAAGTCGACAGTCGACGGCATGATCTATGCGCTATTGACCGCCGGAATGTTCGGGTGGCTCTGGCCGCGGTAAGGGCGGGTTCTTCCATTTCTTCTGATGCTTATCGCCGTAACATTTAATTGGAGCCGTACATGCCGAATCGCACGAGGCGGGACTTTTTGCAGGTGGCCGGCCAACTGGGAGGCGCACTTTCGATAAGTCCGCTCTTGACGCGCGGGTTGATGGCGGAATCCGGCCGAATCCCGCACCTCGATTACTTCAATGCCGATGGCATACGGGCTCGTCCGGCCGCCACGGAACTCCTTCCCAATCTCACGTCCGGATTGCATTGGCGGATGTTGGGGCCGTTCCGGGGCGGTCGCGTTGACGCCGTGAGCGGCGTGCCCGGCCGGCCAAATGAATTTTATTTCGGTGCGGTCAACGGCGGCGTCTGGAAGTCTATCGATGCCGGCAGAGTGTGGCATCCAATTTTTGATGCACAGCCCGTAGCGTCCATCGGCGCGCTAGCCGTCGCACCTTCGTCACCCGATACCGTGTACGTCGGCAGTGGCGAGTCGACGCTCCGCGATTCCGTCGGGTACGGCAACGGGATGTACAAATCGACAGATGCGGGGAAGAGTTGGGCGCACATCGGGCTCGATGGCACGCAACACATCGGCAAGATTGCCGTTGACCCGAAAAATGCAAACGTAGTTTTCGTCGCGGCCATCGGGCACTTGTATGCGCCGAACGCCGAGCGTGGAGTGTTCCGGTCGACCGACGGTGGAACGAGTTGGCAGAAGGTGTTGTTCAAGAATGAAAATGTTGGTGCAATTGACGTGGTGATCGACCCAACCGATTCGCGAGTTGTTTACGCGTCACTCTGGAATACCCGGCGCCCGCCCTGGTTTACGTACGCTCCGTCCAACGGGCCTGGCGGTGGGATGTACAAGTCAACCGATGGTGGCACCAACTGGAAACAGCTGACGAACGGGCTGCCGGTGGAGGGTATGGGGAAGAGCGGGATCGCCATCGCGGCGAGTAATCCGAAACGTCTGTATGCGGTCGTCGACAATTTGGTGCCGGAGAAACTACCGGCCGGAACTGTGCCCGCTGCGACGACCGCTGCCGCGCCGCCGCCCGCTGGCCAAGGTGGATTCTTTCGCTCGGACGATGGTGGCGAACATTGGACCAAAATGTCGTCCGATCAAGCGCTTTGGGGTCGCGGCTGGTATTTCGAACACGTGACGGTCGACCCGAAAAATCCGGATATTGTGTATGTCCCGAATGTCGCCGTCAGCCGATCAGTGGACGGTGGTAAGACGTGGGCGGCGCTCCGCGGTTCGCCGGGCGGCGACGACTACCATCAGGCGTGGATCTCTCCGGATGACACCAACACGATGATTGTCGCCAGCGACCAGGGCGCGATCATTACGCGCAATGCCAAGGCGAATCCCGGTGCAGTGACCTGGAGTTCGTGGCTCAATCAACCCACGGCACAGATCTATCATCTGTCGGTGGACTATCGTTTTCCATACTGGGTGACGGGCGCACAGCAGGACAGCGGTCCGGTCGCGGTGCGCAGTCGCGGCAAGTTTGGTGAGATTTCGATGCGCGATTGGGAGCCGATTGGTGCCGGCGGCGAGAGCGGCTTCACGGCCGGCGATCCACTGCACCCCGGCATTATCTATGGCGAAAGCGGGAACCGCTTCGACCTCGAGTTAAACGTCCCGGTGCCGGGCTCCACGGCACCGCATGCATCAGAGACGGCGCGCACGGATTGGACCCAGCCGCTCGTGTTCTCCAAAGCAGACCACGCGCTGTATTACTCCAATCAATTTGTGTTTCAGACGATGGACGGGGCGAAAAGTTGGAAGCAAATCAGCCCCGATCTCACGCGACTGGATCCGGGAGTACCGGCCGCACTCGACACCGCATCCGGCAGCAATAGCAGACGCGGTGTCGTGTACACCATCGCGCCGTCGCCGCTGCAGGCCCCGGTCATCTGGGTGGGAACCGACGACGGCTTGGTGCACATCACTACGGACCACGGTGCCAACTGGCAGAACGTGACTCCGCCGGGCGTCACGTCGTGGAGCCGTGTGACGACGATGGAAGCGTCGCACTTCGATGCCGGCAGTGCGTATGCGAGCGTGGATCGTCACCAGTTGCAGGATTTCTCACCGTATATCTACCGCACTCGTGATTCCGGAAAGACGTGGCAGCGTATTGTGAACGGCCTTCCAGCCGACGGATACGTACACGTCATCCGCGAAGATCCGGTGCGGAGAGGGCTGCTCTTTGCCGGCACCGAGCGCGGCGTGTTTGTCTCGTTCGATGACGGTGACAACTGGCAATCGTTGCAGATCAACCTGCCCATCACGTCCAATCGGGACTTTGAGATTTACGGCAACGATTTAATCGTGGCGACGCACGGACGCGGCTTTTGGGTCATTGACGACATCAGTGCGCTCCGGCAATTGAACCCCAGTGTACTCAACGCCGATGCATACCTGTTCAAGCCGGCCGACGCGATCAATTTCATTCAGGGCGATGATAACGGCACGCCATTGCAAAAAGATGAAGCGCAGGCGCTGAATCCGCCCAATGGCGCGGTGATTGACTACTACTTGAAACACGCCGCGACCGGTCCGGTCATTATCACGATTCTCAACGCGGGTGGCGCGACCGTGCACGAATTTGCGAGCAATGCAACGGCGGCCGTGCGCGGACGTCGGGGCGGGCGCGGTGGCGGCGGAATTCCGAATACGTCCGCACTCTGGAGAGTCCCCGCAGAGCCACTCTCGGCACTTGCCGGCATTCACCGGGTAGTGTGGAGTACGGCTGCGGTCGCCGGACAAAACGGAGACGGCCAAGGCTCGGCGCCGATTCCAGCGTCCGTAGGAACGTTTACGGCTAAGCTTACCGTGAACGGAACGAGTTATACGCAGACATTTACAGTAAAACCGGATCCGCGAGTGCTAGCCCGATAGACGCCAGTACAGTAAACCGCGCGGCCGTGCCGCTGAACGTTTGGGGGGCCCGCGGCATATTAATGCAAGCAATGTTACTCGGCCAACCGTTTTTGGAGATGCACTATGCGTCGGTCCTCTGTTGTGATCGCGGGCAGTCTGTTGGTGTTGCTCGGAAGCGCTGTTGCGGCGCAGGATTCCGCACAGTTGGCGCGTGCCGCAGCTATCGCAAAAGCCACGGCCGATTCGATCGCGGCGGCGCCGATTAAAGAAATGGTCGCTCGCCTGGATCTGGAGAAGTACCGGACGACGGTCAAGGGGCTGACGCAGTTCGGCGATCGGCGTCAGGGCACCGATCGCAATCGCGCGGCCATTGACTGGATCGAAGCAAAACTAAAGAGTTACGGCTGTACGAATACCGAACGGGTTACCTATGACTTCCAACCACCGCCACCGCGCGTGGTTGCACCGGTCGCCGCGGGTGGCCGCGGGAATGCCGTGAGCAACAACGCATCGGGCGGCGGTCGGCTCCGTGGTGTGCGCACGCGCACAGGGGTCAACAGTGACTCACTCGCCCAGAAAGATGAGAAGTTGCGCGCCCTGAATTCGCAGCCCAGTACTCCGGGCCAGCGTCAGGAGGTGTATTGCACAAAAATTGGTACCACGCATCCCGAAGAGATGTATATCGTCGGCGGTCACATGGACGGCATCGGCTGGGGAGAGGCGGCAAACGATGACGGCTCTGGCACCGCGCTGGTGATGGAATTGGCGCGTGTGTTCAGCAATCCCGATATCAAGACCGACCGTTCGATTCGCTTTGCCCTCTGGAACAACGAAGAGACCGGCCTCAATGGCGCGCGGGCATATGTTGCCCAGCGCCAGGCGTTGCAGGGAATAGAGAATCCGAAGGGATCAGGGAAATACCCTGAGCCCAAATGGCTCGGCATGATCCAGCACGATATGATGATGTTTGATCACGGTATGCCGAATGCGGATGGAACGATGAACAAAGAGCAGCGTCCCGAAGCGGACGTAAATATCGAGTTTGCGATTGCGTCGAAGCAATCGGCCGGAGCACAAGCCTTGGCCTGGACTGTGCTGGCCGCGAACGAAAAATTCGCGACCGATTACCCCGCGTCTGTGGGTCCGCATATGACCAACACCGATTCCGATCCGTTTAAAGACATCGTACCGGCGATTAGTTTGCGTGAGAATCAGCGGGGCGAGCACATCGGAGCGGGTTGGGATCCGCAATGGCACCAAGTGACCGACCTGTTCGTCACATACACAGACAAAGACTTCCGGCTCGGTCTGAACGCAGCCCAGACGACACTGGGCGCGATTGCCACGCTGACGGGCGCGCGAATCATTAAGTAGCCCCACGGAGATCCAATTCATGCGACGTTTTATTCTCGGGATGCTGTGTGTTTCTCTGGTCGGATGCTCCGGATCCACGGGGCCGGACAGTGTCGGTCTGATTCAGGCCGCAACAGACGCGGATCTCAGCGGGGGAATATTCCCAGGTGATCAGGTTCAGTGGAATACCAGGACATTCAATGCGAATGGCGCTCCAATCAACGCATCGGTGTCGTGGTCGAGTACACAGGCCAGTGTTGTCACGATAAATGCATCGGGCTTGATGACGGCAATTGGGCCCGGTGTTGCAACGATCACGGCGGCAAATGGTAGGGCGTCCGTGAACATTCAAATCATTGTCGATGGCAACGTTTCGGGGTCTGTTGTTATCAGCCCGCCAGCCGCCAGCGCAAGAGTTGGCACGTCGGTGCAGTTCACGGCGTTGCTCAAAACCACTCGTGGCAACCCCACCCGCAATCGGACTGCTCTGTGGTCCAGCGCGAGTCCTTCGACCGCTTCAGTCGACGCAACGGGCAAAGTGACCGCGTTGGCTACGACCTCCGGCGTCGCGATCTGTGCGACGGCGCCTGATGTAGCGACGGTCACCAGTTGCGCGACCCTGGTGATAACGCCATAGCCGAATTGAAGCTCACCCCAACTGGTCGCCGGCGCGCCAACCTACTGCTAGCTTCCCTGCCGTGAACACGATCCAGTCCGCTGCTTCTCTCATCCTCGTCAGCGCCATCTGCAGCTGCGGTCACGGCACGACCGCGCCGGACAACAGTGGTGCGTTGAACAGCGATTTACGAGCCACATTCAGCCATGGAACGTGCACGGGGTCCGGGCCGGTGCGATTCACGAACTCCCCGCTGGCCGTTGCCGATATCGGCGACTATGCCCCGCTCGGCACGGTGATCCACGAACACGTGACACCGATTGATCATCAGTATCTCTATCCGCTCGATCTCAGTGCAGGCCGGACGCGGTATACCGTGTACGCGCCCTTCCAAGGCCACATCGTTATGATCCAGACGCGCCCAGCGTCGGCGGGCAGCGTGGATTATCGCATCACGTTTGAAGGCTCGTGCACATACTGGGTGATCTACGATCTGGTCACTGCACTCGATCCGGCGATCGTGACCGCAGTGGGCGGCGCGCTGGCAAGCGGAACGGCGAGCGTGCGCATCGCAGTCGCGCCCAATCAAATCATCGGTAAAGTGGGAGGCCAGTCGCTGGACGTGGGAGTGTACAACAGCGAGCTCCTTTTGCCGGGGCTGCTGGTCGCGGCGGACTATGCCTACGAGCCGTGGAAAATTCATACCGACGATCCGCTCAATTATTTCGACGAACCGCTCAAGACGCAATTGCTCGCCCGGAACCGTCGTACCATTGCCCCCCGGGGTGGTAAAATTGACTACGATCTGGACGGCACGGCGCGCGGAACCTGGTTTCTCGCCGGCACGAACGGCTATCAGGGGCTTAGTCCGTTCAGTTACTGGACTGGCCATTTGTCACTCACCTATGACTCATACAATCCATCGCTCCTGATATTTTCCACGGGATCGTATAACGGAGCGGCAGCGCAGTTCGCCATTCGCGGTAATGGGCCGGATTTTGCAACGATTACGCCTTCGTCCGATGCCACGGTTTACGAATTCGTGAATTGGTCTCCGGGAGCGATCGCTCCGCCGGCCGGACCGGTACTTGGTGTCGCTGTCCTTCAAATGTTGGCAACCCGTCAACTGCGAATGCAACTATTCCCGGGGCAGACAAAATCGCAGGTGATCGGATTCACAGCGGCGGCGCAAACCTTCGTACGCTAGAACACGGAGAGCAGGACGGCGGCGAATCTATCGCTCGCCGCCGCTTACCTCGCGGACGGGTTGCCGCTCGCTCAGAATCTTCGTGACATAGCGCTGGCCCTCGGTCACTCGTTCCATTTCGATAGCGATCGCTTCAATGCCGCGCTCGATGTTATCGAGCCGGGCGGTCTCTACGCGTGATGGGCCCGTGACCTTTGGGTGTGACGCACGACGCCAGAGCAAACGGGCCGCCGTAATGGCCAATGGAAAGAATACGAAAATAGTAAGCACGATCGAAATGGCGGTCACCTGACCTCCCTTCAGTCGTGACGGGCCCGTAATGCCAAAGGAAGAGCCGGTCCCTGTCACGAGTAGGCCGGGGGACGATGTGAGGTTTCGCCCATTCACAGCGATTTGTTCCTCGATCTCACTGATCCGACTATCGAGCTGCGCCACCCGCACTTGAAGTCCTGGCACGTTGGCGACGGTTTGACTCTGCAAAAGTCTGTTCAGGTCGGCGCGCCGCGAGATCGCCGAGTTGAGCTGATTGGATAACTCGTCCCGCAGTGCGAGCATTTCCACTACGGAGAGCTTCGTTGCCGCCGCCGGTGGTGCCACTGCCGGCGGGAGAATTATGGTACCGGACTTGGCAGGCGCTTGAGATATGGTTTTGTTCTGTGTCATATGATTTCCCTACGGATCGGGCCGGCCCGGAGTTGCAGCGGTGAGTTTCACTCCCGCTTCTCGCGACATCCTTAAGCGGGCCGTAAGTTAGACCCTCGATAGCTACGCGCGCTCGGTCGGGCCCGGGGGTCTCGCTTTGGCTCGCATCGCCAGCTTTTACTAACGGTCACCGACATCGGCCAAATTCGAGTGCCACTCTGGCCTCGTTGTGAGGCCGGATAAAAACGGCTGGGCCACGCATTTACACGGATTTACCAAGGGATCAACACGGATAACGCCCTGGGGGAACTACCCTTTCCGGGCGAGCTGTTGTTCCCCCAGAAAAATCCGTGGTCATCAGTTTACACCTAGCGAGCCTCGGCCCGCCTCCGCGATATCCCCGAACCCGCCTGCCAAGCAGTATGTGTCACGTACGAGCACACTCCGGCGAAGCACGCGCGTTGACTCACAAACGCACAGATGCCACTCCAGGTCGGACAAGCGGATTCGCTCCACAGGGCCCCGTGGCTGCCGTGTGCCATGGGCCAGTTGGCCGATGGCATACGGATGCCACTTGCAGGCCCGAAGGAGCGAGTGCGCTTGACCGACCGCGCACGAATGCCGAAGTCGCAACAGGGCAAGAGCGCAAGATCGCAAGAGCGCGCGAGCCTAGTCCCGCCAGGCGTTCGCGAACTCGTGAACGATCTCGGCCGCGGGCCGCACGTCGTGAATACCGGCCACACTCTTGCCCGCCTGCCAGTACTCACTCGCGCCGTTCTCCTTATTCAGTCCTGCCTTCAGCCGCCAAACGGAATTTAGGCCGAACCAAGTGCGCATCAACTTCTTGGTTCGCGGTCCCTTCAGCATCCAGCGCGCGAACGGCCCCGCTTTGCCACCAATCCGCCGAATGTAGGCGTTGTTGATGACGCTCACCGGGACTCCGGTGAGCCGCTCAGTGAGCGTGATATCGGCCTCGGTGGAATCGACGATCGCCTTCTTGTACGCGTCGCTCGCTTTGCATTCCGGAGTCGCGATAAAGCGCGTGCCGAGTTGAACGCCTGCGTAGCCAATCGCCATCTGCTCAACAAACTCGCGTGCCGTACCCACACCGCCGGCACTAATCAGCGGCACGTTAAATGAGGCGAGTTCATCAAATAATTGTCGTGGTGACCGGCTTCCGGTATGGCCGCCGGCACGACTGTTCACGGCGATGAGCCCGTCGACGCCACCATCAATCGCCTTCTGCGCCCATTTCTTTTCGGTGACATCGTGATAGACAATGCCACCAACCGCGTGCACTTTTTCAACCACCCAACGGGGATTGCCGAGCGAGGTGATGAAAAATCGAACGCCCTCTTCGAGCGCGATATCCACCCACTTGATCATCCGCTGGTGATACAGCTCCGATGACCGTTCGATCAGCGCGTTAAAACCCACCGGCTTCTGTGTGAGCTGTTTGATGAATTGCAGTCCGGCGCGATACTCGTACCCGTGCACAAAGGTGAGTGAAATCGGCTGTATTACGCCAATCCCTCCCGCCTCACTGACGGCGGCGACCAGTTCCGGATTGCTGCACGGATACATCGGACCGCAGATGAGCGGAACGTCAATCCCGGCCTGTCGGGTGAATGCAGTCGACGGAAATGGCGCTTTAATCTCACTCACTTGGCCGGCACCGGTCCGAGTTTCCAGCGCACGGTCGCACGGGCGACGAGGTCACCCGTCGCATCCGTCACGTCCGAGTAAAAATCGTGCTCGCCCTCGATGTGCGTTGGCAGCTCAGGCCGGCTTTCGGCCGTCACTTTGCCGCGCGCCTTCTTGAAATATTCGATCGAAAGCTTGGTGACGATTCCCCGATACCCCGGCGGCAGCGCCGTGGTCATCGCCGCACCGCTCGCAAACTCGGCGACGTTCATCAACGCAATCGCGTGGATCGATCCCAGATGCTGCTCAAGGGCGCGGCGCTGCGTGATCGATATTTTGGCATACCCAGGCTCCAGTACCTCCACGCGAGGCGACACCGAGCCGGTATAGGGGATCATGCGCTTGACCATTTGTGTGAACAGCCAGAGCCCGCCAGGGTAGGGGGACAGCTTGCGCCACGTGGAAAGCAGTTTGGCGCCGGGAGAGTCGTTTCGAGGCATGCCAAAAGATATCTTGTTCCTATGACTTCCGCTTCCAAAGTTGCCGCCAATCTCGCGCCGCCCGTTGCCAAAGTGATTCCGACCACCGGAACACTCCACGGCGAGCTCCGGTCCGACGATTACGCCTACTTTCGGGACCGCGAGAATCCCGAGGTCGATCAATACCTCAACGCTGAAAATGCCTACACGGCGGCGATGACCGCGCACACCGAGGCGCTGCAGAAAACGATCTACGACGAATTGCTCGGCCGCATTAAAGAGGACGACAGTCAGCCGCCGGCCAAGCACGATGACTGGTTCTACTATACGCGCACCGAGACAGGGCAGCCGTATCCGTTCTACTGCCGTAAGCGCGGCTCGACCTCGGCACCCGAGGAGATTTATTTCGATCAGAACGCGGCCGCGAAGGCGTTTGCGTTCTATCAACTCGGTGCCTTTGAAGTCAGCCCCGATCACAATTACTTGGCGTTGCTCGTCGACACCAACGGTTATGAGGAGTTCGAGTTGCAGGTGATCGACTTGCGCACTGGCGAGCGATTAGTTGACAGGTTAACGAATCTCGGTTTCGGCCTGGCATGGGCGAGCGACAACAAAACACTTTTCTACCTGACCACTGACAGTGCCAAGCGTGCCGACCGCGTGTGGCGCCATCGCCTTGGCGACTCCATCGATGAAGACATCTCGGTTTATCACGACAACGACGTGCTCTTTAATGTCAGTGTTGAGCGCGCCGAGAGCGGGGAGTGGATTCTGATCACCAGCGGCAGCTTTACGAGCGGTGAAACGTGGGTGGTTGATTCCGCGCATCCGGATTCGGCACCGCGGCGAATTGCGGCGCGGCGGTCGAACATTGAGTACGAAGTGACCGCGGGCGTTGGCTGGTTTTACATCCTCACCAATGATGGAGCGCAGAACTTCAAAGTGATGCGGGCGCCGATCGCGAATCCAAACCCGGAACATTGGGAGGAGTGGCTTGCCCATCGCGGCGACGCGTTTGTTGAGGATGTGAGCGCTTTCAAGCATTTCATCGTAGTTCAGGAACGGCGGGGCGGGTTGCGCCGACTCCGCATTACCGACATCGGCACAAACAAAACCCACTATATCGATTTTCCCGAGGCCGCTTACGGCGTCGATCTCACCGGCAATCTCGAGTTCGACACGCACATGCTGCGCTTCACGTATTCATCGTTAGTCACACCGTTCTCGGTGTTTGATTACGACATGCAGTCGCGGCTCCGTACACTGATTAAGAAAACTGAAGTGCTCGGCGGTTACGACGAGACGCAGTACGCGATTGAGCGGGTGTATGCGACGGCGCGCGATGGCGTGAATGTGCCGATCTCGCTGGTGTATAAGAAGCCGCTCGCGCGCGATGGCCAGCGTCCGCTCCTGCTCTATGCCTATGGTTCGTATGGCTACACAATGGAGCCGACGTTCAGCTCGCCCTGGTTCTCCTTGATAGATCGTGGGTTTGTCGTCGCGATCGCCCACGTGCGCGGCGGCCAGGAGATGGGGCGCCAGTGGTACGACGACGGCAAGATGATGAATAAGAAGAATACGTTCTTCGATTTCATCGACGCCGCCGAATTTCTGGTGCAGAAGAAATACACCAGTCCGGAACGGTTGGCGGCCAATGGCGGCAGTGCCGGCGGTCTGTTGATGGGTGCCATTCTCAATATGCGCCCCGATCTGTTTCATACCGTGGTCGCCGACGTGCCATTTGTCGATGTGATCAACACCATGCTCGACGCGTCCATTCCGCTCACGGCGCAGGAGTGGGAGCAGTGGGGCAACCCCCAAAACGCTGACGAGTATGCCTATATGAAAACATACGCGCCGTATGACAACGTGGAACGAAAAGCCTATCCTCGAATTCTTATCACCAGCGGCGTGAACGACTCGCGCGTTGCGTATTGGGAACCGACGAAGTGGACGGCCAAGCTCCGCGCTTACAAAACAGACACCAATCCGCTCCTGCTCAAAATGAACATGGGTGCCGGACATGGTGGCTCTACGGGACGTTATGAAAGGTTAAAGGAGCAAGCCTTTCGCTACGCCTTCATTGTGGATCAAACCGCGCCAACAGCTAGCTCTTCTTGAGATGTACCGATCCGGATCCGCTTTCGACGTGAATCCGTGACGATCCATCGCCGATACGCCCGCTGAGATGGTGACGTTCGAATTTGTTTGATGTCACGGCAAAATCAGAGTCGATGCCACCGCTGCCGGTTTCGATATCAACTTCGGCGCCGAGTGAGGCGGGCAGGGCAAGCGTAACTCCGCCGGAACCGGCGTCGACGTCGATGCTCCGCGGGGATTTCAGGAAGCCCATTCGAACCGTTCCGCTGCCGGCATCGAGCCGCACCTGGCCGCTGGCGCTGATATCATCGACCCGAATGCCACCGGAGCCGGTTTTGATATTGAGATTGTCGGCGGAAAGTTTGCTACCGGTCACGCCACCAGAGCCGGATTCGATTTTTAGGTTCCGGCCGCTCACGCCATTCACACTGATCCCACCCGAGCCGACTTCGAGTCCGATGTCGTTGCCCGACGCATTGCGGACATCGATGCCGCCTGAGCCCGAGCTGATATGCAGACCACCCTTGGTGTCGGTGGTCCGAATGCCGCCGGACCCCGATTCGAGATGCAGATCGGCATTGACGCGATTTGCTAACAGTTCGCCCACGAGAATGTTGACGCTCGCCCGTTTTCCGGCCGGGACAAGGATTCGGAGATCGGCCCACGCCTCGGTGCCGCTTCCGCTACCGCGGACGCGCACACGATGCCCGCCGAAGATTCCGTGGTCATCTCCCCACGTACCATCGCCGTTGATCCTCGTACCCGAATTCTGGCTCCAGCGGCCCATGGCCGGGTAAATGATATCATCGTCGGGGTAAACGATCCGCAGCGCATTGGCGCCTTTAATATCACCGACGGATACGGAGAGCTTCGCGGCGTCACGTCCGCCGCGAGTGATCTCGACGATCACGTCACTTCCAGTCCCAGGTTCGATGCTGATTTTGCCGGCAATATTGTACACGGCAATCGACAGGCCGGAGAGTGTCTTTCGTTCAGTCTGGGCGTGCGCGGTATCCGTCACGGTAACGGCGGCGAACGCCATTAGGAAAAATCGGCTTGCAGTGTTGGACATTGGGCACGGGGGATGAAGGGTCCGGCATCCCTACGAAGAGAAGGATGCCAGAGATTCGACAGGCGCCGGTTGCCTTTGGTTTGAACCAACGTTGCCGGCGGCCCACCCCAACGTTGTCCGCCGGCCGCCCCGTAATCCCCCGTGAATCATCTCGTGTACTAGATCCTATCCTAGTGCCCTTCGTCCAACGCCTTAATCTCCTTAATAAGCGACCCGATAACCCCCTTAGCATCGCCATACAACATCAACGTGTTGTCGCGAAAGAACAACGGATTCTCAACTCCGCTGAAGCCCGTGCCTTTGCCACGCTTGATCACAAAAACCGTCTTCGCCGTCCACGCCTTGAAAATCGGCATCCCATACAAGGGGCTCGATTTGTCCTCTTCGGCGTCCGGATTCACGATGTCATTCGCTCCAATTACCATCGCGACGTCTGCCGTTTGCAGTACGCGGTTAGCGTCGTCTACGTCCGTGAGCAACGCGCCGTAATCAATCCCGGCTTCCGAGAGAATCACGTTCAAGTGTCCCGGCATGCGACCGGCCACCGGGTGAATAGCGAATTTCACCTCGCCGCCCTTCTTGTTGATCAGCTCCATCAGTTCACGCACGGTGTGTTGCGCCTGCGCGACTGCCATGCCATAGCCGGGGATAATCACCACCGAGCTCGCGTACGCGAGCTGTACGGCGGCGTCTTCGGGCGTGATGGTCTTCGCCTCACGCACTTCGCCGGTCTTCACTCCCGAACTCGCCGGCGCCGATCCAAAGGCACCGAAGATCACATTGGCAAACGACCGGTTCATTGCCTTGGACATCAGTAGCGACAGAATAAATCCGCTGGCGCCTTCAAGCGCACCGGCAATGATCAACACGTTATTCCCGATCGCGAACCCTGTCGCACTCGCGGCAAGGCCGGCGTACGAATTCAACAGTGACACGACCACCGGCATATCGCCGCCGCCAATCGGCAGCACCATCGAGATACCCAGGAAGAGCGCGAGCCCAACCATCATATAGAAGGCGACCGCGCTATCCGGATGGATGACCAGCATTGCAAATGACCCAAACGCCACAGCCATCAGCGTCAGATTCACCGCGTTCTGACCCTTGAAGGTGATCGGCCGTCCGGTGATCAGCTCCTGCAACTTTCCAAACGCCATCAGCGAGCCGGTCACCGTCAGGGCGCCGAACAACACTTCAAACCCGAGCGCTGCCGCTCGGCCGCCAGAGAGCCCTGGCATCACACCGGCAGCGTCTGGTACCCACGCAGCGCGGTATTCCACGATGCCGACGAGCGTCGCCGCCATCGCGCCGAACGCGTGCGAAAAGGCAATGAACTGCGGCATCGCGGTCATCGGGATGCGCATCGCCATCGGATAGCCGATCGCCGCACCGACGACGAGCCCAATCACAATCCACTGGTACGTGATGATATTCGAATTGAGCAGCGTGCCGATCACCGCAAAGAGCATTCCACCGGCGGCTTGCTGCATGCCGAGCCGAGCGTCGTTGGGGCGGGTGAGCGAGCGGAGGCCAAGGATAAACAGAATCGAGGCAATCAGGTACGACAGCTGAATAATCAGATCGCGCGTAGTCATCGCCGCGGTCGCCTGAGCAACTTCTTGCAGCATCGGAAGAACGATCACTTTTTCGCTCCCGGCGCGCCTTGTTTCCCCTTAAACATCGCCAGCATCCGGTCGGTGATCAGAAATCCGGCGACCACGTTGGTCGCCGCGCAGACCACGGCAAGAAATCCGAGGACCGTCGAGAGTCGGCCGTATTGCCCACCCGCGGCGACGATCGCGCCGACCAATGAGATTCCGGAAATGGCATTCGTCGCCGACATCAGCGGCGTGTGCAACAACGGCGGCACGCGCTGAATGATAATGAAGCCGACAAAGCCGGCCAGAATGAAAACGTAAAGTTGAAAGATCTGAATCATGACGGCGACTGGCCTCGGGACTGACCTTCAAAGGTGATAAGCATCGCGCCTGTGATCTCGTCATTCGGATCGAGCACGAGTGCGGCTTCTTTCGGGTCTTTGCTGATGTGTTGGATCAATGTCAGAATATTCCGGCTCAACATTTGCGATGCGTGGAACGCTGCTTGGCTCGGGAGGTTTAGCGGTCCAATCACCCGCACGCCATTCACCACCACGGTCTCGCCGGGCTTGGTGCTCGCACAATTTCCACCCGTCTCGGCGGCCAGATCGACGATTACCGAGCCCGTTTTCATCCCACGGACCGCGGCCTCATCAATAAGAACGGGCGCTTTTCGCCCTGGGATCGCGGCGGTGGTGATGACCAGGTCGACGCCGGCGATGTGTTTCGCGATTGCTTCCTGTGTCAGCCTAGCTTGATCCGCGCTCTGGGCCTTCGCGTAGCCGCCCGCACCTTCGGCGTCTCCGCCGAGGTCGACTTTCAATGGCGTGGCACCAAGCGATTGAATCTGTTCCTGCACGGCGGCCCGCACGTCGAAGGCGCTGACGACGGCGCCCAGACGTTTGGCGGTGGCGATCGCCTGAAGCCCCGCGACACCGGCGCCGATGACGAACACTTTGGCCGGAGCCAACGTCCCAGCAGCGGTAGTAAGCATCGGCAGCATTTTCGGCAGCGCGCTCGCACCAATAAGGACCGCTTGGTAGCCGGACACGGTTGCCTGCGACGATAACACGTCCATGGATTGCGCGCGGGTTATTCGCGGTACGCGCTCCAGGGCGAGCGTACTTACCTTGTGCGCGTTTAGTGCGGCCATTGCATCGGCCGCGCCGGTAGGCTGCCAGTACGACGCCAACGCCGCACCATCCGGAAAGTGCGATGACTCTGCGGCCGTCGGCGGTTGCACCTTGCAAATTAGATTGGCGTTTGCGATGGCGGTGGCGAGATCTGCCGCGATGGTTGCGCCCACCGCTTCGTATTGGGCGTCCGGGAAACCGGCCGCGAGACCGGCATCGTGCTCGATCGTGATCGCCGCGCCACTCTTGATCAGTTTGCCGACGCTTTCCGGAACGAGTGCAACGCGCTCCTCGCGCGGCGCGCGCTCTCGTGGAACTGCTATACGCATGGAAATTTCTCTTATCGTGTATTTAAGGTTCGAATTACCTATGGAATGTATCGCGTGCGCCGGCCCGTCTGCAGTTGCCTGGCGCCCCTTGCTTGCCACTCGACCCGCCTGAGCCCAATATTGTCGCAGTAATTCTCCTGATTCGGAGCCCTATGTCGATGCCCACTTTAATTCGGCGGCCCGTCGTTCGCGTACTCGCCTGTTTGGCTGTGGGCGCGGTCGCGGCAACGTCCTGCGGTCGCGACGCGACCGGGCTCCACGACGCGGGATTTGGCAGCATCGTGCTGAAGCCGCTTTTTCAGACTACCGGTGGCGGCGATAAAGGATTCGATCAGCCAGTCAACATCAAGATCGTCGTGGCGCTGATCAATCCTCAGGCCGCCACGCCGTCAACGCGTACGAAGGAAATCTCGACTACCATCGTCCCATTTAGCTCGGTGCAGAATAAAGGCGATAACGTCGATTCCGTAGTGGTGAAGGCCACTTTTCCGATCCAGGCAGAGGGGTCGACGTATCAAGTGGTCGTGAAGGGAATCAACTCCACCGGCGACACGACCTACAGCATTGGCCCGGTGCAATTCACGTCCGGTCAGATTGCCGGTGGCGCCGTGACGGTGTCAGGGCAGGCCATATATGTCGGGCCAGGTTCCAACGCGACGAGAGTGGTGATTTCGCCTCGTGGCCTTACAGTATCGGACAATGCGGCGGGCGCGACGCTTACTGCACAAGCGTTTCTCGGCACCACGGCGCTTCCTCTCGCGCTCTTCGACTGGATTTCGCTGAACTCGTCGGTGGCCGACGTGGGCAACCGCACCGATAACTCCGTCACGGTGTTTGCGCGTGCGCGTGGCACCGCGAAAATTGTCGTGCGAGTGGAAGGAAGCGGCGTATCCGACACGGTCACGGTGGTTGTCGTTCCGTCGGTGACGCGAATAATAGTTGTCTCCGGCTTAGGTCAGAACGCTCCGCCAGGGGGGACATTTGCCAATCCGATCGTTGTGCGGGTCGGAGCTTCTGATGGCGGGACAGTCCCCGGCGCGACCGTAACATTCTCGCCGCAATCAGGCGGTTCGGCGTCGCCAACTTCCGCGATAAGCAGTGCCGACGGAACAGCCCAGACCTTTTGGACGCTTGGCAACGGAAGTGGTGGGCAGTCGATGAATATCTCGGCTCGACTGGGAACCGGAAGCCAAGCCCAAATCACTCTCACTGCTACGGCGCTGCCAACGGGCGCGGGCCTGTTCAACGGAAGCTATTCGGGGAATTGGAGCGGTGGCCAGTCCAATGGCTCCAACCTGACGGGCACTGTCTCGTTTACGATGTCGAATGGAGTTCTATCCGGCACCACTTCGGCGATTTCCGGATCAACTAATTCCCTGACAGGTACGGTTTCCGCGTCTGGCGCGATTTCGGGAAGCATTCCGGCGAATACCAGCGGTTGCAACATCACGATCAGTGGGCAGGTCGCCACATTGTCGACGGGAGTGACAACCGCGAGCGGGACGTACGCATTGGTGACGAGTGCGACGTGCAACGCCGCGTCCGGCATCTGGTCAGCTAATCGGGTTCCATAGTGACGCGGCGGCGCGCTATTTCCTGAATTGCGCGATTGCGTTGCGGGTGAAATCCGAGAGGACCAAAGACCCGCTCATCGCCGCGCGTTCTGCGAGAAGCGCATCCCACTTTTCCGTGCCGGCCCAGAATACTTGTTTGAGTGCGGCCATCGCCTCGGGGTTCGAGTTCGCCAGCGTCGCCGCCAGCGAATCCACGGCGGCATCCATCGCCGGCGCGACGTCAAAAATCTTCGAATACAATCCGTGACGCTCGCACCACGCCGCGTCGCGCCAGTCGGCGTCGACGGCCATCGCACTGAATGCTGCGAGGCCGATCTTCTTTTCGATGACCGGGCCAACTACAAACGGACCGATGCCAATTGCCAGCTCGCTGAGTTTGGCGTGCGCCGAGCTCACGGCTAGCGAATAGTCCGACGCGGCGATCAGTCCAACCGCACCGCCCGCCGCCTTGCCGTGTACGCGGGTGATCACAAATTTGGGGGCGCGGATCATCGCGAGGATAACTTTGGAAAATCCTGAGAAGAACTTGGCCCCGCCAGCCGCATCTGTGACCGCCGAAAGCTCGTCGAACGAGGCTCCGGCACAGAACGGGCCCGAGCCTTCACTGCGTAGCACGATCACTTTCGCGGCGGGATTGGCACCTTGGGCGGTTATTTCTATCGCCAGCTGTTGCAGCAGGGCCCCAGGCAACGAGTTTCCCTTGGGATGGGCGAACCTGACCGTGGCGATGCCATTGGCGACCTCTGCCGTGGCGGTACCGTCGTTGGCAGTGGGCTGGGAGCTGGTGTTGGGTGTCATAAGAGGGAAGATAGCACCCATTTTCGATTGTCGAACCCCACCTCAGGCCCCTAGATTTCTGGTATGGTCACCAAGCCCGTTGTACCAGCCGACGACCCCGTAAAGGTCGCAGAGTTCGAGGCCCGGATCGCCAATGGCGAGTCGATTGAGCCTAAGGACTGGATGCCCGAGCGCTATCGCAAGCAGCTTATTCGGATGATGTCCCAGCACGCGCATTCCGAGATCGTTGGGATGCTGCCAGAAGGGAACTGGATCACCCGTGCGCCGAGTTTGCGGCGGAAGCTGTCGCTGATCGCGAAGGTGCAGGACGAAGCCGGGCACGGACTCTACATCTATTGTGGTACGGAGACGCTGGGTGTGGACCGGCACGAACTGGTCACACAGCTATTGAATGGCACTGCGAAATATTCGAGCATATTTAATTATCCGACGTTGAGCTGGGCCGATATCGGTGTGATCGGTTGGTTTGTGGACGGCGCGGCGATTGTGAATCAGACGGTGCTCGCGAAAGCGTCGTATGGACCGTACGCCCGGGCGATGATTCGCGTGTGCAAAGAAGAGAATTTTCATAAGCGGCAAGGCTATGAAATCTGTTCCGTGTTGGCGTCCGGAACTCCGGCGCAGAAGGCGATGGTCCAGGACGCTGTGAATCGCTGGTGGTGGCCGTCGCTGATGATGTTTGGACCGAGCGACAAAGATTCGCCGAATTCTGCAGACTTGCTCCGCTGGAAAATCAAACGATTCTCGAACGACGAACTGCGTCATCGGTTTGTGAATCTCACCGTGCCACAGGCGATGGCGATCGGCTTGACGTTGCCTGATCCCGATCTGCGCTCCGATGCGAGCGGGCGGGAATGGAGTTTTGGTGAGATCGACTGGACCGAGTTTTTCGAAGTCGTTGCAGGAAATGGTCCCTGCAACAGGGACCGGCTCGCGGCGCGGAACGCCGCTCAAAATGAAGGGGCGTGGGTTCGCGATGCGGCCGAAGCATTTGCGGCGAAGCATCGTGAGCGCGTCGCCGGGGCGGCGTGACGATGACTGATGGCGCTTCGCAGTGGCCGCTGTGGGAAGTATTTACGCAAGAGAAACAAGGCGCGCCCCACGAGCATGCCGGTTCGTTGCACGCCACGGACGCCGAGCATGCGTTGCAGAACGCGCGCGATGTGTATTCACGGCGTGGGGAGGCAATAAGCCTTTGGGTGGTGCCGTCGACGGCGATTACGGCGTCGATGCCGAAAGATGCAGGACCGTTTTTCGATCCCGGGAACGACAAAGCGTATCGGCACCCGCAGTTTTACAAGAGTCCGAAGGGAGTGAAGGGACTGTGAGTGCTTCGGCGCCGATGGTGGCGGGCAAGCGGGAGGGGCCGTCCGTTTTATTCCCGAATCCGTTGGTCGAGTTCGTATTGCGGCTCGGTGATGATCGTCTGGTGTTGGGGCACCGGTTGAGTGAGTGGTGTGGTCACGGGCCGATTCTCGAAGAAGACATTGCGCTGGCGAATATCGCGCTGGATTTAGTAGGGCAGGCGAGCGCGCTGCTGAAGCTCGCCGGCGAGATCGAAGGGAAGGGACGCGACGAAGATGGGCTCGCCTATTTTCGAGAGCCGATCGAGTATCGGAACGTGCAAATGGTGGAACTGCCGCGCGGCGATTTCGCGTTTACGATTGTGCGGCAGTTTTTGTTTGATGCGTATAGCGTGTTGATGTTGGATGCACTGTCACGGTGCGGCCATCCGACTCTTGCCGCCCTTGGGGCGAAGTCGTTGAAAGAAGACACGTATCATTTGCGGCATAGTTCGGAGTGGATGCTGAAGCTCGGGGACGGAACGGCCGAGAGCCAGGCCCGCGTGCAGAATGCGCTCAACGAGTTGTGGCGATTCAGTGCAGAGTTGTTTGAGAGTGATGCAGTTAATGTTGCCGTTGCCGGTGAAGGCATTGTCGTCGACATGGAAGGGATTCGCGCCCGGTGGCAGACGATGGTCGCTGATGTTGTGAAACGCGCCACGCTCACGTTGCCCACCGGCACACAATTCGCAAGCGGTGGACGACGCGGCCGGCATACGGAATATCTCGGACATTTGCTTGCCGAAATGCAGAGCGTCGCGCGGTCACATCCTGGGGCGAAGTGGTAGCGCGCTCGGCGCCGCCGACACACGATGAGGTGATGCGCATTCTCGGTGAGGTGATGGACCCCGAGGTGCCGGTTATCAGTGTGGTGGAGTTGGGGATCGTTCGCGAGGTGGTTGTCGATGGTGCACGCGTGACCGTTACCGTGACGCCCACGTATTCCGGATGCCCGGCGCTGCAAGTGATCGAGGACGATATCCGATCCGCGCTGGTGGCTCACGGAATTGATGAAGTGAAAATCGAAATGGTTTATGCGCCGGCGTGGACGACGGATTGGATCGGGCCGGAAGCCCGTGAGAAACTCCGGGAGTTTGGAATCGCGCCACCTGGGCCGGCGGAAGCGGGAGGATTGATCACGCTGACGCGGCGGCGGGCGGCGCCGAAATGTCCGCGGTGCGGGTCGGCAAATACAGAGTTGAAAAGCGAGTTTGGGTCTACAGCTTGCAAGGCGCTACACGTGTGTCGGGGGTGTGGTGAGCCGTTTGATGAGTTCAAGGCGATTTGATCAATAGATCGTCACAAGAAAAACTGGCTAGCGAGTAGATCAACGCACTGCATGGACGTTAGGAGTGCCATCGGTTTGCCTGCGCATATGCTGACCGGGCCTGCAGCCTAACACCCGTGAGTATTGTCGGGACCTTGAGGCGTAAACGGCCGTGGTTCTGGAAGTTGCGACGGTACTGAAGTGGCGTTTTTGTGCACGTTAGGTTCCGGATATTCGCAGGAAGCAAATATTTATTACGTTAAATCTTGCAGTCTAATTCTTGTTAGAATGCGCTGGACGCAAACACTGTAGCCATGTTGAGTTTCTGTTACCCGCATGCAAGGAAAAGTCACTTCAACAATTTTCGGGGGGCCATGAACAAGCTCATTTTCGCCGGCGTAATCATTGTCGCAGCCTGCACATCCGCGCCGAGTCCGACAGCCGATCGTCAAATGGAAGAGCGAGCAATCCGGCAGCTAAATCAACAATGGAGTGATGCCACGAAACGGAAAGATATCGACGGGATTCTTTCCTTCTATGCCCCTGGTGGCACAGCAGCATTCCCGGACAAGCCAGCTGCCGTGGGTACCGAGGCCCTTCGGAAGTTATGGAGCGAGGATCTAGCGATCCCCGGACTTTTGACGCTCTCTTGGGAACCAGAGAGAATCGATGTATCTACGTCAGGAGA
>JANYKA010000242.1 GCA_025358315.1 Gemmatimonadota bacterium | reverse complement strand
CAAGAGCTCTTTGCGAACGGACTCGATGCCGCGAGCGGCACGTTTTCTATTGGCACGGCCAGTCTCGGTCCCGAGACCGGCTTCGGCGTTGATGCGTCGTTGAAAGGAACGTTTGAGCGCGCCACCTTTGAACTGTCGCCGTACGTCAACTACATCAATAATTACATCTACGGATTCCTCCGCGGTGACACGATCCAAAATTTTCCGGTGCGACAGTTCGCGGCGACGAACGCCCGGTTGATGGGCTTCGAGGCAAGCGCCACGGTCGCGGCGACTCCCACGATCGCAATTCGGGCGAGCGCCGACTACGTCAACGCCCAAGATACAAAATTGAATGAGCCACTTCCGTTCATCCCGCCGCTTCGCGTACTGGTGCGCGCCACGTATCAGGACAGCCGGTGGATGGGATTGCTTGAGCTGCGCGGCGCCGCGAGTCAGAGTCGTTTGGGCAACGGAGACACGCCGACCGGCAGCTACACCGTGATGAACCTTGGCGCCGGCGTGCGATTCGTGCGGCAGGGAATGGTGCACAACCTGAGCATTCGTTGCGACAACCTGTTCAACACCGTGTATCGCGACAACTTGTCGGTGATCAAGGATTTTCTCCCGCAACCGGCGCGCGGGTTCCGGGTGAACTACCAGTTGCTGTACTGAGCGTTGCATCCATGCGAGGTCGCCACGGGCACGGTCACGACCGTGCCAGCACCTCCCGTATCTTCAGCGCCAGATCATCGGCCGAGAAGGGCTTCGCAATGAAGATGTCATCTGCGCCCAGGCCGTCGGTCAGGGCGTCGGCTCCGCCGAAGGAGCCGCTCATAAATAGCACCTTGGTCTCAGGGTGAATCGCCGACACGCGCACGGCGAGATCCCGGCCGTCCATTCCTGGCATATGGAGGTCCGTCAGCAGCAAGTCGATCGTCTGCTCCCGCTGGGCGGCGATTCGAATCGCCGCACCACCGTGATTCGCGTCGAGCACCGTGTACCCGAATCGAGTCAGTGCGTGGGTCAGGCTTGCCAGCAACGCGTCGTCGTCTTCGGCCACTAATAGCGTCTCGGCACCTCGCGGCGACGCTTTGTTCTGCGCGGCACGATTCCGCCGCGGATTGGTCCCTTCTTCGCTGATCTCCCGTGGGAAAAATATCGTGAACGTCGTTCCCTTTCCCAGCTCACTGTCCACGGTGATGTGTCCGTGCATTTGATGAACAATCCCATAGACAGTGGCGAGCCCGAGTCCCGTGCCATTGTTGACGCCCTTCGTCGTGAAGAAGGGTTCAAAAATATGTTCCTGCGTTTCCTGGTCCATTCCTGAGCCAGTGTCGCTGACGGTCAGTCGGACGTACCCTCCGGCAATAACGCCGGGATGGGCCGACGCGTAGTGACGGTCCAGCTCGGCGTTGGAGGTTCTCAACAGAATCTCGCCGCCCGTCGGCATGGCGTCGACCGCATTGATGACGAGATTCATCAGTACTTGTTCGATCTGCGATGGGTCAGCGCACATGACGCCAAGCGAATGGTCCAGCACGGTCTTCACGGTGACGCCGGACCGGGTCACGCGGCGAAGCATCGCCTCCACCCCCCGAATGACTTCATTAATATCGAGCGGCTTGGCCAGCAGGGTATTGCGACGACCGACAGACAACAGCTGTCGGGCCAGCGTGCCGGCGCGCTCGGCCGCCGAATGGATCTCGGTCAATTCCTCGCGGTGCGGACTTGATGGTGAAAGCTCGAGCAGAATCAGTTCGCAGTACGTGCGAATGACGGTGAGCAGATTATTGAAGTCATGGGCGATCCCGGCGGCGAGATGTCCGACGGTTTCCAGCTTTTGTGTTTGGTGGAGATGCTCCTGCAACTGCTGCAGCTCGGTCATGTCGATCGCGGAGACGCCGACGCCGAGGATCGTCCCGTCGGCGGAGCAAATCGGATAGCTGTTGACCAACATTTCCCGTCGCGGGCTTACTCCCGTGACTTCGGCACGCGTGACGCGCATGTCGACGAGCGGCGTCCCCGTTTCGGCCACGCGGCGCAGTGCGATTTCCAACTCGTTGTTCAACTTGGGGTTTAATTCACGAAGCGTGCGACCGGGGTGTTCTTCCGCCGGAATGCCGGTGATCCTGGTGATGGCGGGGTTGACCATCATATAACGCAGGTCGGTATCCAACAGCGACGTCGCGACCGGCGTGCTGGCGAGCGCCGCCTTCAGAAAGGCATTCGACCGGTCACGTTCTCGCGCTTCGTTTTCGGCGCGGTCGCGGGCGCTCAATGTTTCGTCGATCGCTTCGCCGAGCTCGGTGTTCGCCAGTTCCAGTTCTTCGACCTGCTGCTCCAACTCGATGGCTTGCTCTTCAAGCTGACTCTGGTGCTGCAACACTTGATCAGCCTGATCGGCGAGGCGTCCGCCGACTCGTACAAGGAGCACCGCCAGCAGGCTGATTGGCAGGAGAAAAGTGATTTGCGCGATGATCACCAGGAGTTGGTCGCGGCTATGCCGCGCCTCATACAGCACTTCTTCTGCCACTACGAATTCTGCGAACCGAAGGCGCACGGCTTCGAACAGTTGCTTTCCGGCGACGCGTCGCCGGCGACAATCGACCGGCGAGTGCCGAGAGCGCAAAATTGTCATCCCACGATTGCAGCGCAACTCCAATCGCCCGCGCACGCTGTTGTTGCGCCGGGTTGTCGGCCGTGAGCGAAACGAGGGAATCGAGCTTTGCCGGGTGCGCAACGCGCGCTTCGAATTCGGGCTGGAGCGATTCTGAATCGCCCGTGACGAGGAATCCTCGAATCGCCGATTCGCGATCAACCGCAAGGACCAGTGCGTCGCGCGCAACCCGCGCTACAAGGCGGCTGTGCGAGGTCCCGCGAGTGGAGCGCTCGTGCAGGCGGTAGATCACGAGGTCCGTTGCGGCTGTGCAAAGCACCGCGAGCCCAAAATACAGCGGATAGCGCCTCAGTCCGGAAATCGACATCGAGACCCGTGAACGTTTTTCAACGGAAGTTGAAACAGTCATTTCGCGGTCTCCAACGGCGGGACCGGCATCGGCTTAGACTAGCAGTGACCGGCCGCTACTTCGATCCGTCGGGGCACGGTCTCAGGCGTCCACCCCTTGGGTGTACTCGTAGATCATCCCAATTGGTTCCGGGGCGCAAGGTCAAACGGGCCGAATCCAGCCACCGCCGAACACCGACGTTAAGACTCCGCTCGTCACCACGCCTTATTTCTGATGGACCGACGAGTGGGCCGAATATGTAACCCAGGAGATCCTCGTTCGTCCTTTTCCGTAGTATCGCGCTGGAAAGAATTATAGAATACAGAGCAGAAATACCTCCAATCACGCGGTCCCATGCCCCGTCTCCGTCTCCGACACTTCGTGGTGCTGTTCGCCGGCTTGGCTCTGGCGTCCCGACTGGCGACCGCGCAGCGGGCTGAACCGCGCACTTACACGGTCAAACGCGGCGACACCCTGTGGGATATCGCCAAGCAGTACCTCGGTGATGCTTACCTGTGGCCGGAGATCTACCGGCTCAACACCGCCACTATTGAAGACCCACATTGGATCTACCCCAACGAAGTGCTGATTCTGCCCGGCATGGGGACGATCGCGAGCACCGGGGATGTACCGTCGAATTCATTCCGCACCGCGAACGAGCGGATGACCATCTTTAATCCGCTCTCTCGCAAGGTTGATCATCAGTCGCGCGAATCGCTCATCCTCGGCGCTCGCAGTACGGCCGTGCGGATTGGCGATTATATCGCGTCACCCTACGCGTGGAAGGTTGGCGGTCCGGCGAATGGCGGCTACGTCGAGCTTACCGCTGAAGGGCAGGGTATCAACATGACGGTCGAGAACCGTCCGATTCAATATCGGGAGCCGGTCTTCATTAGGGTTCCGGCCGGTCTCGATGCGAAGATTGGCACCCGTCTCTTAGTCTATCGGCTAGGCACGTTGCTTGAAGATTCGGCGCAGGTGCTGATTCCCACGGGCGTGGTACAAGTCACAACCGCGATACGCGACGGCCACGCACAGGCCGAATTAATGCAGAAGTTCGAAGATGTGTTTACAGGTCAACGCGTGACGAATCTTGATCAGCCGGTGATTCCGCTCAACGTATTCCCGGCGCGAGTAGAATTTGGACTCGCTACGAAGGTCGTCTGGCTGTACAACAATCCGGTATTGGCGACCAGAGGTCAGTACCTCGTGCTGGCCGCTGGCAGCCGAGAGAACCTGGTACCCGGCGACCAGATCACACTCCGCCGCGACAGGGGATTGGATCAGAAAGGGGTGGCATTGCCGGACGAAGAGATTGCCACCGCCCAGATCACGCGGGTGACGCGCTGGGGCGCGACGGCTATCGTCGTCAATCAGGATCAGGTCGGAATCAAATTGGGAATGCGGGCGCGAGTAACGGCGAAAATGCCCTGATGGTGGGGCCCCGCACGGCCGGGCATTAGTTTCTGGCTATGTCCACTCTACGCGCAGTCATCACCGGAGGCGCCGGGTTTATCGGCTCGCACGTCGCCGACGCGCTGCTCGCCGCCGGATATACGGTCGTCGTCATTGACGATCTCTCTTCGGGGTCGCGCGCCAATGTACCAGCGGCCGCCCAGCTCCAGCATCTTGACGTCCGCAGCCCCGAAGCCGCCACGCTCGTGCGTGAAGGGCAATTCGACCTCTTGGTGCATCTGGCCGCACAGATGGACGTCCGCAAAAGCGTAGTAGACCCGATGAACGATGCGTCCGTCAACATTATTGGCGCGCTCAATCTGCTCGAGGCCGTGCGTGCGTCGCCGCACCGGCCTCGTGTGGTGTTCGCTTCGACTGGCGGCGCCGTGTATGGTGACTTTATTGAGCCGCCGTGCATAGAGACGGCGCCAAAAGACCCCGAGTCTCCATACGGGATCGCTAAGCTCAGCGTCGAGTATTACCTCGCGTACTACGCATGGATCCACGGGCTCGACACTATCGTCCTGCGATTCGCCAATGTGTTTGGCCCGCGACAGAACCCGCACGGTGAAGCAGGCGTGGCGTCGATTTTCTGTCAGCGCATTCTCGCCGGTCGCCCCCTCACCGTATTTGGCGACGGCGAACAAACGCGCGACTATGTATTTGTTGGCGACGTGGTGCGCGCTGTACTTGTCGGGGCGATGTGTCCGCTGCCAGCCCCCGGCCGTCTGGACGATCGTAGCTTTAACATCGGAACCGGCACGCCCACGTCGGTACTGGAACTCGCCGATGCACTGCAACGGGCCGCTGGATCGCATATGCCGATCGAATTCGCCCCGAAACGGGCTGGCGAACAGCAGCGCTCGTTCGTCTCCATAGACAAGGCCGCACGACTGCTCGGCTGGTCGCCCACCGTATCGCTCGCCGACGGACTCACGCAAACGTTCGACTGGTTCCGCGCCCACACAGATTCTTCCCCGGAAGCAACTACTCCCGTCTCCAGTCTCCATAAATAATGTTTTTTCAAGTCACCGCTGCCATCCCGTCCAACGCCATTGAGCTGCTCACGCAGGCCAAGTTGCCGACGCAGATCGTGCTCGGACTTCTGGCCGTGCTCTCGCTCGTGAGCTGGGGCATCATCCTCGGCAAATGGATCGAGTTCCGGCGGATGAAAAAATCGTCAGCGCTTTTCCTGAAGGAATTCGCCCGCGCGTCGCGGCTCGACCAGGTCGCATCATTGGCCAAGCGCGAAGCGCCGAGTCCGTTTACGCGCGTGTTCGCCCGCGCTGTGCAATTCATTCAGGAAACGCGGCCCGCCGCAACGGATGGGAGCGACCTGCGGACGCCGCTCAGTGCCTCGCAAGTTGAAGCGCTGCGGTTCGTGCTCGATTCGGAAACCAACGCCGAGCGCGATCAGCTGGGCCGGTTTATTCCCGGCCTCGGAATGATCGGCTCTGTCAGTCCGTTGATGGGCCTTCTGGGCACCGTACTCGGTGTCATCAGCGCATTTCTCGGTATCGCGACGAGCGGCGCCGGCAACCTCGGTGCGGTCGCGCCAGGTGTTGCCGAAGCGCTCATTTCCACTGCCGTCGCACTCGCCGTCGCCATTCCGGCGGTGTTCGGTTACAATATTTTCGCATCCAAGCTCAACCGGTTTGACGGCGAGCTCGAAGGGTTCGGCTCAGAAGTGATCGCGCTGATGGCGCGCGAAGGGCGAATCTAAATGCCGCGTCCAACCATCCACGCCGCGGGACGGAAGGTATGAGGCGCCGCGCCCGGGGCGAACGGACGCCGATCAACGCCGAGATCAATGTGGTGTCATTGATCGACGTGATGATGCTCTTGATGGTGATCTTCATGATCACCGCGCCGATTATGCAGGGCGGCGTGGACGTGAATCTTCCGAAGGCGGCGGCAAAGCCGTTGGAGTCGAAAGGCGGAATGGTGGTGTCCGTCACCCGCGACGGAAAGATTTTTGTGGACGATCTCGAGCTGACACTCGCGTCGTTCCGGTCGAGTTTTAAATCACTGGCGTCGCAGAAAGGAAAAGAGGGCGTGTACCTGCGCGGCGACGCGAACGTGAATTATGGGCTCGTGATTCAAGTGTTCTCGATCATGCGAAATTCCGGCGTGACGAACATCGGATTGGTCGCTGAGCCGGAGCCGGTCGCGAAATGAACAACGTGCGGCGCGCCGATCGATCACTGGCGATGCCGATTGGCATATCGGCGTTACTGCACTTGGCCGTGCTGGCGTCGATTTTCGTCGTGCGCTCCGCCCCGCCGCCGCGCTTGCCGCCGATGTTCAAAGTCGATCTGGTCGCAGCGCCATCCGGACCGCGGGCGATTGGTGTCGTCACGGATCTGCCAGCGCCGGCGATTCCCGAAAAGCCGGCGCCGAAGACGGTCGTCAAGTCGAAAGTCGCGCCCGAGCCAGTAAAAACAACGAAGAGCTCGAAGAAAGATGTGAAGGCCACGCCAGTGGTCACACCGGCGCAGAAGCCGACAAAAGTTTCTGCTGCGCCCAAGGCAGGCGGCGGCCCGGTCGGCGGTAAGGGCGCTGACGTTGTGGGCGCGCGCACCGAGGGGATCGTCTTTCCGTACCAGGGGTACTTGGACAACATCACGAGACAGATTGCTCTTAATTTTCAGCCGAGAGGAAACGTTGGCGCGTTGCGATGCGAAGTGTTCTTCATGATTAGTCGCGACGGCACGGTCAAAGGTTTCCGCTTTCTCACGCGCAGCGGGAGTCAGGCGTTCGATTTGGAAGCGCAGGGCGCGGTCGAGGTCGCCGCCCGCGCGTTTGGCGGACTTCCGCAAGGCTACTCCGACGATGTGCTGCCGGTGATCTTTCGATTTGACCCCAGCAAACTGAAATGAGACTGACTTTCGCCGTTACGACGGCTGCCTTCTGCCTGATGCCTGCCACCGTTTTTGCGCAGGACACCGCTCGTGTCGAGGGCGTCCGCATCGGCCTGACCTACACTGCCGGCACCAAACCGGGTGTGCTTATCCTCCCCGTCTCGGGCAGCAATGCCGACTCCGTTCGCGCGATCATTGCCCGCGATCTCGACTTTAGCGACCGCGTCACCGTGATAGCGATGGACAGTGGCGGTGCCCCAACCGGCGCCGTGAACTACGCGCTGTACGCCAAGCTCGGTGCGATTGCCGTAGTGCAAGCGTCGGTCACGCCTGGCGGTGCGTTGCATATCGCGCTACACGACATCGCAACGGCGCGTGTGACCAATGTGCGCGACTTCCCATTGCCGGCGCCGGCGCTCAATGCCGCATGGCGATTGGCAGTGCATAGCGCCTCAGATGATGTTGAACTATTGGTGACTGCCCGTCGCGGCATTTCCGCGACGCGTGTGTTGTATGTGCGCGATGCGCGCATCTGGACAGTTGATACGGACGGGGCGAATGCCCAGCCACTCTCCGGCATCGGCGGCGGGTTCGCCCAGCTGTCACCGGCGTGGCATCCCAGCGGCCGCTATATCGCGTATTGCGATATGCAGAGCGACGGTACGCATATCGCCGTGCGTGATCTCGTAGCTGGTACCTCCCGGCGCATCTCCACCGGACGCGGCTCGAATATTACGCCCCGCTGGTCGCCGGACGGCACCACACTGGTATTCGCCAGCGGCGAAGACGGAACCGACCTCTATGCGGCGTCGCCATTTGGCAGCGAACCGCTGCGTCGCGTCACGGTCGGGCGAGGGAGCGCAAACTCCAGTCCGTCGTATAGTCCTGACGGGCGTCAGATCGCTTTTACCTCAGGGCGCCTGGGTCATCCTGAGGTGTATATTACGGATGCAGATGGCTCGAACGCCGACCTGTTGACCACGACCGGATATGGAGACAAGCTCTACCGCTCCGATCCCGACTGGTCACCGGACGGTCGCCGGGTGGCATTTTCTTCGCAGTCGAACAACCAGTTTCAAGTGATGACGGTCAACGTGCGCGATCACAGCACGCAGGCACTCACCAGTGAAGGCCGGAACGAGAATCCTTCGTGGGCGCCTGACGGCCGGCACATTGTTTTCACGTCGTCGCGCAGCGGCAGCAAGCAGCTGTGGGTGCTCGACACGGAGACGTATCGTACGCGACAGTTGACGCACGGTGGTGGTGCGCGTCAGGCGTCGTGGTCGCCACGCCTCGACAGTTCGCACTGAACGGCACGCCACGCACGTCCCTCACGCTTTGGAGAGCCATACCATGTTCGCATCGCGTCGCACCCTGACCGCTGTCGCTCTGGTCGCACTCGTAGCAGGTGCATGCAAATCCAAACCCGCGCCGACGCCGGCACCGACTCCTATAAATGTGCCACCAATCGTTTTCACTCCCAAGGTGAATCAGGATTCGATCGACGCCGCGCACCGTGCTGAGGCCGCCCGGATCGCCGCAGACGAAGCCCGTCGCAATGCCGGCGCCATCGCCGCCGCCAAGGCGACGATCGGCCAGACGATCTACTTTGATTATGACAAGGACGAGATTCGCGCCGACCAACAGGCGACGCTCGATGCCAAGGTTCCGATCCTCACATTGAATTCCTCTCTGCGCCTTCGCATTGCCGGCCACACTGACAATCGCGGCTCTGACGAGTACAATCTCGCGCTCGGCCAGCGTCGCGCCGCGACCGCTAAGCGGTATCTGATTGCCCGCGGCATCGCCGACAGTCGCATTGATGTCGTGAGCTTTGGTGAAGAGCGTCCGGCGATGCAGGGCGACAACGAAGACGCGTGGGCGAAAAACCGCCGCGCTGAATTCGAGATCATTGCCGGCGGCGATATGATCAAGGTGCCGCGTTGATGCGCCGCGCGTTCCGCCTCGTTCTCGTTCCGGCCGTCGTGCTGACGGTTGGGGCGTGTTTTGCGACCCGCAATGACGTCCGCACCTTGCAGGGCGATATTGCCGTCCTTCGCGCCGAGGCGGCGCGCGCCGATTCCGTGCACCGTGAACTGTTGCATCAGCAGGCGCGGCGGGTTGGTGCCGTCGCTGATTCACTCCAGTCGCTCAATGCGTTTCTCGCCCGCTGGTCAGGAGATATCGGACTCTCCTTACACAACGTAGGCCAGCAGCTCATCACGATTCAGGAACTGACCGGCCAGAGCCAGCGGCGGTTGCAGGAGATGCGCGCCGAGTTTGAGGCACAGGCCGCAGCGGCCGCAGCGGCCGCGGCAACGCCGGTGGTTCCACCAGTCACCGGCGCCGCAACTGGTGCGCCTGTCGCCGGTCAGCAGCCGCAGCCGGGCCCGAATCAACTCTATTCGCTGGCGTTTCAGCAACTGACCCGCGGCGCCAACAACGCGGCGCGCAGCGGTTTCATTGATTTTCTCGCGCAATATCCGAACAACGAACTTGCGCCTGACGCGCAGTACTACATCGCACAGGCGTTTGATCAGGACGGACGGAAGGCCGAGGCCGATTCCGCGTACGCGGTGGTTGTGGCGAAGTATCCGAAGAGTGATCGTGCGCCGGTGGCGCTCTTCAAGCGGGCCGGGGCGATGCTCGAGGCCGGCAAGAAAGACAAGGCGCGCGCGCTCTATTTGCAGATCGTCGAGAAATATCCGGCCTCACCCGAGGCGGAAACCGCCAAGGACCGCCTGAAGACGTTGAAATAAACTCGCCCACAGGCGCAACGCGGACGGGGACGTCGTGGCACTGGACCAGGAAGGCATCATCAGCGGAGAAATGCCGTTCCTCGATCACCTCGAGGAACTGCGCTGGCGCATCATCAAGATGCTCGCCGCTCTGGTTATCGTCTTCGTCATCGTGTTTGGCGTAATCATGGGTTCGCATATCGATGTGATCGATCTGCTGGTCACACCGATCAAGCCGTACCTGCATGGCCAGAATCTCGTCGTCACACATATCGTCGACAAGTTCACGATCATGCTGCAGATCGCCGGCGTGATTTCCATCGTGATTGCCAGTCCGATCGTCGGGTATCAACTCTGGGCGTTTCTCGCGCCGGCCCTGAACAAGCGCGAACGGAAAATGATCCTGCCGGTGCTGACCTTCGGCTCAGCGCTCTTTCTTTCCGGCGTCATGTTTTGCGTGTTCGTGTTCATTCCGCAAACGATGAAGCTGATGGACGCGCTTCCAACAAAAGCGCTGTCGAACATGTACACGGCCGACGAATACTTCGGCTTTCTGTTCATGACATCACTCGCTTTTGGCGCGATGTTCGAACTGCCGGTCGTGATGCTCATTGCCACCTCGGTGGGGATTGTCACACCGCAGTTTTTCTCGAAGTACCGCCGGCATGCATTTGTGGCCGTGCTGTTTCTCTGTGAGCTGGTGACCCCGGGCGATCTGATTATCTCGACACTGATTCTCTTTGTGCCGGTGTATGGGCTGTTCGAGCTTGGTGTGTTGCTCTCATGGGTTGTCTATCGGGCCCGGGTGAAGCGATTGGCCGCCGAGGCATTGGAAGGCGGGGCAAGCGAGTGACCGGCGACAAAAATTGGCGGGGTCGAATCTCGCGGGTCGCACTGGTCGCGCTCTCAGCTGGCGTGGCGATGGTGTCATTGGCATCGACGACACACGCTCAGGGCACACAGGGCGGCGGGCAGTTTCGCACACCGCGCGCCGCCATTGATTCGGTCAAGGCGAAAAAAGATTCCCTGAAAAATCTGCCGTTAGTGACGTGGGCACCGGCAGATTCAGTTGCGGAATCGCTGATGCGCCGTGATGGGTATTCGCTCGTGCGCTACAGCGCAACCGATGTTCGCTTCGGCGCGAAAGACCGGACGATCTACCTGATTGGCAGCAAGGACGCCCGCGCCGCGGTCCAGCGCGATCAGACCGTGCTCGTGGCCGATACCATCGAATACACTGATACGTCGTCGACCGTGGTCGCGATCGGCCATATCGTGTTGCGCGAACCAAAGCAGAACGACGATCTCTTCGCCACGGCGATGACGTACAACATGGTGGATCGGGAGGGGAAGGCCAAAACGGTGGCGACGTCCACCAAGAGCGGACAAACGTGGTACGTGTCGGCGAAGACGTCAGCGTTTGCCAGCGACTCGACGTCGAAGTTCTACGGCCTCGATGGCACGATCACCAGTTGCGATGACAGTTTGCCGCACTATTATTTTCGCGCGACCGAAATCAAACGCGTCACGGGCAGTATTGTCGTCGCCCGCCCGGCCGTTTTGTATATCCAAGGCGTGCCGATTCTCTGGCTCCCGTTCATTTTTCAGGACAATCGCGACGGCCGCCGCAGCGGCATACTCACGCCATCATTCGGAATCACCGAACTCCTCCGCAACAGCCCCCAGTACCGGCGCACGGTGGAGAACATCGGGTATTATTTTGCGCTCAGCGATTACTACGATGCAGCCATTTCGATGGATTGGCGCAGCAGCGCCAAGGCCACGCTCGATGATCCGGGCTGGATGCGCCTCAATGGTGAGCTCCGCTATCGGTGGCTGAACCGATTTCTGTCCGGCCGGTTTGCGGTGTCGAATCAGTCGCTGAGCAGTGGCAACAGCAATCTGTCGCTGTCGTGGACGCATCAACAGGATTTTTCCATTCGCTCCCATCTCACGATGGGTTTGAACTACGTCTCCAGTACGACGATTCAGCGGCAGACGACGATCAATCCGCTCTTGGCAGTGGCCACGATTGCCTCGCAAGCGAACTTTCAGCAGGAGTTGGGACCCGTATCAATGAGCTTGGGCGGTACGCGCCGCCAATATCCCGGTCGCAAGCAGGTGGATCAGGATTTGCCGAGCCTGAACTTCACGTCAAAGCCGATCAACCTCGCCAAATGGCTGCTCTGGACGCCGTCGCTGCAAGTGCAGTCATCGCAGAGTTTGCATATAGACGGGCAAGGGGATTTCACCCAGAACTACACGCTCAAAGCCGACGGGACGCTCGATAGCACGGCCCTCAACCGCAGCAGCAGCTCGTCAAGCATGTCGCTCAATACTCCATTGAAGATTGGCGAGTTTGTTATCACCGCCTCTATGCGTGCGCAGGATATCGAACACAACTATCCCGAGAAGCGCATCATCGTCGATCCGGCCGACACCAGCAAGCGCTCGACACGCGTGTATGCCCGCACCTATCTCACCACGGTTGACTACGACGTGTCGATGGCGTTGCCGCAGATTTTGCAAGGCCACTGGAACCTGACACCGAGTATCAGCATTGCGAACATCGATCCCGGCGCCTACTTCGTGCGCAGTGAGCGCACCGGCACACGGTGGGTCGCGCAGGGCAAACGACTCAGTTATGGACTCGGAGTCTCTCCGACCGTGTACGGGTTTTTTCCCGGCTTCGGTGCGGTGTCGAAATTCCGCCATACCATTACGACGAACATCGGATATTCCTATTCACCGGCTGCCAGCGTCAGCGCCGACTATCTCGCCGCACTCGGTCGCACACCGAGCCTCGTCGGCTCGCTGGCCCAGAACCGCGTCACGCTGACCCTCTCGCAAAGTATCGAAGCCAAGCTTAAAATGGGTGGCGACTCGGCGAACACGAATCCGGAGGCGGCACGAAAGATCAAAGTGCTGTCGCTGAACTTCACGCCGCTGACGTACGACTTTGAACGGTTGCGGGCCACGCACAAGACCGGATTTGCGACGGATAATTTCGGCGTCACACTGCACTCTGATCTGCTGCCGGGCTTCGACTACGGCATGGACTATTCATTGTTCAGTGGCAGCGTGTTGAGCGATACGGCGAAATTCAGTCCATACCTTACGAATATCCGGGCAAACTTTTCGCTGGATAAGCAGTCGTCGATCGTGCAATTCATCGGCAGCCTCTTTGGCGCAAAGGCACCGGCCGCGCCAGTGCGGGATACGTCGCGCGTGCCCTCACTCGCCGATCGGACCGGATACCAAAATGGGGATTCCACCACATCCCGATTGGGCGGCTCCGAAAGTGTCGCCGCTCCCGGACTCCGCATCTCGCCGCTCGAAGTGCCGATGGGGCAGGGGTTCACGGCGTCGTTCGGGTTCACGAAAACGCAGCAGCGGCCGCCCACGGGGGGCGGCAATGTGATTCAATTCGATCCAGCGCTGCAGTGCGCGCCGTACAAAGATCTGAATCCTGTGCAATACCAGATTTGCGTGCAGAATGCCCTTCTTACGCCGATCCTGCCCGAGACCGGCGCCCAGACAACGGCCGGCGGATCGTTCTTCCGTGTTCCATCGCAAACGAATATCACCACGCGTATGGCGTTCAACCTCACCCCCAAGTGGGGGGCCGCGTGGTCCACCAACTACGACGTCGAGCGCGCCGAGTTCGGATCGCAAACGGTCTCCCTCACTCGCGATCTCCACGACTGGACCGCCACATTTGGCTTTACGCAAGCGCCAAACGGCAATTTCGCGTTTACGTTTAATATTCGGCTCAAGGCAGAGACTTCGGTGAAGTTCGACTACAATCGCGCCACCTATCGGCAGACGGGAACGTCTCTCGCCCAATGAGTCACCCACTCGTGATTCTCGATGGGCAGTCGCTCAGTCTCGCGCAGGTCGGCGCCGTCGCTGACGCTTATGCCAAGGTTTCGCTCGCTGCTGTGGCAGTAGCGCGCATGGCGGTCACGAGGCGCGTCGTGGACGATATCGTCGCGAGCGGTGCGGTCGTTTACGGCGTTACCACGGGGTTCGGCAAGCTCTCCGAGATTGCGATCCCGGTTGATAAACTCGCCGAGTTGCAGGTCAATCTCGTGCGCAGTCACGCGTCGGGCGTTGGTCCGTTGCTGCCGAAGCGCGAAGTGCGCGCGATGATGCTCCTCCGGGCCAATGTGATCGCCAAAGGTTTTTCCGGTGCCCGCGCCGATCTGCCGGCGCTGATTTGTGAAATGCTCAATGCCGATTTCTGGCTTGACGTCCCGGAGCAGGGCTCGGTTGGCGCGAGCGGCGATCTCGCTCCCCTCGCCCATTTGGCCCTGGCGCTCATCGGCGAGGGAAAGCTGAATCGCGGCGACCGTCACGGGCCGGCCGCCGACATGTTGCGTGAAGCCGGGCTGAAGCCGCTGGTGCTCGCGCCAAAAGAAGGCCTCACGCTGATCAACGGCACGCAAGCACACACGGCGGTGGCCGCACTCGCCGTTGCCGATGCACGCACCCTTTGGCACACCGCGCACGTGTCGGGCGCCGCGTCGCTCGAAGCGCTGCTCGGCACCCCCGTCGCGTTTGATGCCCGCATCCAGGACGCCAGAGGCCAAGATGGCCAGCGCGACTCAGCGACGCTGCTCCGCGCGTTGCTCGAACACAGCGAGATTCGTGAATCACACCGCGACGGCGATCCGCGCGTGCAGGACGCGTATGCGCTGCGCTGCATGCCGCAGGTGCACGGACCGGTACTCGACGCGCTGCGGTTCGCCGAAGGGCTGATCGGCCGCGAGTTGAATGCCGCGACCGACAATCCGCTGGTATTCGAAGACGGGACGATGCTTTCTGGCGGCAATTTTCACGGTCAGGCCGTGGCGATGGCACTTGATGTGCTGGCGATCGCCATGACGAATCTGGCAACCATGTCCGAGCGCCGGATCGATCGCACGGTGCATCCCGATCTCAATCAGGGCTTGCCGCCATTTCTCGCCCGCGATGCCGGATTGCATTCCGGCTTCATGATGGCGCAGGTGACTGCGGCAAGTCTGGCGAGTGAATGCAAGTTGCTCGCCCACCCGGCGAGTGTGGACACCATTCCCACTGATGGCAACAAGGAAGATGTTGTGCCGATGGCGATGGGCGCCGCGTGGAAGCTGCGGCGGGTTATTCGCAACGTGCAGCACATCCTGGCGATCGAATTAATGTGTGCGGCGCAGGGGCTCGACTATCGCGCGCCGCTCAAGCCGGGGCGCGGTGTGCTCGAAGCCCACCGTCGCGTGCGCCTACTCGTTGAGCCACTCGGCGACGATCGAACGCTCGCTCCTGATATCGGTGCGCTGGCCGACGCGATCGCCAGAGGCGAGTTTGTGATAGTATGACAGCCACCGGTGAACGCATCGCTGCAGGATTGCCCGGCGCGCGCGTCGTGCGCGCACCGCGCGGCACTGCGCTTTCGTGCAAAGGGTGGCAGCAGGAAGCGGCGCTCCGCATGCTGATGAACAACCTCGACCCCGATGTCGCTGAACGTCCGGGCGATTTGGTCGTGTATGGCGGCACCGGGAAAGCGGCGCGCAACTGGGACTGTTTCGACGCAATCGTCGCTTCGCTGCGGGCGTTGGAGAACGACGAGACACTGCTCGTGCAAAGCGGCAAGCCGGTCGGTGTGTTTCGCACGCACGTCCATGCGCCACGCGTCTTGATTGCCAATTCGAATCTTGTCGGCCGCTGGGCGACGTGGGATCACTTTCGCGAACTCGAGCGGATGGGGCTCACGATGTACGGCCAGATGACCGCCGGCTCGTGGATCTATATTGGGTCGCAGGGCATTGTGCAGGGCACGTACGAGACATTTGGTGCGGTCGCCCGCCGGCATTTTGGTGGTTCGCTCGCCGGCCGGTTTATTCTCACGGCGGGGCTCGGCGGCATGGGCGGCGCCCAACCGCTTGCGGCGACTATGCAGGGCGCGGCGATCCTCGGGGTGGAAGTCGATCCGGCGCGCATCGAAAAACGGCTGAGCAGCGGCTATTGCGATAAGATGACCCGCTCACTGGACGAAGCGCTGATGTGGATTCGTGATGCCACCGACAACAAGCGCGCCCTTTCCGTCGGACTCGTCAGGAACGCCGCCGACGTGTTGCCGGAACTTGTGAAACGTGGCGTGACTCCGGATGTGGTAACCGATCAGACGAGCGCCCACGATATGCTCACCGGTTATATCCCGGCAGGCATGACACTCGAAGCGGCGGCCGATCTTCGGGGACGCAATCCCAAGGAGTACGTGGCGCGGTCAACGAAGAGCGCCGTGGAGCACGTGCGGGCGATGCGCACCATGCAGGATCGCGGCGCGATCACCTTTGATTATGGCAACAATATCCGCACCGTAGCATTCGACGCCGGGCTCACCGACGCATTCACTATTCCGGGGTTCGTGCCGGAGTATATCCGTCCGCTCTTTTGCGAAGGCAAAGGGCCGTTCCGCTGGGCGGCACTGTCGGGTGATGGGCGCGACATCGCCCGTATCGATGCATTGGCGCTCGAGTTGTTCGCGCATGATTCGCATCTGGTGACTTGGATCGAAAAGGCGAAAGAAAAAATTCATTTTCAAGGATTGCCGGCCCGTATTTGTTGGCTGGGGCAGGGCGACCGCGCGACGTTTGGCGTCGCGATCAACGATCTCGTCGCGTCCGGGGAACTGATTGCGCCAATCGTGATCGGGCGCGACCATCTCGACACGGGGAGCGTGGCGTCGCCGTTCCGCGAAACCGAGGGGATGAAAGATGGCAGCGATGCCATTGCCGACTGGCCGATCCTCAACGCCATGCTGAACGTGGCGAGCGGCGCGAGCTGGGTGAGCTTTCATCACGGCGGCGGTGTCGGCATTGGTAACTCGTTGCACGCCGGGCAAGTGATTGTTGCCGACGGCACACCGGAAATGCGGCTCCGTCTGGAACGTGTCTTGACCAATGACCCGGGGATTGGCGTAGCGCGGCACGCGGATGCGGGATACTCCCTGGCAAAGAAGACGGCTCGTGAGCAGGGCATTCAATTGCCGATGGTTTGATGCGTCGACACAAACGCTGTCCGCCGTCCGCACCGTAATCCCCCGCGACCTCTCCGCCTCAAGCTCAAGCAATGCTGTCAAATAAATTCAGGCCTTGGCATCTTTTTCCATTCGCATATAAGTACGCAAAACTCCGCCTGCTTCGTCGCCCGGTATTAGTCCATTTCGAAGTCACCATGCGTTGCAACGCCGCTTGCAGTTTCTGCGATTATTGGAAAACCGATCCCTCCGAGAAAGCCCGCGAACTCAAATCCTTCGCTGACGCGGCGCGTCATTTTCGGCCGATGATGATCACCTTCACGGGCGGCGAGCCCACGCTGCGCCGCGACCTCGAAGCGATCGTCGCCGAAGTCGCCCGCGCGTCGCCGTTCACCTATCTCACGCTGATCACCCACGGCGGGATGCTCACGGTGGATCGCGCGCAGGCGTTGTGGGACGCCGGGCTGGTGCAGTTCAGTATTTCACTCGACTACCTCGACGAGCGCCACGACAGCGCGCGCGGGATTCCCGGCCTCGCCGCGAAGATTCTCAGCACCGTGCCCGAGCTGACGGCACGTGGCATGACGGTGCGATTCAACACGGTCATCAAAAACGACAATATCGATGACATCATGCCGATCGTGCGTCGCGCCCAAAGCATTGGCGCCGGAGCGAATCTCTCGATCTACACCGATTTCAAAAACGGCAACACGGAGCATCTCATCGCCGACAGTCAGCTTGGTCGGATAGATGCGCTAGTCGCCGAACTTCTGGCGTTCAAGCGGCGCCATCGGGGTGTGATCAGCAACTCGGATTGGTATATCGCGCAGATCCCGAAATATTTGCGTGGCGAACTGCGCGATCCGTGCCGCGCTGGTGAAACAACAATTCATATCGATCCGATCGGTCGCGTCCGGCGCTGCCCCGACTTTCCTACCGATGGCCATTGGACGAGCCACAAACGCTACGAGCCGATCAACTGCAACAAATGTTATTACGCCTGTCGCGGAGAAGCGCAGGCGCCGCTAACGTTGTCCCGTTTTCAAGACTTGTTGGCCTGAGCATCGGTGCCCGGCACAGCAGTTTTTGATTTCCCGTCAAGAGATCACCTGAGCGGAGCGGCCTGACCAGCGGTGCCTAGGAAAGTATTCCGGCTTTGCCACGGATTTTCACGGATGACTCGGATTACCACGGATCTTCAGAAACGAGCCACTCCCACTAGAAAGTGTTAAGCCGTATCCGTGTAATCCCCCTGGGTTCAATCCGCGAAAATCCGTGGCAAGGCAGTTTTTGATTTAGCCATCCCCGGGCAAATAGCCAGCCAGATCCAATCTCCCACTCCCACAGTAGCTTTCTAACATGCAAAAACTGTGGATCAACGCCGCCCAAGTAGTTACCTGCCAAGGCCCTGGTCGCGCCCGCCGCGGCCCGGAAATGCGTGACGCCGCAATCCAATCCCACACGGCTGTTGCCGCCGAGCACGGCAAAATCATTGCCGTCGGCCCGCAACATGACCTGGAGTCCACCTACTCAAACGCCGAGCGCGTCGACTGCAACGGCGGCGTCCTCACACCCGGACTCGTCGACTCGCACACTCACGGCATCTTCGGAAAGAACCGCGCCGCCGAGCAGGAACTCCGCGCGTCCGGGCTCGGCTATATGGAAATCGCCAAACAGGGCGGTGGTATTCATAGCTCGGTGCGTGACCTCCGTACGCGATCCGAAGACGAATTGTTCGCCCTCGCGCTCCCCCGACTCCGGCGTCTCGCGTCGTACGGCACCACCACTGTCGAATTAAAAAGCGGTTACGGACTTTCGCTCGACGACGAACTAAAATCGCTACGCGTAATTCGCCGACTGCAAACAGCACTGCCGATGCGCATCGTCCCGACCTTCCTCGGTGCGCATGAAATTCCGATGGAGTACCGGTCCGCGCCGCGTACCCGCGCCGACTACATCGCACTCCTCGAGCACGAGATGATTCCGCGCGTCGCCGCCGAGAAGCTTGCGGTCTTCGCCGATATTTTTTGCGAACCCGGAGTGTACACGCTCGACGAAACCCGTCGCATTCTCGGGGCCGCCCGCGCGCACGGCCTCGCACTCAAGCTGCACGCCGATGAACTCGAGCCCTCCGGCGCCGCCGAACTCGCTGCCGAACTCGGTGCCGTGAGTGCCGATCATCTGGCCGCGATCAGCGAGCCCGGGATCGCAGCGCTCGCCGCCAGCGGGACCGTCGCCACTCTGCTGCCGGGGACCATGCTCTTTTTGGGACGTCCGCGGCAGGCGCCCGCCCGCGCCCTGATAGACGGCGGAGCAGCCGTGGCCATCGCAACCGATTTCAATCCCGGAACCTCGCCAACAGTCAATTTTCCGCTGATGCTGACCCTCGCTGTCAGCCAGCTGAGAATGACCGTCGGTGAGGCCCTCATTGCTGCAACGATCAACGGTGCCGCAGCACTTGGACTCGCTGCCGAAACCGGTCAAATCGCCCCCGGATATTCGGCCGATCTCGCGCTGTTCGAAGTCGAGGACGCTCGGGAGATTCCCTATTGGTATGGCGACCAGCGGTGCCGCCGGTCGTGGGCCCGCGGGGACGGTTGTCACGGCTAGGGTTCACGGGCTACCTTTAACTTCTCCAGGCCTCACGGCCCTCTAATGATTCTGCTCGTCGCACCGGACCCCTCGCGTCGCACATGGCCAACGTCGCAGCGCTGAAGAAAAAAGCCGCTGATTTTGAAGCGAAGAAACAGATGGACAAGGCCATCGCGGCATACCGCGAGGTCCTCGACGCGTTCGACTCCGGTGGCGAAGAAAACATCGACGTGTCGTTGTACAATCGCGTCGGCGATATGCTCGTGCGCCAAGGCAACACGCCCGAAGCCGTCACGCTTTATGAGCGCGCCGTCGATCTGTACGCTGAAGGCGGCTATTTCAACAACGCCATCGCCCTCTGCAACAAGATTTTGCGCACATCGCCCGGGCGCGCGACGGTTTATTACAAGCTTGGGAAAATCAGCGCCGCCAAAGGCTTCAAGGCCGACGCCAAACAAAACTTTCTCGAATACGCCGACCGGATGCAAAAGTCCGGGCAGATTAATGAGGCCTTTCGTGCGCTAAAAGAATTCGCCGACCTCTGCCCGGATCAGGACGATATCCGGCAGATGCTCGCCGAACAGCTCACCAAAGCCGATCGCAAGAGCGAGGCACTCGAACAGTTGCAGTTGCTCTACGCGCGGTATGACGCTGAAGGCCGCGAAGCCGAGGCGACCGCAACGGTCGAACGGATGAAGGCGATCGACCCGAATGCCGAAGCCAAAGCGAGTGCCGCCGGCGCCAAGACCAAATCCAGCGACGATCTGATCTTCATCGATCTCGATGCGCCGATGGGGCGAAAGACCAGACGCACGGCTGCCATCACGAGTATTCCGGAGTTGCCGCCGCCGAAGCCGGCGTCAGCGCCACCACCACCTCCTGCGCCGCCGGCTGAGCAAGTGCTTGGCATGGAACACACCAGCCACGTCGAAGCGGAGGCACCCGCAGCTTCCGCGAACGTGGCAATGCCCGGCCTTGAACTGACATCGTTCGGTGTCGAGCCCGAGATGGAACCGGCGCCGCTCGAAGTCGCCGAGTTCGACGAGATCGACCTGAGTGCGATTGCCGAAGCGCCAGCACCGCCGCCGGCCGAGAATAATCTTGCGCTGGCTGGCGAACTGCCAATGCTCGATTTGGACGAACGCGTGTCCGGCGAGCTGACGATGATCGACGTCGAGCCCACCGCGGCCGCGCACGAGGTCACCTTCATCGACCTCGGTACATCCGAAAGCGGCGAAGATCACGCGATGCTGGTGATCGACACCGACGATGAGCCCGTAGTGCCAGTGGAAGAACTCGTTGCCGCCGCGCCCGATACGCCCACCTCGTTTGATGCCGTGTCAATCGAAGTGGCGGACGAACCGCCGACGGTGCGTCGCACCAGTTCGATGCTCGCGAATTCCGTCCCCATCCTGCGCGTGCGACTCGAAGATGACCCCGAGAACTGGGCGCTGCACCGGCAGTATGCCGAGGCGCTCCTCGACGACGGTGAACGCGACGAAGGGCTCCGTGAGCTCGAGGCCGCGCTTGTGGGTTTCGAAAAAACCGGCGATCTCGAAGGCGCCCGGTCCGTTGCCGACGAAGTGATCCGACTCAATCCGGGCTCGGTGCGTCATCACCAAAAACGCGTCGAGTATGCGTTTCGGTCTAACGACAAAGTGCGCTTGGCCGAAGCATATGTCGAACTCGCCGACGCGCTGTTTCGCGACGGACAGGCAGAAAAGGCGAAGGTCGTGTACCAGCGTGTGCTGGAAATCGCCCCCGACGATCTGCGCGCCCAGGCGGCAATCGAATCGTACGGTGGCACGCCCGCTGTGGCGGCAGAACCGGTGCGGGAATCGTCTGAATCGCTCAAGGGCCGGCGCTACACCGCCGCCATCGATGCCGAACAGCTCGCCGCCGCCCATCCGGAAATCACTAAGGCCAGCGACAGTGACGACGAATTCGTTTCGCTCGGTGATTGGCTCCGCGCCGACGAAGGCCCGAAGTCCACGCGCATGGTCGTTGATGAAGAAGCGCCGAGCGGTGACGAAGAAGCGGACTTCAAAGACATGCTCAAGAAGTTCAAACAGGGCGTCGCCGAAAACGTTTCCGAAGAAGATCACGAATCGCATTACGACCTCGGCGTCGCGTTCAAAGAAATGGGCTTGATGGACGAAGCCATTTCTGAATTCCAGAAGGCACTCCGCGGGACGCAGCAGCGGGTGCGTACGTATGAAGCGCTTGGCCAATGTTTCCTTGAGAAAAAACAGTTGCCCGTTGCCCAAACAATTTTGCACCGCGCCGTCAATGAACCCGGCGTTGGTGATGAACAGCTCGTTGGCGTGCTCTATTTGCTCGGGTACGTGAACGAAGCGCTCGGCAAGCCCGCCGAGGCGAAAGGATTTTACGAACGCGTATTCTCTGTGGATATTCAGTTCCGCGATGTGGGTGACCGCCTCAACGCCGTCGACAAGGCGATGAAGTGAGCCTCGAAGCGCGGATGCGAATTCCGGTGGCCCCCGCGTTGCTCGACATCCAGGCTCCGGTGCGAGACCGGCTCGACCGTGTGCCGGACGAGATGTGGAGAATCGTCAAAGCCGACGCCCCAATCGTCCAGGCCGTGAGCGAACACCTGCAGGGGATGAAAGGGAAGATGTTCCGCCCGTCATTGCTCCTCCTCGCAAGCGAACTCGACGGATGCTCGGAAGATCGCGCGGTCTCACTGGCCGCGGTCGCCGAGCTGGTGCATCTCACCAGTGTCGTGCACGACGATTCGGTCGATCATTCTGTGCTGCGCCGTGGTATGCCGACCGTCAACTCGCTGTTCAGTCACGAAGTGGCTGTGTTGATGGGCGACTATCTATTTTCGAAAGCGATCGCCGAGTTGGTTCGTCTGGGTGATCTTGAGCCGTTGCGCGCATTTACCTATGCATCGAACACGATGACGCTTGGCGAACTCCGCCAGCTCGCTTCGTACGACGCGCTGAACTTTTCCGAAGACGATTACGACACCCTGATTCGCGCCAAGACCGCGTCGCTGATCGGTGCGAGTTGCGAAATGGGCGCCCTCGCCGGCGCGCCGCGATATCGCTCAGAAATGCGGCGCTTTGGCGAAAGCATTGGCATGGCGTTCCAAGTGGCCGACGACCTGCTCGACTACACTGAGGTCGAAAGCGTGACCGGCAAGCCGAGCGGGCTCGATTTGCGCGAACACAAGGTTACCCTGCCACTGATTGCGGCGTTGCCGAATATGACCGCCAAACAGCGCCAGCAGGTCGATGCGCTCTTTGCGTCACCGGTGCCGCACGACCAGGAGATCGCCGATGTGGTGGCGATTGTGGCCGATTGTGGCGGTTTGGACTACGCACGCCGCAAAGGGGAGGAGTTCGCACAGGAAGCCGAGGAGGCCCTGAGTGGGATCCCCGATTCCGAGGCGCGCCAATCGTTGGCCGACGCCATTGGCTACGTGATGGACCGGAGGTCGTAACGATGGCCCAGAAAGGATCGTCCAAACATCGACCGGGGTATCATACTGTAGTCCTCGCCATCGGGTTCGTGGTGGGTGGGCTGATGCAGCAGATGGCCCGGATGTGGTTGCCGAGCGGGTCGGTAAAGGAGTTTCTGAGTACGGCATTTGTGAGCCCGTCATTAGGCTCTTTCGAAGTGAATCTGATTATCTTGAAGTTCGCGCTCGGACCTGTCGCGCTCGACGTCTCGTTGCTGAGTCTCGTCGGGGTCCTGATCGCTTATCTGATTGCGCGGTCGCTATTCTAGGAGACGGTATGCCACTGCAAGCCTCGATCTTTGGACCGACGGAAATCGGCCTGCTCCTCCTTGTCGTCCTGCTCCTCTTCGGTGCGA
>JANYKA010000221.1 GCA_025358315.1 Gemmatimonadota bacterium | reverse complement strand
CCGTTCGATCGCAATGCGCTGGTGAGGTTTTTGGAAGGAAGGAAGATTGCGACGCGACTGTTGTTTGGCGGCAATCTGGTGCGTCAACCCGCGTATAAGGGGTTGGAATTTCGCACCGTTGGCGATCTCGCGCGCACGGATGCGGTGATGCGCGGTACCCTCTGGATTGGTTGCTACCCAGGGCTGACGGCCGAGATGCTCGACTATGTGGCCGACTGTATGCGGATGTTCTGTCGCGAAGGCGTGCGTGAGTAAACTGACCCAACGCGATCTCAACGAAGTGGTCGACCACACGCGCCACGTATGGGATGACTATCGCAGTGCGCGGATATTTATCACAGGCGTGACGGGTTTTGTCGGCAGTTGGTTGCTCGAAACACTGTTGCACGCCGATGCGACATTGAATCTCGGTATCAAAGCGACGGCGCTCGTTCGTGATCGGAGCGCGTTTACGGATCGGTTTCCGCATCTCGCGACCAGTCCAATGCTGCGCATTCACGTTGGCGATGTGCGAATGGTCGACCCACCAACCCACGCGTTTACGCACTACGTGCACTGCGCGTCGGCGTCCCCTCCGCGCATGAACGCCGAGCGGCCGGACGATGTGGTGGATGTGATCGAGCACGGATCAGAGCGAATGATTGAAGAAGCGGAGACGGGAAAAGGTTGCCGTTTTTTGCAGGTGAGTTCGGGCTCGGTGTACGGTCCGCAACCGCCATCGCTGGAGCGCATGAGCGAGAGTTATACGGGACGGGCGAGCGACGATGATCCGGCTCAACGGTTTGGAGCGGCAAAATGGCGCGCTGAACAGCGGGGCAACGCGGCGGTTGCGAAAGGCGTCGGTTTTGTGTCGGCGCGGATGTTTGCGATCGTGGGTCCGCGCCTTCCATTCGACGGGCAATTTGCCATCGGCAATTTTCTCGGCGATGCCCGCGCCGGTCGCACTGTCGATCTTACCGGGGACGGCACACCGATCCGCTCGTGGCTCTACGCCGCTGATATGGCGGCGTGGTGCTGGACACTGCTCGCACGTGGGCGTGCGGGGGCGGCATACAATGTCGGATCGGAAGAAGCCGTCTCGATGTGGAACGCGGCGCAACGCGTGGCGCAGTTGCCGATACCTCCGGTCGCGGTGACGCGGGCGATCGAGCCGACGCCGTCTGCGGTGCCGTCGCGGTATGTGCCTTCGACTGCAGTGGCTCGCACCGAACTTGGGCTCGAGGCGTGGACGTCGTTCGACGATGCGCTCCGTCGTACCTGGGACTGGCTTCCGGCAACCGGTTGAACAGTTTGTCGCGACCCGAGCCCAGAGTTCTGCAGCAGGACCTAGATGCGGCGCTTGGTCGCACACGCGACCGCTGGATGGAACTCTCTGGCGCACGCCTGTTCCTCACCGGGGCTACAGGGTTCGTTGGCACGCTACTTCTCGAGTCAATTGCACATGCGCGCGCACGGGCGGGCGCTGACCTGCGCGTCGTGGTGCTCGTGCGCGAGCCGCTTCGGTTATTTGCACGTCTGCCTTGGGCCGTACAGTCGCCATGGCTCGACATCGTGCGAGGAGATGTGCGGACGTTCACACTCGACGTTGGCGCGATTGACTATGCCATTCACGCGGCAAATACCGGTTCTCCAGAGGAAATAGCAGCTGATCCAGAAGGGGTGGCGCGGATGGTGGTAGACGGTTCGCTTCGTATTCGCGACTTGGCGACAGCTGCGGGGGTTCGCCGGATGTTGCAGCTAAGTTCCGGGTCCGTATCTGGTGCGCACTTCACACCGGCTCCGCCAATTACCGAGGATGATCCGGGCGTTCCGATTGGTGCAGGAGCCGCCGCGTGCCTTGCGCGCGCCAAGCGCGATGCGGAACGGGCGCTGCTTGTCGAGTCACGGAAGTCTGGCGCACCGGAGATCGTACTGGCGCGTGGTTTTGCACTCTGTGGTCCTTGGATTCCCCTCGATTCGGCCTTTGCGTTCGGCAACTTCATTGGCGCTGCACTGCGTCGCGAGCCAATCCGGGTGAGCGGGGACGGCACCCCGGTGCGCAGTTATCTCTATGCTGGCGATTTGATTGTGTGGCTCTGGAATTTACTGTTGAAGGGTGAGCCCGGTCGCGCGTACAATGTGGGATCGGAGCACGCCGTCTCGATCAGTGAGTTGGCGCACCGCGTGTCCGACCTGCTCGGCAGCACCGTGGAGATCGCTCAAGTGCCAGTGCCTGGCGCGCGTTCGCACTGGCACGTACCCAACACGGCCCGTGCACGAAGCGAGCTTGGCCTAGAGGAAACGGTGCCGCTCGACGAGGCTATTGCACGCACGGCAAAGTGGTGGGTCGAGCACGGCGGCATCGTGGCAGGCCAGTCGTGAGCGGACTGTTGCGGCGATTCTTGGAGCGACAGCCGGTTGCGATGCCCCTATTGCGTCGCGCTGCAATGTGGCAAGTGCGTCGTGCCGTCCGCTCTGCGGGGTGTGACCTGTGCATAACATCGGACGCCGTGGATATTTGTCGCGGCGCGCAGGAGTGGCTCCGCACCCACCGTCCGCGTTGGGTGATGGATACAAATCATCGCATTGGCGATAAGTTTACGGACGCCCGTGTTGAGCGGATTTTGACCGCGTGTGGCTATCACGCCTGGACGGAGCTCATCGCCGGATTTCGCACCACCTTTGCTGTTCCGGAGGAATTTAAGCCGTGATCGAGCGCAATATCTTTGACGAACTGTTCGTGCTTGAAGTCGCCAACAATCACTGGGGTTCGGTCGACCGCGGACTTCGTATCATTCGCGACTTCACGACAGTGTCGCGATACCACAACGTGCGTTGCGCGATCAAGTTGCAATTCCGTGACATCGATCACTTTATCCACAAAGATTTTCGTGATCGGCAGGACATCCGATACGTCAAGAAGACGGTCGACACGCAGTTGTCCGATGCCGACTATGGGACGCTTGTGGAGGAGATCCGCCGTCGCAACTGTATTCGCATGGCGACGCCATTCGATGAGCGGAGCGTGGATCTATGCGTCGAGCTCGGAATCGAGATCATTAAAATCGCTAGTTCGGACATTACCGACTGGACATTACTGGAGAAGATCGCAAAAACACGGAAACCGGTGATTGCGTCAACGGGCGGCGCCTCGGTAGGAGACATGGATGCGATCGTAACCTTTTTCGGAAACCGATCGATTCCGCTCGCGATCAATCATTGCGTGTCTCTCTATCCGTCGGAGTCGCAGGAGCTCGAACTTAATCAGATCGATTTCCTCCGCCAAAGATATCCGAGCCTTGCGATCGGATGGTCCGGACACGAAATGTCGGCGGATATCGACGCGACGATGCTGCTCGCGTACGCAAAGGGTGCGCGCACCTTTGAGCGACACGTCGACATTGTGACGCCGGACAGGACGCTGTCTTCCTATTGTTCGACTCCGGAGGAAGTCAGCAACTGGTTCGCTGCCTTCACTCGCGCGAAAGCGATGTGCGGCGGATCGGAGGTGCAACGGCGCATGTTGCCGCGGAAGGAAATAGAATACCTCGACGCTTTAGTTCGCGGAGTATATGCCGGCCGAGACCTGCCGGCCGGCGCCCGCATCACGCGAGACGACTACTATCTCGCTGTTCCTCTGCAGAAGGGTCAAATCTCAAGTCGCGAGCTCGTCGAAGGCGACGTTCTGATGAAGCCGCTAACAAAAGATGCGCCGGTTAACATCGACGTATTCGACAACCCGTACTCACGTACACCCGAGTTGCGGCAGATGATTGAGAGACGTGGGCTTTGATCCGGTAGCGGGCAACGACGAGCGCCCATGCCCGGTATGCGGCGCGCGGGCGGCCGACACATTGCACCACCGCCGTTTCGTCCTCCCCGACGGTCATCCGCTCGCGGATGGCTATTCGGTGGTCAGTTGCCGTGACTGCGGCGGGGCGTACGCGACCCCGCTACCGCCGCAGGAAGCTTACGATCGGTTCTACAGAGACGATTCAAAGTACGCGGACCTTGCCACGGGGACGGGAAGTGGTGCGCAATCGTGGGATGACCAGCGACTAAACGAAACGGCGTGCACGATCGCTGCGATGACCGCTGACCGCACGGCACATATCGTCGACATTGGCTGCGGTGCGGGTGGTTTGCTACGTCGATTGGCTGCGCTCGGGTTTTCAAATCTCACTGGCATCGATCCAGCCCCCGCCTGCGCGGTGGTAACGTCAGCTATCGCCGGTGTACGGGGAGAGATCGGATCGTTCTCCTCGCTTCCGCAGCTTTCGAAGCCCGCAGAATTTGTAGTGCTCTCGCACGTACTCGAGCATGTCCGCGACGTCGGCGGGGCGATTGATGCGATTCGCGCGATCATGTCGGCGAGTGGACGTGTGTATGCCGAAGTCCCCGACGCCGCCCGTTATGCGGATTTTCTCGTCGCGCCATTTCTCGATTTTAATACTGAGCATATCAACCATTTTTCGGAATCCACGCTACGGCACTTGTTCACCAGCCACGGATGGCGCGTGTTGGACAGTGGTACAAAGACGATCGCTTCATCGCCCGTTGCGCGGTACCCATGCGCGTGGATTCTCGCAGAAGCCGTTGACCCGATGCCTGCCGTACTGCGGGAACCAGACCGTATACTGCGCCTGGAACTCGAACGCTACATCGCCGCTTCGGAGGCGCTACTCGCGCGCGTGACAGATCGGTGTGTTGCGCTTGATATTCCGGGTCGCGACGTCATTGTGTGGGGAACCGGGCAAACGACGGCGATCCTTCTTGCGGATACGCCGTTGGCCACGGCGCAAATTCGCGCGTTTACGGACTCCAACCCGATATATTTTGGTCGGACGATCGCCGGCGTGGGCGTCGTGCGCCCAGACGAGTTGCGGGCGATGCCAGACCTGCCAATCGTCATCGGCTCGCTGTTGCATGGCGCCGAGATCGCTGCTACGATTTCGGCGCACGGGCTCACTAATCCTGTACTTCGCCTCGATCCCTACGCGCCATGATCCGGCTAGCTGACTACGTTTTGCGCACCCTCGTGCGCCACGGCGTAAACGATACTTTCATCGTCACCGGCGGCGGTGCTATGCATCTAAACGACGCCGTCGGGCGTTGCGAGGGAATGCGGTGGCTTCCCTGTCATCATGAACAGGCGTGTGCGATTGCGGCGCAGGGCTACGCCCGTTTGCTTAATCGTCCCGCGCTGGTTCAGGTGACGACTGGTCCGGGTGGCACGAACGCTCTCACAGGTGTCTACGGCGCGTACGTTGATTCACTGCCGATGATCGTCGTGTCGGGGCAGGTGAAGCGTGAAACGATGGTTTCGTCATACACCCTTCCGCTCCGTCAGCTTGGTGATCAAGAGGTCGACATCGTCGCGATGGCGCGGCCAGTGACCAAGTACGCGGTGTGCGTGACCGACCCGCTGACGATCCGCTATCATCTCGAGCGCGCCCTGCACGAAGCGGTGACTGGTCGTCCGGGTCCGGTATGGATCGATATTCCTGTCGACGTCCAGGCGATAATGATTGAAGAAGAATCACTCGCACCGTTTTCCGCACAGCCGGAAGGGCCGACGCCGCTTTCGGGGGAGGCTCTCGATGCGGTCTGCCGGGACATCAGCGCCCGTTTATCGCGAAGTGATCGACCGGTGGTGTATGCCGGTGCTGGGGTGAGACTTGGTGGTGCGGAGCAGCTGTTCCTTCAGCTGGTGGAAAAACTTGGAATACCGGTTGTGACCGGTTTCAACGCACATGACCTCATTCCAACTGACCACAGGCTGTACGCGGGACGTCCGGGCACCATAGGAGACCGACCCGGCAACTTCGCTGTGCAAAACGCCGATTGTGTTCTCGTATTGGGCTGTCGACTGAACATTCGGCAAGTCAGCTATGCGTGGCAGCACTTCGCCCGTCATGCCGATCTTATCGTCGTGGATATTGACGCGGCCGAACTCCAGAAGCCGACAATCCGGCCATCGCTACCCGTACACGCCGATGTTGCGGCAGTCATCCACATTCTTTTTGCGCTACCTTTCACGATGCCGACGGAGGCGCACAGGCATTGGGTGGTTTGGTGCGCCGAACGAAAGAAACGGTATCCCGTAGTATTGCCAGAGTACTGGACGCGGGAGCAGCTGGTGAACCCGTATTGTTTCGGTAGTGCGCTCAGTGATGCTTTGGCCAACGACGATGTGATTGTCACGGGTGATGGCACCGCGTGCATTGCGACGTTTCAATCGGTTCGTCTTCGCACGGGGCAACGCCTCTTTTCCGATTCAGGGTGCGCGCCGATGGGGTTCGATCTTCCTGCGGCAATCGGCGCGTGCATTGGCCGCGGTCAGAAGCGCGTGGTGTGCATCGCTGGTGACGGCAGCATCATGTTGAATGTGCAGGAGCTACAGACGCTTCGCGGCCATGGGCTCCCGGTAAAGCTCTTCATCTTTAACAACAATGGCTATCAATCGATCCGATTGACTCAGTCTAGTTTTTTCGCGGACAACCCGATTGGCGCCTCACCGGAAAGCGGGGTGACGTTTCCGGACTTTGGCCGGCTCGCGGCGGGGTTTGACTTGCCATTCATCCGCGTTGCAACTCATGCCGGTCTCGCCGCGGCAATCAGGGAAACTCTTGCTACCGATGGCCCATCCATCTGCGAAGTGATGATCGATCCCGCACAACCGTTCAGCCCGCGAGTATCGTCCAAGCGCTTGCCCGACGGCCAAATGATAACGGCGCCTCTGGAAGACATGTTCCCCTTCCTCCCTGAAGAAGAGTTGCGATCCAACATGATCGTGCCGCTTGTCGATTACGAAGTTGCGGATCGCCCGGTAGGCGCGAACACGGGGCGATGACCGAGCACTTGGCCGACCGCGATGCGCTACACAATCTCCTGGCGACAGATCCGGGTGCGGTTCAGGCCCACGCGGCGCGCGCATTCGATGAACGATCGGGCGGACGTCCCGTGCTCCTGTTCGGTGCCGGTGGGCTCGGGCGCCGGGCACTCGCTGGAATGCGCGCGTATGGCGCGGAGCCGATCGCGTTCGTCGATAACTCGGCGAGCCGGCAAGGGACGATGGTCGAAGGAGTGCCGGTATTAGCCCCCGCAGATGCCGCGCGTGCGTACGGTCGTACGGCCGTATTTGTCGTGACGATTTGGGGGGCCGGTAGCCTGCATCGCTATAGTCACTCCCGCGAACAGCTCACCGCGCTAGGCTGCGATAGTGTACTCCCGTTCCCGCCGCTGTTTTGGAAGTACCCGCGGGCCACCCTTCCGTATTACTTGCAGGACGAGCCGCATCACGTTGTCGAGCAGGCCGCAGCTGTGCGGGCCGGATTTGACCTCTGGGAAGACGCCGCGTCGCGCGGGGAGTACTTGTCGCAGGTACGGTTTCGTTTGCTTGCGGACTTCGACGGCCTCGCCCATCCGGTAGGGCACCCACAATACTTTCCAACCGACCTATACGCATGGCGTGACGACGAGTCAATAATCGACGGTGGTGCGTTCGACGGGGATACGATCCAATCGCTTATTGCTGAACACGGCGGACGATTCCAATCCGTGCTAGCGTGCGAGCCGGATCCGAATAACTATGCAAAATTGAAAGCGACAATCGCTGCTCTTCCGCCCGTGTTGTGCGCAAAGATCAGTTGCCGGCAGGTTGCACTCGCGTCGAGCCGCGGGGTGCTTCATCTGGATGCCACTGGTACTGCAGCGAGCGCGACCCAACCCGCATCTGGTCCCGGGACAATCACGGTGATGGCGGAGTCGATCGATACGCTCGTCAGTGGTATGCGGCCGACGATGCTAAAGCTCGATATCGAAGGTGCTGAATATGATGCCTTGCTCGGTGCCCAGCGGCTTATCGCCGAAAGTGCTCCGGTGCTCGCGATCTGCGTCTATCATCGGCAGGATCATCTTTGGACGATTCCACTTTTGCTTCGCAAATATCGCGACGATTATGCATTTTTTCTTCGCCCACACAACGAAGAAGGATTCGACCTGATCTGCTATGCTGTACCGCGACATCGGCTGTTCGCCTAGCCGCGCTACGCACCCCTCAGGCGCTTGCGGCGCATCGTTGCGAAGTGGATAACAGCAATCGGTAACGCGATCAACAAACTCGCTGCCGCATATCCCCAAACCATCGCCGTCGCGCCTCCGATTCGTGCAGCCCCCGCGCTGACCACCACAACCGCGGAATTTCCAGTGACGATGGCCATCGCGATCGCTTCATCGCGAAACGCGCGAAGGTAGCCGGCCATGGCTTGCTGCAACAAAGAGGCGAAACTTCCGCACAGCAATGCGACAAGAGCGGCGGTAGGCATTACCCGCACGGCGAGTGCTGGAAGGGCGAAGGGCAGGAGCTGTACAGCACCGATGAGCGCCAATGCGCAGGCGACGAACACCGCAACAGACTCGAGGGTTGCGCGCCGTGCTAACATTTCGAATTCATTCGTGTGACCGTCGGCGACAAGTGCGCCGAGCGACGGGTATCTGCCATGTAGCCAGGCGACGGAAATCGTCAACGGGGCCAGTGCCAATGCCAGCGTCACGCCGAGTCGACCAGCGACGTCACCGCCCCGCAGCCAGAGGAGGACAGGCACGAGGAGCTGCGGCGCGAGATTCAATGCAAGCCACAATTGGGCGCTCCGTCCTTGTTCGGTCCGGTAACGCTCCCGAATCCCGCTTGTTGTGCTGACGAAGTGCGCCGGGAGTGAACTCGGGGACTGAAGTAGTGCCGGGTGGCGGCGAACGAGCCAGGCAACCGCGATCGTGAGCTGCAGTGCGGCAGCGATCCAGGCGGCGAGCAACGGGCCCCCGAGGATGATTCCGGTCCATATGCCAACTAATATCCCTCCGGCCTGCCACGACCGCATCCGTTGCAGTGCCACGAGATCGCCACACCCCTCGGTGACACACAGAAAGGGAATCAACGGCAAATAGACAGCAGTCAGTGCGATGAAGCTGCACCACAGCACGGCGAAGCCGAAGCCATCGCCGAACATCGGCGGTCCATAGAGTAGCACTCCCCCGATGCCGGCAATCACGAACAGCACCAGCGCCGCTACGGCAAACCACCGAATTGCAGCGAGCAGTATCGCCGAGATGGCATTGAGTGCCCCTGGGTCACCATCGAGTCCACCTCGCGATCCCCATCTGAGACTCGGCCATTCATGACTGGCGAATTGCACGACGATGGTCCCAAGGCCGAGCTCGCATAGCTGGGCGATGGCCAGGATGTTGATGGCGACGAAATAGTAGCCTTGGGTGTCTGCCGGGAGGCGCGTCGCGGCGAGATACAGCGAGAATGGAGCCCCGACGAGCGCGATCATGCGGCTCGCGGCGGCACCACGCACTCCCGGGTCCGCGGCGAGCGCCCTTATCCGCACGGTCGCCGTGCGGAAACTCAAAAGTTTATCCGGTCCTTCTCGAATACGTGAGGGTGGTGTCGAACTTGTGTGTAGATCGATCCGATATACTCGCCGACGACTCCGATGAAGAACAGCTGTACCGATGTCAGGAAGAAGAAGCCGATGAGAATGGGGGCGATTCCGAACGAGAATTGCGACCAAAACAATAGTTTCGCAATTAAGTATCCTAATGCTACTAATAGGCTTAGCGCCGAAAGCGTAAAGCCCATCATCGTGGCCAGCCGTAACGGCACCTTCGAATGGCTGACGATGCCGAGGAAGGCGAGATCATACAGTGTGTAGAAATTCTGTGACGAAATGCCGCGCTTGCGCGCTGGTTGCCGATACGGAATTATCGACGGCTCGTGCCCGATCTCGGCGATCAGCCCTCGGAAGTATGGATACGGATCGTCAATCCGTCGCAGCGCCTCGATCACGGATTTATCAAAGCAACCAAAGCCGGTACTCTGCCGAACCAGTTCGATGTCGGCAATGCGGGCGAGCGTCCGGTAATAGCGGTCGCGGAGGGCATAGAAAATGCCCCTCTCGTCACTCGATTCTTTGACGCCCAGCACCACCTTTGACCCGGCGGCCCACCGGCGCAGGAATTCCGGGATCAGTTCGGGCGGGTCCTGAAAATCACACGCCAAGGCAATCACCGCCTCGCCGCTGGTTTGCAACAACGCGTAATATCCGGACCGCACGTGTCCAAAGTTCCTTGTGTTGAGAATTACCTTCACGTTTGCGTCGCCAGCGGCCAGTTCGCGCAGAATGCGTGGCGTGCCGTCTTTGGAAGCGTTATCGATAAAAATGTGTTCGTAACGGTATTGGGGCAGTCCGGCGAAGATTGCCCGGATGGCCTCGTACATTTCCCGCGCGTTGCCCGCTTCGTTATAGCAAGGGGTGACGATAGAAATC
>JANYKA010000159.1 GCA_025358315.1 Gemmatimonadota bacterium | reverse complement strand
CTTATCGCGCACATCCAACCGGCACTGATCATTGCCGACGACGCAGTCGTCAGCCTGCTGGGTCGTGATCACGCGATACCGATGTGCGGGGTACACGAACTGGTTGGAAGCAGTCAGGGTGAGCGCTTCGAACCGCCAGATATTGATCTCGATGATATTGCGCTGTTGCAGCACAGCTCCGGCACGACGGGATTGAAGAAGGGCGTCGCACTCAGATATCGGACGATCCTGACGCACGTCGAAAGTCTGCGTGTGGCGCTGCAAATTTCCGGAGCTGAATCGTGCGTGACGTGGCTGCCCGTTTATCACGACATGGGGCTGCTCTCCTGCACCGTCATGCCGTTCGTGCTCGGCCTGCGGGTGGTGTCTATGGATCCGTTTGAGTGGATGGCCAAGCCGCATCGCATTCTCGCATTGGCAGCGCAGCACGACAACGCGATGATGTGGCTTCCAAACTTCGCATTCAATCACCTCGTCAGATTTTCGGCTCACCTGCCGAAGCAGGTGCGACTGGATCGAGTGAAAGCCTTCATCAATTGCTCGGAGCCCTGCAAACCTGAAACATTCGAGCGCTTCCTAGCGACCTTTGCCGCCCATGGCGTCACAGACTCGCAATTACAAGCGTCCTACGGGATGGCCGAGAATGTGTTCGTGGCCACGCAATCCTCGCTCTCTTCAGTGGTGCGCCGTCTGTCGGTAGATACCGTTCGTTTGCAGCGCGACCGCGAGGTCCATGCGCCGACCGAGGGCGCAGACCTCGTGCGCTTCCTGAGTTGTGGTCAGGCCATTGATGGTGTCCAGATCGAAATACAAACCGCCGACGGCGCTGCCGTGCCCGACGGTCATGTGGGGGAAGTATGCGTGCGTGGCAGCTCGCTCTTTGACGGCTACTTCCGACAGCCTGCGTTGACCGCCAGCCGCCTGCGCGATGGCTGGTATCACTCACATGATCTGGGATTCCGCGTCGATGGAGAGATCTACATCTGCGGGAGGATGGATGATCTCATCATCGTGGCCGGACGAAACGTGTACGCGCACGATATCGAAGCCTGCATCTCACAGGTGGATGGCGTCCGTCCAGGACGCTGTGTCGCGTTCGGAACCGCGAATGATGTGACCGGGACGGAAGACGTAATCATTCTGGTGGAATCGACACGTCCCGAGTCTCTGCACAAGAAACTGCAAAGCGATATTCGGACGGTGGTTTCTAACGAGGTGATGCTGGCGCCCTCGGTTGTGAAAGTGCTGCAGCCGGACACGTTGATCAAATCAACCAGTGGCAAGATTTCGCGTGCCGAGAACCGCACGCGCTATCAGAATGGCACACTCGTCTCCTGGGTCCGCAATTGAATTGCATGCGTCGCTTTCCTTTTCACTCTCTCATCGTATAACCGACAATGAATCGGACGGAAGTCTCCGCACAACTGACTCGGATTTTCCGGGATGTTTTGCAACGTGAAGATCTGGTGCTTGCTTCTGAGGACACGCCCAGAGACGTTGACGGCTGGGATAGCTTCAACCACGTCGAGATTCTTTTTCGGGCCGAAGAACTTTTCGGTATCACGCTAAGTAGCCGAGAGATCGACAGTCTGCGCTGTTTCGGCGAAATGGTTGCCGCAATCGATAACCGGATAAGTAAGACGTGACCGGAGCACGTCTCGATGAAGACGGCGCAAAGTTGTTATGGCAGTATCGCGCCGAACCGCCGCAGCGGTACACCGCCAACTATGGGATCTATCGTGACCGAGGCGGCCTCGCGCGACCCGATGCCTTGCTGCGTCGCGGATTGGCTGCCGATGCGGGCAACGGCACCGACCTTGCACGTTTTTACTTCTTTTGCTTGGTGCTCGACATCATTGCTAAGGAAGGCATAACCGGCGATGTCGCCGAGTTAGGAGTGTACAAGGGCGGTACGGCGGTTTATTTGGCCGACATCGCTCGCACATTAGGGCGGACGGCGTACCTGTTGGATACGTTCGAAGGGTTCGACCAAAATGACCTGGACGGTGTCGACGCCGGCACACCGCGGCACTTCCAAGACACCTCGCTCGACTCGGTACGTGCGGTCGTGGGCGAGGAGAGCACGTGCTACATCAAGGGCCACTTTCCGTCGTCTACATCGGCGCACCCAGACGCCGCGACGTTTTGCCTCGTTCATCTTGACTGCGATCTCTACGCGCCGATGCGCGACGCCCTCGAGTACTTCTATCCGCGACTGGTGCCAGGCGGATTTCTGATTGTTCACGACTACTCGAGTCTCTGCTGGAATGGCCCGGAGCGTGCCGTAGATCAGTTCCTCGTCGGCAAGTCGGAGTCGGTGATTCCTCTGACAGATAGCGGAGGTTCCATCGTGCTGCGAAAAGCGCGATCTCTCAACCAGAGTCGCCATTGGTT
>JANYKA010000147.1 GCA_025358315.1 Gemmatimonadota bacterium | reverse complement strand
TGGCAAACATTTTAGCGTGAACTTTTTGTTGGCAAAAGACACCGTCCAGTCGCGACTGGAGACGGGGATTTCGTATACCGAGTTCTCGTACATGTTGACCCAGGCCTACGATTTTCTGCAGTTGTTCAAGACGCGCGGTGTAACGTTGCAGGTAGGTGGCAGCGATCAGTGGGGGAACATCACGTCCGGCGTGGAGCTGATCCGTCGGTCAGCCGCCGGAGCTGCACACGCGCTGACGGCGCCGCTCATTACCACGGCGAGTGGGAAAAAGTTTGGAAAAACTGAAGCGGGTGCCGTTTGGCTCGATGCCGCGCTCACCTCGCCATATCAGTTCTATCAATTTTGGGTGAATACCGAAGATGCTGATGTAGGGCGGTATTTGCGGATGTTTACGCTCTTGTCGCAATCCGAGATCAAGACGTGGGAAGATTTGCACCAGTTGCAACCACACGTTCGGGGCGCCCAGCATCGGCTTGCGGCTGCGGTGACGACGCTGGTCCATGGGGCTTTGGCCGCTCAAAGCGCCGAACGTGGGTCACGGATCGTATTCGACAAGACCGTCGATCCGAATTCGATTGACGATGCAGTCTTCGTGATGCTTTCCGCAGAAATCCCGACGGTGAAGCTTCCGGGCGCGACCGAGCTGAACGTGCTCGACGTCCTGGAGCAGGCATTCAGTCTTTCACGCGGCGCTGGGAAGAAACTTGTGCAGCAGGGCGGCGTAAGTGTGAATGGTGAGAAACTCTCTGGTGACACACTCACAGTGCCACGCGACCGGTCGGTGCGCGGGCGCTGGTATCTGGTGCGCAAAGGCGGCCGCGATATCGCCGTCGCCGAGTTGGCGTAGTATGGCCCAGTGAACACGCCCCATGGGTTAGCAACCGCGCCCGATGCGGAATTTATCGCGTTCCAGCAGGCGGTCGCGGGGCGATATTCGCTGGAGCGTGAGTTGGGGCGCGGCGGAATGGGCATCGTGTACTTGGCGCGCGAGGTGCGATTGGCGCGGCCGGTGGCGATCAAAGTGTTGCCGCGCGCACTCGCGGCTTCCCGGCCCGAACTGCGCGAGCGGTTCGTGAACGAAGCGCAAATGGCCGCCCAGCTGAGCCATCCGAACATTGTGCCGATTCATCACGTCGACGAAGTGGACGATTTCGTTTTCTTCGTGATGACATACATCGAGGGTGGTACGCTCGGTGAAAAGTTACGGGCGCGGGGCGCACTCCCGGCATCTGAAGCGGCAGGAATTCTCCGCGAAATTGCGTGGGCGCTTGCCTACGCGCATTTGCGAGGCATCGTGCACCGCGATGTAAAGCCGGACAATATTTTGTTGGACTCAGTGTCGCACCGCGCGCTTGTGACGGATTTCGGGATTGCCGGTGCGGCAGACTCGCTGTCGCTCGCCGACGCCGGGTATATCCGCGGCACTGTACACTATCTCAGCCCCGAGCAGGCGTGCGGCGAGCCGGCGGATGCGCGGAGCGACATTTATTCGCTCGGAGTGGTTGGCTACTATGCGCTGACGGGGCGAGTGCCGTTTGACGGGCCAAATGCCACTGACGTGATGGCTGCACACATTTCGCGCGTCCTTGAACCAATTGCCCGAGTGGCGCCCGCCGTGCCGCGCCGGCTGGCCGCGACCGTCGAAAAGTGTTTGGAGAAGTTGCCTCAGAACCGATGGCAGACGGCTGAGGCATTTGCCGAGGCCGTGGACGCTGCATTCGAGCAGCCGAAAGAGATTCCAGCGCCGATTCGGGTGTGGATCGCGAGCTTTGTGGGCGATCGTAAACCTCGCATAATCCTGACCATTTATATCAGCGCGTTGCTTGTGTCGGCCGCGATAGCAGGGTCGCCGCTTTTTTTTGGATTGCTGCCTGTCCTGCCGCTTTTGGTATTCGTGATTCCGGAATCGCAGCGTTTACGGCGGGTGTTGCGCGCCGGGTACACCATCGGCGACTTGCGTGCCGCACTTGGGACCCACTGGGGTCGCCAGCGTGAGGAACTCGATTACGAAGCAGCCAACGAATGGAATTTTCAAACGAAGACGCTGACGATTTCGGCGGCCGTGGGCTTCACTGTGGCAGCCGTTTCAATACCGTTCGTTGTCCTGACGAACGGCAGCATGAACAATCCAGCGTTTGCCGCGCTCATTGTCGGCGCAATTGTAGGACTTGCCGGTACGTTGGGAGCGCTTCGCAATTACTTTCGACAGACGAGCCGATCTGGCGCAACAACAGTCGAAAAATTCTGGGCCGGAAAGTGGGGCGAGCGGTTCGTTCGCTTCGCCAGCATTGGACTCAAACGAAGTGCAATCCTTCCGCCGTCGATGCCTCAATTCACGGAAGTAGCCCTGGGCCGCGCAACTGACGCACTATTTCAAGCGTTAGCAAAACCACTGCGGAAACAGCTTAAGGATGTCCCGGATACTGTACGGCGCCTCGAAACCGAAGCGCGATTCCTCCGCGAGACACTCGACAAAATTGACGAGACGTTGGCGTCAGTTACATCGAACGCCGAGGTCGCTGATCTCCGAAAGGAACGCGAGGCGGCGTCCGGACGGCTCGGCACCACAGTGGCGGCACTGGAGTCGATTCGACTCGGGCTACTCCGTTTGCAACTCGGAGCAGCACCCGTTTCATCGGTCACCGAGGCGCTGCAAGCCGCAGCAAATGTGGGTCGTGAACTGGAAATCGCCGCCGACGCCGACCGCGAAGTCGAACAAGCGCTCCTGCCCAGACGCACCTAACCCGGCAGCAACTCCAGCACCTGATCCAGCTCCGCCATCGTGTTGTAGAAGTGGGGCGCCAGCCGAATGCATCCCTCTCGCACCGAATGCGTCACACGCGCCGCCTTCAATCGTTCACTCGCCGCTGCCACATCGGCCATTCGAAACGCCAGCACACCGGCCCGCCGCTCCGGCTCACGTGGCGTGACGAGCGTGACGGCTGGCGTCGCATCGGCAAATGCCACGGCTCGGTCGCCGAGTGAGCGCACATGAGCGGCCACCGCGGCCGGCCCGAGTTCAAGAAACAACCCGATGGATTCGGCCATTCCCGCGAAGTGTACGAAATCCAGCGTGATCACCTCAAATCGGCGGGCATCATGCGCCCACGTGGGATCGTAGTCGAGAAATTTTGAAAAATCACCACTCGACGCCTGTGCGTACCACCCGACTTCGGACGGCACGAGCTGCTCGATCAACCCTTCGCGCACGTAGGTAAAGCCAACTCCCCAAGGAGAGCAGAGCCATTTCTGAGCGCCGCAGGCGAGAATATCAATCGGCGTTGATTTCACGTCGAGCATGAGCGGGCCGAGCCCTTGAATCGCATCTACCGCGAAGAAAATCCCGCGCTCCCGGCACGCGGTACCAATTTTCGTTATGTCAAACCGGTGGCCACTCCAGTAACTGACCCACGACAGTGCCACAACTTTCACGCGTGGATCACGTTCGATCGCCTGCATCAGCGCCTCTTCATCCGGCAAATCGCCGCGCAATGGCAGTAGCCGATGCTCGGCGCCGCGTTCTTGCGCCGCTGCCATCCACGGATAAACGTTGGCCGGAAACTCGCCGTGAGTGGAGAGCACCACGTCGCCTGGTCCATACGGAAGAACCCGGGCAGCGATGTTCACACCGTGTGACGTGTTGGTCACGAGCGCGATCGAGCGGGCGTTTGCACCGATCAGCCGGGCCGCTCGATCACGGGCGCGCTGCAATACCGGGAAATAATCCTCGGCGCCCAGGCGGTGCGGCTCGGCGCGCTTCTCGCCCATCGCGGCAATCATCTTGCGTGAGCGCGTCGGAATCGGCCCCGTTGATGCGTGATCAAAGTAGATCGCTTCGCCGCGGGCCGCCCACGGAAACTCGCGTTTGCGGAGTGCATCAATATCGTAGCTCATGGCTCGCGCAGCTCCGCGGGAGTGTCAGGAGGCTGGTGCTTCCAGCGACGATGTTGCCAGAAATACTGTCCGGGATGCTCGCGGACGGTCCGTTCAAGAATTGCCGTGAATTTTATCATGATCTCATCCACGTCGCGCTCGCGGTCGCCGGTGTGCGCGACTTCAATCTCTTCAGCCACGAATTGGTATCGGCCGTCAGGCTGGCGAATCGCGGCGATGCGAATCACCGGCACGCCGGCTCGCAGCGCGAACACGGCCCCACCGCGCGGGGTTTTTGCCGGACGTCCAAAAAACGGCACAAACGTTGACGCCAATCCCACGGTCGCCTGGTCGGAGAGTACCCCCACGAGTCGCCCATCACGAAGTGCGCGCGGAACGCGGCGCACCGCTTCTTTGTCGTGCATGATCACCACGCCGAGCCGCTCGCGTGTACGGCGGATGTACGAGTCGGAGAGTGGATTGGCCATGCCGCGGGCGATCGCATCAACCGGCAGTCCGCGCGCTGTCATATATGCGGCGGAAAGCTCCCAGTTTCCAACGTGGCCGGACAATAGAATCACACCCTTCCCCGCGGCGTGGGCGCGCTGGACGATCGCAAAATCCGGTGAAGGCACAAATAGACCGAGTACGTCATCTTTCGTGCCACGCGATAAAACAGTGGCCTCGATCGCGACGCGACCAAGGCTGTCGTACGATTCGATGGCTACCGACCGCACGGCTGCCGCGTCGAACTGAGGAAATGCGGCGGCAATCTGTCGTTCGGTCACACCGCGTCGAATACGAAGCGGGGAATATCCGAGCCGGGTGATCGCACCGGCAATCGCGCCGGCGCGACGTGCACCAAATGGCGCGAGCAACCCGGTTATGGTGCGCAGCGCCGCGTATTCGATTCGGTGCAACAGTGTTGGAGTAGTGGCCACGCTACAAAACTACACGCGCCACCGCACGCGGGCAGTGAACCCGCCCACGCGTCAGTTTGCCGGCGAAGTGCCGGCCTGCAAACCATGAAGTCGCGCGTACGCGCCGCCTATGGCCAGCAGCTGCAGATGCGTGCCGCGTTCGATCACACGGCCATGGTCGAGCACCAGAATCTGCGTGGCGTGTGTGATCGTCGAGAGCCGATGCGCGATGACAAATACGGTTCTGCCGGCGAGGAGCCGATCGATGGCTTCTTGCACCAGCCGTTCGCTTTCGGTGTCGAGCGCCGAAGTGGCCTCATCGAGGATGAGAATCGGCGGATCGGTAAGCAGGGCGCGGGCGATGGCGATGCGTTGACGTTGGCCGCCTGATAGCCGGGTGCCGCGCTCGCCGAGAATCGTATCGTAGCCCAGCGGCATTTCACTGATGAAGGTGTGGGCGTTAGCCGCACGGGCCGCGGCCTCGATTTGCGCTTGCGAGTATTTAGTGGCCGCGCCGTAGGCGATGTTGGCGCGGACAGTATCGTTGAACAGGACCGTATCCTGGCTGACAATGCCGGTGAGGGCGCGGAGCGACGGGAGCTTAATTTCGCGAGTGTCGACGCCATCGAGGGTGATGCGGCCGGACGCCGGCTCGATAAAGCGTGGGATCAGATCCACGAGCGTGCTCTTCCCTCCGCCGCTCGCACCAACGAGGGCGACGACGTCACCGCGACGGGCCGTGAAACTCACGTCGCGTAGGACCGGTTCGTCACCGTACGTGAACGTGACGGCGTCGAACACAATGGAATCGCGAAGGCCGGCGACTTCACGCGTGCCACTATCCCGTTGCGCTTCGGTTGGCTCATCGAGAATCTCAAAGAGTCGTTCGGCCGCGGCCAGAGACTGCTGCGCCGTCGTCGGCGCCTGGGAAATCTGCTTCAATGGAGGCAGCAGGCGCATAACGAGAACCATGAACACCATCAGAACTTCGGGACTCAGCGTGCCACTGAACACGTCACGTGCGCCGATCGCCAGGACGGTCACAGCAACAATCGTCGCCAGCACTTCTGTGAGCGGCCCGGAAAGCAAGGCGATCCGTGTGATGCGCACGATCCCCTTGGTATAGCTGCCACTCGCGGTCGTGAACCGTGCGTCTTCGTATGGCTCGCCGCGGAAACTCTTCACGAGACGGATCCCGCTGATCACTTCCTGCAGGACACTCGTAATTTCACCGTATTCGTTGCGTAGCCGCCGATGCCCCTTACGCAGTTTGCGGAGCAATGGCTGGAGCACCAGCGCGATCAACGGCACAATCACCAAGGAGATGAGTGCAAGGCGCGGTGACATTTTCACGAGAATGAAAATCGTGACAATGACCTGCGCCAGATTTTGGATTGTCCGAGTCGCCACTTCGGCGAGAATCGCCTTGGCCTGTTCCGTATCCGAGAGAATCCGCGCCATGACTTGGCCAGCTTTGTTCCGCGAGAACCAGCCGAGCGAGAGCCGCTGCATATGGCGGAACACGGTATCGCGGAGATCGCGGGTGATACGTTCCTGCAGCGATGCGCCGAGCTGGCCGCCGAGCCAGAGGAAAACGTTTTTGATGACCACAAGGCCGACCATGACGTAGATAATGCTGCGCAACGACGCCATATCGTCGCCCGGCACCATCAAATGTCCGACGGCAAACTGGAGAATATCGGTGAGCCATCCCTTATCGAGCGGGATCGGATTTGGTTGCCGGAACAGCGTACCCAGAAATGGGATCAACAACGAAAACGCAATGCCGTCCAGCGCCGCACCGACGACGTTCGCTACGATGTTACCGATCAACCGCCAGCGATGTGGTTGAAGGAATACCAGTAGACGCCGATAGTTACGCATCGCTCAGCGCCGCGGCGTAAGAAACGCCAACGGCAGAATCACTTCTTCCGGCGTGACCCCGCCATGCAGGAACGACCCGCGATACCGCTGCTGATATTCGCGCAGCTTCGTCGGGTAAACAAAAAATCCGTCACCCGATGCCAGCAGCGTATTCGCCCCAAGTCCGCGACGTGGCAACCGTAAATCGTCTTCATTCGTGAACAGCAGCGCCTGATCCGCCGTCTCGGCGCGCAAATCCTCACCGAACTTAAACCGCAGGTTCGGCGTGGCATCACGCTTCGCGAGGACCGTCACCGGCGTGTTGCAGTGAATGGAGCCATGATCGCTCGTGAGGAGCACCGGCACCCGTTTGCGGGCGGCCTCTTTTAACACCGACAACAGTGCCGACCGTTGGAACCATTGCAGCGTGAGTTGGCGCAGCGCGATTTCGTCGCGCGCCACTTCGTACAGAATCGCCGACTCGCTGCGGCCGTGCGTCAACAGATCGACAAAATTAAACACGAACGCCGTCACGCCCTCGGCGCCAAACGCGTTCGCCAAGTGACGGTCGAGTTCGTCGGAATCGTATGCCGACGAAATTTTGTGGTAGCGCACTGGCGTATTGCCGCGCAATTCCTTCAAGTGCAGCTCCAGCAATTCGCGCTCGTGCGCATTCAATGTTTCGTCTTCGCGCTCGCCCCACCAATCGGGGTAGCGCGCGGCGATCTCACCCGGGAAAAGTCCGCTAAACAGCGCGTTGCGCGAATACGGCGTGGCCGTCGGCAGAAGCGAGAAGTAGTACGAGGTGTCGATTTCGAACAGCGGCGTGATCAACGGTTCGAGTACCCGCCATTGATCGAGCCGCAGGCAGTCCACCACGATGTACAACACACGCTTGTCGGTTTCGAGCGCCGGCAACAGAAACTCGCCGACAATATCGATCGAAAGCGGCGGCCGCTCCCCTTCAATCTCGGCGTTGACCCATCGCGGATACGCCTCGCGAACGTACGCGGCAAAATCGCGGTGCATTTCCGGATACAATCCGCGCAGCGAGCTGTACAACCCCATTTCACCGGCGGCGGCGAGATCGATGTCCCACTGCACAAACTCACCGTAGCGCTCAATCCAGCCGCGCCAATCGAGATCGCGGGAACGGACCTGCTCGAGTTCACGAAAACGGTCAACAAACGACCGGGCGAGCGCCTGTTGTCGGATTTTTGGTCCTTCGAGAATGCGCGTGACCACGCTCAGCACCTGACGTGGATTCACCGGCTTCACGAGGTACTCGGTGACATTGACACCCAGGGCTTCGCGGAGCGTGGTGTCCTCTTCGCTCTTGGTTACCATCACCACGGGCAGTGAGGGCACTAACTCGCGGGCTTCCCGGACAAGCGTCACGCCGCGCATGCCGGGCATCTGCTCGTCGAGCAGCATCAGATCGAAGGCGCGCGTACGGAGCAGTTCGAGTGCGTCGGTGGCGTTGTGCGCCATCACAACCTCGAAGCCCTTTTCACCCAGAAACAGACGATGCGACTCAAGAAGCTCAGCCTCATCGTCCACCCAGAGCACAATTTTTGTCGCGGCGGGCATACGACAAGATATAGGCGCCGACAGCGACCGCAGAAGTCGCCCGCCTTCTGCCCTGCCATCGCGCGCGCTATCATTGCCGCGTGCCCGGTCAATCTCCCTATGCGCTCGCTACGCCCACTTTCGCCTTTCCGGCGCTCGCGGCGCTCGCCGGCCGCGCTCCAATGGGTGGTCCGCGCGAAACGGCCTTGGCGACGCTGATCGCCGCCCGGCTGGCCCACGAATCGGCGCCGCCGAATCCGCTCGCGACGCCGGCGCGACGGGCCCGCGCCGAGGCGGGACGGCTCTGGCTATCGTCGGTGACCGTCCCCGCTGCCATTCGCTCGGCAATCGCCCGCTTGGTGGACGCCAGTGGCGGGAATGACCCCCGAGCCGTCATTGCGGCGCTGGTCAAAGTGACCGACGTCACGGCACCGCACCTGTCCCGAAGTGCACGTTTTGAGCTTGATCGTCTGGGCGTCCGATTGGCCGGGTAAGTGGCCGCCCGAACGCCCGTCGCTTGCCGCCATACAAGCGGTGTCCTTACTATAGAGCTTCCCAATTCCACCCCCGGAGCCATGGCGCCACTGTTGCGCGCGACCGACATCTCTCCGCTGGCGCGTTTAATTCGCCGCGTTGACGCCGCTTCTGACGGAGAAGCGGCGGGCGATTCGTTTGCCACAGGGTTCCCAAGCATCGACAAACAGCTCGGCGGCGGTGCGCGCCGTGGTGACCTGATCGTGCTTGGCGGTGAAGCCGCAAGCGGAAAGTCGAGCCTCGCGCTGGCGATGGCGTTGCGCATGGCTCAGGCCGGAACGCAGGCGGCGTTCTTTACGCACGAAATGTCCGTTGACCGGGTGATGGAGCGGGCGCTGGCCATTGAGGGTCGGGCCCGCATCGACGAAATCCGGCAGGGTTCGCTTAACGAGATGACGCGAGCGGCAGTCGGCGCGACCGCCGTGCGTCTCCGCGACCGCGCCCCGATTTTTGAGACGTTTCCCGCCGGCGGCACCGATTGGCTGGGCGACGCATTGCGACGCTCGCTTGACCTGCAGGTGGCATTTGTCGACCCGCTTCAAGCGCTCGCGCCTGGCACGAGAAACATGGACGAGGAACTCGCCACGGCGGTTCGGGACCTCAAGACGCTGGCCCGTGATCTCAATGTGGTCGTGGTCGTGACTACAAACCTCGGGTCCGTTGCTACAGGGCGTGCCGATCCGCGCCCGACCATCGACGACTTCGGTGCACTCGGCGCCGTGAAGCAGCATGCCGACATCGTGCTCGGCATTTATCGCGAAGAAATGTTCGCGCCAAGTAATGGCGTTGAAGGCGCCACCGAATTGTTGATCCGCAAGAACCGCAATGGCAGTACCGGCTACGTTGACTTGTACTTCTACAAGCAGTGGCTGCGGTTCGAAGACATGCTTGATCCCGATCGTTAGGAGAACTGAATGCGACGACTTGGACCTATTGCTCTGCTGGTGCTGTTCGCGGTGTGTGCATTGCCCGCCAACGCACAGCAAAAAGAAAACGATGCGCTCGCCAAACTCCAAGCCGCACAGGTTGCGAGCCCCGGTTCGGTCGCGGCAAACCGCGCGCTGGGGGTCTGGTACTATCGGGCGGGACGGTTCGCCGAGTCACGCGTACCGCTCGACCAAGCTCGCAAACTCGATCCAAAGGACGGGGTAAGTGCGCTCTACGCCGGACTCGCCGCGGAGCAGATGAAGGATTTCACGGCGGCAAAAAATGCGTACAACTCGTACTTGATGGTTGGCAAAACAAAGAGTGCGCAAAAGGAGATTCGCGCACGGCTCGTGGCGATCTCGCAGGCAGAGCTGAAAGAGGCGGCGAAGACCGCGGTAGCCAATGAAACGGCCATCTCGGCATCGCCGGGCGCGATAAATACGATCGCTGTGCTGCCGTTCACGATTGGACTGGCGGACCCGAGTTATGCTCCCCTCGGTCGCGGCCTCGCCGACCTGATGATTACCGACCTCAGTAAATCACGGCAGTTGACGATTGTCGAACGCGAACGGATGCAAGCCATTGTGGACGAAATCGCTCTGTCGAAAAACGGGAACGTTGACGCAGCGACGACGGTGCGCGCTGGCAAGCTCATTCAGGCCGGTCGCATTGTTCAGGGCCAAGTCCTGCAGGGTGCTGGTGGCACCGGTATCACGATCAGCAGCAATGTGGTGGCGAGCAACGGCGGGGGCGTTATGGCGGTGAGCGCGCCGAACGGCACACTCGACAAATTATTCGATCTCGAAAAGACGCTGGTGATGAACACCTTCCGCACGCTCGGTGTCACGCTGACGCCGGCTGAGGCGCAGGAAGTGGACCGCCGCCCGACGAGTTCCCTCGCCGCATTCCTCGCATACAGCCGCGGCCTTCAGGCGCAGGACGACGGCCGCTTCGACGAAGCCGCCCGATTCTTCGACAACGCCCGATCGATCGACCCTGGCTTCGGTGCCGCGCTCGCGCGCTCGCAGCAGGCCAGCGCGGCATCGCAGAGCTCCACGACAAAAGTCGAAACCAGTATTCGGTCATCGTCCGAAGGTGCTGCTGCTTCCGTCGGCTCCACGTCCGCCGGCGGCGGTCTCGCCAGCACTCTCAATACGGTTGTCGGCGGCGTGAATCCTACGACGACCAATACCGTGTCCAATACCACCAGTGGCAGTTCCCCGGCGCCACCGTCCACGCGTGACGCCGCGTCGGAAAAATCCGGTACCGACCAGCCCGCGCCGCGGACAGGCACGGTGACTGTCATCATTCACAGACCGTAGGAGAAGACGATGCGAACCCCACTCCGCTCGCTCGCCATCCTCGCGGCCGCCGCGCTTCCGCTTGCCGCGCAAGGCATTGCTGACGCCACGGTGATCGCCGGCCCGCAGTACGTGTCTTACACATTCGGCACCGGCTCCAGCGCCAAATCGGTCAATCAAATTTCTATTCCGTTTGCGATCATCATTCCGTTTGGCGAGCGGTTCACGTTCGACGTGTCGTCCTCATACGCGAATAGCCAAGTCAGGGCGGGCGGCGCGACGACCAGTTCCATCAGCGGCCTCACCGACACCCAACTCCGCGGCAATCTGATGGTCGGCGACAACGCCGCAATTTTCACGGTCGGCGTAAACCTCCCGACGGGCAAGTACACCATTGCCACTGACCAACAGGAAGCCGCCGGACAGATCGGCAATGACTTTCTCGTGTATCCGGTCTCAGGCATGGGCAACGGCCTCGGTGCCACTGGCGGCGTCGCGATCGCCAAGTCGCTTGGCACGTGGAATCTCGGGTTGGGCGCGAGCTTCCGTCACTCAACGCAATTCGACGCTTACCAACAGACAACGGGTGCCCTCCGGTTCACGCCTGGCGATGAATATCGCATGCGGGCCGGGCTCGACCGCCCGGTTGGCGACGGCCGCTTCTCGGTTGGCTTGACGTATTCCAAGTTCGGCAAAGATGCCGCTGAAACAAAGACGTTTTCTACCGGCGACCGCGCGCTCGGTCAATTGAACTACTCCACTCCCCTCGGCAACGGCGATTTTCAGGTGAGCGGCTGGAATCTCTACCGTGCGGCAGGAGAGCAGTTTGGTGGTATTGCCGCACCGTGGGAGAACGTGGCGAACGTGAACGTTGCGGTAGGCTTCAACGCCGGTGGTTTGTACGTGCAGCCCAGCGCCGAAGCGCGCGCCTGGAATGTCGACGGCAATAAGGCCGGGCAGCTAGGCACCGTCGGCCTGCGTTTACGTTTCAACATGGGCGCGGTCAGCGTGAACCCGAGCGGGCAGTACACAATCGGCAAACTGTACACGACGGGAACGACCGATGTAACGGGGTTCCGCGCCGGTGTTCTCATTAGAATTCAATAGGCCGCTATCTTTAGGGCATCCCTCATTCACTGAGTGCAGAGCATGTCCGGCCACAGTAAATGGAAAACCATCAAGCACGCGAAAGCCGCCACCGACAAGAAGCGGGGTGCGCTGTTTACCAAACTCATCCGTGAAATCACCGTCGCCGCAAAGACTGGCGGCGGTGACCCAGACGGAAATCCGCGCCTGCGAACGGCAATCGACAACGCCCGTTCCGGTTCGCTGCCAAAAGAGAACATCGAACGCGCGATCGCCAAAGGCACGGGCGACCTCGACGGCGTGGAGTATGTCGAGGTCGTGTACGAGGCTTACGGCCCGGGCGGCGTGGCATTGATGATTCAGGCTCTCACCGACAATCCGACGCGCACCGTTGCCGATGTGCGCGCCAAGCTTACGCGCGGCGGCGGCAATCTCGGAACAAGCAACTCCGTGGCATTCATGTTCGATCGCAAGGGCCAGGTACTCGTCCCAGCGAACGGCATGGACGAAGATGCGGCAATGGAGAAGGCGCTCGAAGCCGGCGCCGAAGATTTCGTGAAAGAAGAAGACACCTTTATTATTACGACCGCGCCGGCAGATCTGCACGCCGTGAACAGCGCGCTCACGAATGCAGGACTGAAGGGTGAGCAGGCCGAGTTTGCCTGGATTCCGAAGAGCACCGTCCGGGTCGAAGGCGCGAACGCGGCCGCACTCCTCCGGCTCATCGACACGCTCGAAGATATCGACGACGTGCAGAAGGTCGACGCCAACTTCGATATGGACGTGTCGGAGATGTCGCAGGCGTGACGCGATTTCGGACGTGATCGTCCTCGGAATCGATCCTGGCACGGCGACCACCGGTTACGGCGTTGTAGCGAGCGGCGACGCCCGCGGCCACCGATTAATCGAATGCGGCGTGATACGCACTCCCGCCCGCGCTCCGCTCGCCGAACGACTCAATGAGATTTATGATGGGGTCTGCGAAGTCATTCAGCGTCATAGCCCCGACGCGATCGCGGTGGAAGATGTGTTCTACGCCCACAATGTCCGTACCACCGTGGTGCTCGGCCACGCCCGAGGCGTCATTCTGCTCGCGGGCCAACGGGCCGGACTGGCGATTCACGAATATCCACCGGCCACCATCAAGAAAACGGTGGTGGGGCGCGGTGCGGCAACCAAAGAGCAGGTGCAGTTCATGGTCACAAGACTGCTCCGCCTGAAAAGTCCGCCGCAGCCCGCCGACGCCGCGGACGGCGTCGCCTGCGCCCTCACCTGCCTGCTCTCGGCCAACATCGCCAAACTGCGTGAGCAGGCCCTCCGATGATCGCCCGCGTGCACGGCAAGCTCGTGGCCAAGGGCATCGACCGCATAGAGGTGATGACGGCCGGCGGGGTGTGTTACGAACTGGTCATTCCGCTCAATGTGCTTGAATCACTGCCGCGCGAAGGGCAGGACGTCGATTTGTTTACTTCGCTGGTCGTGAAAGAAGATGGCTGGCAGCTGTTTGGTTTTTTAAATGCCAACGATCGGTCACTCTTTCAAACGCTGCGCAGTGCCAGTGGCGTGGGCCCCGCACTGGCGCTCGGTCTTATTTCGGCGCTTGGTAGCGGCCGCGTGGTGCGGGCCATACGCGATCGCGATCTCACGACGCTGCAGGGTGTGCCCCGGGTCGGGAAAAAAGTCGCCGAACGGTTGTGTGTTGAACTCGGCGACAAAATGAAAGACTACGCGGCCGACGCATCGCTTAAGGGCGGCGACAGCAACCTCGACGGCGGCGCGGCCGACGCGGTGCGGGCGCTCGTCTCGCTCGGGTATGCGACGGCTGATTCCGAAAAAGCAGTGCGGGCGGCGCTCGGCGGCTCGGCGGCGGGAACAGCCGACGTTGTCCGGGCGGCGCTGGCGGTACTGCAAAAGCGTTAGCTTTTCTCCGTGTCCCGCGCCGAAATCACCACACCGGAAGTTCTCGCCGACGAATCTGTCGTCGAACTCTCCCTGCGACCCCAACGTTTGGCGGAGTTCATCGGCCAATCGAAGGTGAAAGAATCACTCGATATCGCTATTCAGGCCGCCAAGGCCAGACGCGAGCCGCTCGACCACACCGTTTTTCACGGTCCGCCAGGATTGGGCAAGACGACGCTCGCCGAGCTGATGGCGCGAGAAATGGGCGTGAACATTCGGACGACCAGCGGGCCGGCCTTGGAAAAACCGGGCGATCTCGTCGGCACGCTGACGAATCTGCGGGCCGGCGACATTCTTTTCATCGACGAAATTCACCGTCTGCGTCCGATCATCGAGGAGTTTTTGTATCCGGCGATGGAGGACTACAAAATTGACATTCGCTTGAGCGATGGCCCGAACGCTCAAACCGTGACAAT
>JANYKA010000144.1 GCA_025358315.1 Gemmatimonadota bacterium | reverse complement strand
GGCAACGAGTCTCGCCGTAAAGTCGACGGCAACTCTGCGCGGCCTCGCGGTGTCGAACGGCCTTCCACAGTCGTTCATCGGGGCGCCGCTCTCACTGCCGATCCCCGATCCAACGAACTTTGCTATCTCCGGAAGCGGGGCGACTGCGCAGGCACGTCAGGACTGGCTCTCGGCAGACTACTATCAGGATCAGGATCCTGTCCGGTCATCGGCACTCGATGTGACGGCGACGCTGAACTTGCTGAAGTCGATCAATCTCGGCGGGTACGCGCCGTCGAATGGCGCCGTATATCCCAATAGCGGATTTGGCCGGAGCATGAAGTCGACGGCGGCACTCATCAAGGCGAACATCGGTGTCGAAGCGATTGAGATTGACATTGGCGGCTGGGATACGCACACGGTTGAGAATCCGATCAATGGACAGATGTACAACACGATGCGCGATCTCTCAAATTCGATTGCGGCGTTCTGGGCCGATGTGTTACAGGGCAATGGCACGTACAACGTGACCGTGGTGGCAATGAGCGAGTTCGGCCGCAATGTGCGCGAGAACGGCAACCAAGGTACGGACCACGGCCGCGGCGGTGCGATGTTTGTTCTGGGTCAGTCGATCGACGGCGGCCGCGTGCTAACCAAGAACTGGGTGCCGCTGGCGCGAGCGAACCTGGCCGACGGCCAGGACGTGCCCGTGAATATCGATCACCGCGACATTCTGGCCGAGATCGTGCAGAACCGGCTCGGGAATGCGAACGTTGGCGCGATTTTCCCCGGGTATACGCCGGTGTTTCAGGGGATTACGAAATAAGGTTTAGTGGACGATGATGACGGCGCTCATTCCCGCGTGCAGCGTGCAAGTGTAATTGAACGTTCCCTTGGCGAGGAACGAGCGCGAAACGGTGGTGCTGGATGAGACACCAATGTCAGCCGGGGCACCGGTGGCCGCACTGAAGATCACGTTGTGCGCCAGCGCCGGAAAGTTGAACCGCACCACGCCGCCTTGTGCGATATCCGCCTGCAGGGGCGAGAACGAAAGGCCCGGCATATCAATGTCCTGCGTGAGCGGAAACGTCGCGCTCCCCACAAAGACGTTAATCGTACCAGCAATTGTACCGGACCGCGCCGAGATCGCGGCGGTGCCGGCGGCTACTCCGAGTACCAGACCACTAGCGCTGACCGTGGCGGCAGCGGGGTTGTTGGAGCTCCACGTCACCGTAGTGTTGAAAAGCGCTCCGCTCGCGTCCTTGGGCACGGCACTGAGTTGGACGCCAATGCCCGGTGTGATGGAGGTAGATCCGGTGGCACTTACGGAAATGGATGCCAGCACCGGCAGCGGCTGCCCAGGCCCGGTGGAATCACTGCCGCCGCCGCTGCAGGCAGCGAGGAACAGCATCGGGCTGACCATCAGCGCCTGAATAGTTGTTCTGCCATTGATTTGCATGTGATCTATTTAGGATGCGGGGACGGTTTGCGGCAAGGGTCGGCGGGCACGGAATGTCCAGCTACATGATGAGCCGTGAATGTTGCACCCGTGATGGATGGCAATTCGGAATCTTAGGCCGTACTGTCTCTTACAGAATTTCCCGGCAGAAGGTCCGTGTTGATGAATGAATTGTGAGTTGCTTGTGGCCGGACCGTTCGTCGATGCATTGTTTCCCACAACTGTCCCATCATGCCAGTCATACTGCGCACCTCCCTCCTGCTTATTGCCTCGAACTTGTTTATGACGTTCGCGTGGTACGCCCACTTGAAGAATTTTAATACTCGTCCCTGGTACGTGGCGGCACTTGTCAGCTGGGGAATCGCACTTTTTGAGTACCTGCTACAAGTACCGGCGAATCGGATCGGATACACCACGTACTCTCTTGGCCAGCTCAAGATCCTGCAGGAAGTTATTGCCATCGGGGTATTTATTCCTTTCGCTTTTTTTTACATGAAGCAGCCGCTCAAACTGGATTTCCTTTACGCCGCGATATGCTTGATGGGCGCCGTGTTCTTCATGTTCCGCGGCACACCGGCCTAACTGACCATGATGCGACGAATTTGTTTTGCCCTGGCTCTTTATATCGGCATTGTGGCTGACGCAGCGGCACAGAGTGCGCCGACAGTCGTGATTCTTGTTCGGCACGCCGAGAAGGCAGCGGCGCCCGCCAACGATCCTCCACTCACCGACGCCGGAGTGGCGCGGGCGAAAGCGCTTGTCGCACTGCTCTCCGACGCAAACGTGGCCGCGGTGATTGCCACGCCCACCGTTCGTACCCGTGAGACGGCGAAGCCCACAGCCGAAGCCCATGGACTCACCATCGAGACGGTTGGCTTTGCTCCCGCCGCTCTGCATGCGAAGGCCGTTGCAGATGCGGTGATGAAACACGCGGGCAAGACGGTGCTGGTTGTTGGGCACAGCAACACCGTCGCGGCGATCGTCGCCGCTTTGGGTGGTCCAAAAATGGGTGATTTGTGTGATTCCCAGTACTCCATGCTGATCGTACTGGTGCTGGATGGCAACACCGTCCGGGTGATTCGGAGCAGCTATGGGATAGCTACACCGGATACCCCGGAGGCCTGCCCAGCTACGGGTGGTTCCGCCCGCCCCGCCCCAGGCGTTAAGTAACTGCCGTACAGCGAGTTCAGCGTATGGACACTCTGACCGGATACCGTCATTGTTTTTGACGGTGCGGCCGTGCTTTACGCCTAGTGGGGCGGACGGTAGTTTCCCCTTGAGACGGCGTCCTTTCTACGATTGTCAGCAGTTTCCCAAATCCAGCGAATATTTCTGATGATGCACACCGTGCCGACCACGCTGCTCGCGATTGACGATTTTCGTCGCGCGGCCGCTGGTTTGCATGGTGTTGCAGTTCGCACGCCGTTGTTGCCGTCCGAAGCACTACGCGACCGGTTCGGTGTGCCGGTATGGTTCAAACCGGAAATGCTGCAACGTGGCGGCGCTTTTAAATTTCGCGGAGCGTACTGGTTCGTATCGCAACTTTCCGAGGCGGAGCGCTCGCGCGGTTTGGTAGCGCCCTCGTCAGGAAATCACGGACAGGCGGTCGCGCTCGCCGCAAAGTTATTTGGCGTGCGCGCCACGATCGTGATGCCAACAACGTCACCGAAAGCCAAGCGCGATGGCGCGGTGCGATTCGGGGCCCGCGTAATTATCGAAGGGACGACCACCGCCGAGCGGATGGCAAGGGCGATGGAGATTGCCGAGCACGAAGGGGCGACGCTGGTGCCCCCATACGACGATCCGACAATCATGGCAGGGCAAGGCACAATCGGTCTGGAAATTGTCGAGGACTTGCCGAACGTATCGATGGTGCTTGTGCCGGTCGGCGGGGGTGGATTATCGAGCGGTGTGGCAGCGGCGGTGAAGCAACTGATGCCGCACGTCAAAGTGATTGGCGTGGAGCCTGCCGGCTCACCGAAGTTGACACGCGCCCGGGCCGCCGGTGAACCGGTCACGATCCCGGCGAATCCATCCGGGCTCACCGACGGATTGCTCGCCGTGCGGGTGGGGACACTTCCGTTCGAACATCATCAGCTCTATCTCGACGATGTGGTCACGGTGCCAGACAGCGCGCTTCGGCCGGCGATGCGCTTTCTCCTCGACCGACAGAAACTGGTGACTGAGCCGAGCGGGGCGATAACGCTGGCGGCAATACTGGAAGGGATCGTGGTGCCGACGGCCGGCACCGTGTGCGTCCTTTCGGGCGGCAATGTGGAATGGGACGGGCTGTCGGAGTTGCTCGCCAATGGGTAGTGCGCGAATCCTGGTGGCCGACGACGATCCGAGCGTGCTCGAATCGTTGAGCGGTGTACTCCGGGATTCGGGATTTGACGTTTGCTCGGCCACCGGTCGCGATTCCTTGTTCCTAGAAATGCAGAAGGCGCTTCCCGATTTGCTCTTGCTCGACGTGATTATGCCCGGTACCGACGGCGTGCAGTTGCTGCAGGAACTCAAGAGCGATAAGCGGTGGCGTGATATTCCGGTGTTGATGGTTTCGAGTCTGTCGCCGGACGACATGACAGAAAAAACGTTCGGACTGGGGGCCGCGGACTTTATACGCAAGCCGTTCCGCCCCCGCGAACTGATCGCCCGGGTACAGGCGCAGTTACGGATGCACCGAATTCTGC
>JANYKA010000135.1 GCA_025358315.1 Gemmatimonadota bacterium | reverse complement strand
CACGGCACCGCTCTGCAGGACATACCCGTGCGGACCTTGTTCCCATACCGCGATCGGCCGGAGCAGTCCCAGTGACGATGACACCTTCGGCTCGTATTTCCGGATAACGCCGGCGACGGGAAGCACGCGCGTAATCGAATCGATCTGGTCGCCCGAGTAGCCGGAAGCATACAGGCCGCCGACAATGGCTCCGATGCTGGTGCCCACCACCAAGTCCGGGCGGATGCCGAGGCTATCCAGAATTTGAAGAACGCCGATGTGCGCAAATCCTTTTGCGCCGCCACCAGCGAGGACGAGTGCAGTTTTTGCCGGCTCGCACACCTGTGCATGAGCGGCGGTTGACGTCAGTAACAGGGCTGCGGAGAGAATCAGTGAGTGTCGACGCATATGCCTAATCTATGATTGCTTAACTGCAACGTGAATGGCGACGCCGCCAAAAAGATGAACATCAATGTATACCACGTCAAAACAAGCAGTGGAGAGGTCGGCCGCGAATGTGCGATAGCTCACGAACGTGGCGATGGATGGCGCGATATAGCCATACGCCACCGGCTCTCTGTGCCAGAGCCAACCCACGACGTTCCCGGCAGCACGCAGGTAGCCAAGCAGAACCGCCCGCCACAGCGCCGACTCGGGCCGATAGAAGTCGAGTGTCACCATCACGCCGCCGGGTCGCAGTACCCGGGCTGCTTCGCGAAGGGCGGCCCGGTGATCCGGCGTGTTTCGAAAACCATATCCAGCCGTAATCACATCAACCGAACTGTCCGGACGAAGCATCGCCGCCATGTCGCCGATGATGAACTCCGGCGCACCAACCACGCCGGGTTTCCGTTCGCGTGCCAAAGCAATCATCTGCGCCGATGCATCCAGGCCCGTGACGTGGGAATGCGGCATGGCGCGCGCCACCGCAAATGCGAGATCGCCCGTGCCGCAGGCGAGGTCAAGCACGGTCGCGCCGCGCGGCGCCAGCGCGACGACGCGCCTGATCAGCGCACGCTTCCACTGGCGATCCATGCCATACGAAAACAGCCGCGTGAACGCATCGTAGCGCGGCGCGATCAGATCAAACATTGGCGTCACAAACCGCTGTTTTAAAGCCGGGTCGGCCAGATGGCGGTCGAGATCGAGATCGCGGAGGCGAGGCATATGGATTTCCTGTATCTTATCGCGCGATGAGTATCTCTGCTCCAACCCGCGGCACTTCCTCCGGTTCCTCGCCCGCCAACGACGGGCCGGAAACGCTTGAATTGCCGGACATTGATCCTGCCGATGCACCCACCACCGGGCTAACCCTCTGGGCGGTCGTGTTCGCCGGGGGCATCGGATCACGGTTCTGGCCACTTAGCACACCCGAGCGGCCCAAACCGCTTTTGGCGCTGGTCACGGGACGGTCATTGCTCGAGGATACCGTCGGCCGCCTGCAGCCGATGGTCCCGCCCGAGCGGGTGCTCATTGTCACGAGTCGCGATATTGCGCCCGCGCTCCGGTCGGCGATCGCCGAGATTCCCGAAGCAAATATTTTAATTGAGCCGCGCCCACTGGGTACGGCGGCCGCACTCGCGTGGGCATCGCAAGAGATCGCGCGCCGCGCCGGCCCATCGACCGCCGTCTGCGCGATGCACGTCGACCTCGCTATTGGATTCCCAGGTGCGTTTCGCGACTCGCTCCGGCGTGCTGCGGCACTCGCCACCAGCGAAAACGCCATCGTTGCACTCGGAGTACGTCCCGCACGCCCGGAACCGCAATTCGGTTATGTCGTCACCGGCGACCCACTCGATCCCACCGAAACACTCGCCCGCGGCGGTGCGCATCACGTAGAGTCGTTTGTCGAGAAGCCCACCGAGCCGGAAGCGCGGCGCTTGATCAGCGAAGGGGCGCTCTGGCATTCCGGCGTCGTGATTTCAACAGCACAAATCCTGCTCGACAAGCTGGCGCGCTACACTCCCGAGATCGAACCTGGACTCGAATCGCTGATCGCCGGCGATCTGCCGGCATTCGTTGACGCGATTCGCTCCGTAAGCATCGAACGCGGCTTGCTTGAGCGGTGCGAACGTTTTGTTGTGCTTCCCTGTGATGTGGATTGGGATGACGTCGGCACCTGGGGCAGTTTGCGACGGGCCCGTGCGCTCGACGACGAGGGCAACGGTGCACACGGCCCAGCCGAGTTTGTTGATGCCGCCGGCAACATCGTGCATGCCGAGGCCGGGACGGTCGTGGTATATGGCGTGTCGGGTCTGCTCGTCGTGTCACTGCCGGGACTGACATTCGTCACAACACTCGACCGCGCCAGTGACCTCAAGCCGTTGCTCGACACGTTGCCCGGCAGCCTGCGGATCAACCCCGGCGGCGCTCCGAGCTGAGCGCCGCCGCGCTGAACAGCACGAGCCCGATCCACACGGCGTCGGCGATAAGCAAGTGCACGATTTGTAACCAGACCGGCGCCAGCAGCAACAGATTGGCCGCGCCGGTGGCAACCTGCACACTGAGAATAGCGGTCAGAACTCTTGCCAAGGTGGCGCTCAGATTACCGTCGAGTCGCACGGCGATTGCCCGCGCCGTTATCGCGGCGCCGACGGCAAAGATCACGGCTAGTAGCGGATGCCAAATACGCAGCCGCAGGAAGAGGTGGGCCGATCCATTGAAATCCTGTGTCATTCCGTCGCGCAAGGAAACGGCCGGAAACAATGTGTCGCCGAGCGCCGTGATCGCCCCGCTCACCCCGAGCAACAGTGCGGCCGCGAGCATCGCCAGGCAGGCCGCAAGCACGGAGCGCGACACCGGCCGCCGCGGGGCGGGGGCGCCGCTCGAATACCATGCCGTGAGCGCGAGTGCCGCGAGCAACAAGAACGTATTCGTGAGATGGGCGGAGATCCACCAGCCACGGGCAATGCTCTCGTTGCGGGCAACCATCTTGAACAGCACGAGCCCGGCACCAACCGCCGCCTCACTGCAAATGAACACGAGAGACGCGATCGCCGCCCGCCGCGCGGCGCGCGGCAGACTGTGCATTCGTTGCGCCCATATTGCCAGCCCGACTACGGCCACCAATGCCAAGCCGGAGCTCGCGCGGTGGGCGAACTCGATGATCGTGGTCAGCTTTGGCGCGTGAAGGATCACAACACCGTTGCAGAGCGGCCAGTGCGCACCACAGCCGGCTCCGGACACCGAGGCGCGCACATAGGCGCCCCACAGGATCACCAAAAGGTTGATGCCCAGTACCGTCCAAGCATATCTTGCAAAGCGTGTCATACCCTGAATTGTAACGGTTCGGCCAACCCTAATGAGATGACTTCGAGTTCTCCATTCTTTTATCGACTGACCGACGGCATCCGGGTGACGGTCCGCCCGGTATTTCTGCCGGAGCAGTCGATTCCCGAACAGCACCAGTTCGTGTTCGCCTACTACGTGCGTGTCGAGAATGTCGGCACCCAGGCGGCGCAGCTGCTGTCCCGACGCTGGCGTATCCACGATTCGATTGGCGAAGACAGCGAAGTCGCCGGTGACGGCGTGGTTGGCGAGCAGCCGCTGATCGTTCCCGGCGGCGTCCACGCATACCAGAGTTTCTGTGTGCTTAAATCGGCCAGTGGATATATGGAAGGCGAGTATCGCTTTATCCGGTCCGACGCGACGCGATTTGACGCGGTGATTCCGCGGTTCGTACTGGCAGCCGATGAATGGACGGGCGGAAAAAAAAGCTCGAACTAAACAGCCGTGTGCTGGCACCTGAAGGATCTATTCGATAGGTTGACGCGTAAACTAATTGTCTGCCGGCCGTCCCCGATCCACGACAGGAGCTCTGATGCGCGTCCGACTGTTCATCGCCGCCGTTCTGTTCCTTGCGGGACCACAAATAGCCTCTGCCCAGTGTCGGCCACCGGCCAACAGCAATGAAGCGAAGTTGCTCGCATTCTATGCGGTACCGTTGGCGTTCTCGGCCGAAGGTGTCGGCCCGCGCCTCCCTGCGGGTGCGGTGATCGTGACCGGTGAACTCACCTACGTTCCAACGGCACCCGTCAGCATTTCTCGTACGAATCTCTGTTATCCGCCAAAATCAGAGCGTAGCGGGCTCGCCAACGTCCTGCCGCGGCCGCGCGTCACCGTCGGATTGGGAAATGGTTTTTCGGTTGAACTATCTTATCTCCCGCCCGTGACCGTGGTTGATGCGACCCCAAGCCTCGGCGGCGTCGCGGTCGCATGGGCCGCGCCGGACAAATACATCGGTGGCAAGCTCGACCTCGCCTTGCGGGCGCACGCCACCATCGGATACGTCGACGGGCCAATCACCTGTCCGCAATCGTCACTCCAGCAGACGTCGCCAACGCAGCCATGCTATAGCAACACGGCTTCCAAAGACCGGTATGCACCAAACGTGATCGGCGGTGAAGTGATCGTTGGTTCGCATACATCGTCGATTGGCTGGTATGCGGGGGCCGGTTACAGTGCTCTGTCTCCACATTTTCAGGTTGGGTACAAGAGTCTCGGCGGTTTCGTCGACAACACCAAAGTTGACGTCACCCTGAGCCGCATCTCGGCGTTTGCCGGAGCCCTGTATACGATGTCCCACTGGCTCGACCTCACCGCGCAGTTGTACTCCGTGCCCCAAGATGCTACCACCGGCCGGCTGGGAATAAACTGGCGCGTGAGGTAGACTTTCTGTGGTGAAGCGTTCCTCGATCGTCTGGTTCGTGGTATTCTGTGCTGCAGCGTGTGGTGGCGCTGAGAAGCCGATCACCGTATCGCCTGTGAAATCGGTGACGGTCGCGCTGGGATCGCCGCAAATCACTGTTGGGTCAACTACACAAGCGACCGCCACGCTCCTTGATGCGCAGGGGCTGCCAATCATCGACCGTCAACCGCTCTGGTCTTCGCTGACTCCATCAGTCGTCAGCGTCTCCGGAACGGGTCTGGTCACCGGATTACAGGCCGGCGCAGCGACGGTGCGCGCCACGTCCGGCGCGGTCAGCGGCGACGTGGCCATCGTAGTGTTGAATTCGGTAGCAGCGTCCATCACGCTGTCCGTGGTGTCAGACACGCTGTTCGTGCCGCGCGGCGCACTGCAGGTCATTGCCGCGGTGAAGGACGCGAATGGTCAGAGTATCCCGAGTCCAACGATCTTTTGGCAATCGTCCGCGCCGCTGATTGCAACCGTGAATTCGGCCGGGCTCGTCAGCGCGGTGGCGGCCGGCACGGCAACGATTTCTGCTTCGACCGACGGCCAGACCGCTCAGCACACACTCTTTGTAAAAGTCACGCCAACGGCGAACGCTCCAGTCATCACGTCCATTACGCCGACAACTCTGCTGAAGCCGGGTGGAACCTATCAGCTGATTGGCACCGGTTTCGGCGCGACCACTGCCGCCAACGCAGTGGTGGTCGACGGAGTTCCGGTGACCGTCACGGCTGCTACGACAACGCAGTTGAGCATCACTCTCCCCGTGAGCGGTTTCAGTTGCGATCCGAGCCGCTCGACGTTTGTGCAGATCACAGCGGGCGGGCTCATCGGTGGCGGCAGTGCGTCACTGCAGACAGCCATATTGCGCAACCTCGCCCCAAGTCAGTCCGTGATTGTCAGTAACGCCGCAGAAGTGCGGTGCAACGAAATCGAGCTGACCGGAGGTCGGTATGTGATCAGCGTGTACAACGCCTTGCGCTCATCGGTAACACCGAATGCACCGGGCACGGTGTCCGTAACGGTTCGCGGCGCGACGGCACTCAGCAGTGCCGCCGCCGCACTGGCGGCCGCGCGATCACCCGCACCGGCCTTTGCGGCTACTGCACAAGGGCGATGGAACGGCGGCGTCCCGCTGATTGGCAGTGCGGCATACACAGTTGCCGAAGACATACGACGGGCGCGCCTGAACGAACAAACCCACGCGATGATTCTGCAGCGCAACATCGACGGCTTCCGGAATACTCCACCGGCTGGGCGTTCGGCGGGTGCTGCCCGTTCGGTGCTTGTTGCCGGTGGGGGTCCGCGCGCTCAAGTCTCGACCGTCGGTGCCATCACGTCATTGAAAGTGCCCGATCTCGATGCCACCAATTTCTGCATCTCGAGCAAAGCGGTAAATGTCCGTACCGTCTTTGTCGGTGCCCACACGATCATTGTCGAAGACACAGCGTCAACGTTCAACTCCGCGCCGACGCTGCAAGGGCAAATGAATTCCTACTTCCAGCAACTCGGTCAGGAATTCGACAACACGATGTGGCCGATCCTCACCACAAACTTCGGCAACCCGCTGGCCGCGGACGCGCAGTTGAGCAATACCGGCAAGGTCATCATGGTCTTCACACCGAAAGTGAATGCCATGGTCGGTGGGACAGTGCTGGGGTATGTCGTGAATTGTGATTTCAATCAGGTGGCGCAGTCCCCGTCGAGTAACGTCGGCGAGTACTTCTATGCGGTCGTGCCGACGAGCGCCGCCGCGGGCTACGCCAATACCGACACGAAAGACTTCTGGCTACGACTGATGCGGGCCACGGTCATTCACGAGGTAAAGCACATCACGGCGTTCGGCACCCGGCTTCTTACGCTAAGTCTTCCGCTCGAGGAGCTGTCGTGGGAGGAGGGAATGGCCCGCAACGCGGAGGAGTTGTATTCGCGTACCTTCTACGGCACGACGGCGAAAGCAAACACCGGGTACCTCGCCAGCCTCTTTTGCGATCTCCGGTTCAATCAGCCGACGAACCCGACGTGCTTCGGCCGCCCGCAACTCATGCTCCGGGCCATCGACAATCTGTACACCTACTTCGGAAACACCGAACAGTTGACGCCGCTGGGCCGGCCGTTCGGCGGCGAAGGCTCCTTCTACGGCAGCGCGTGGTCCATCGAGCGGTGGGCGAACGATCTGTTCGGCACATCCGAATCGCAATTTCTCAAGGATTGGATGGTCAGCCCTGTTACCGGCGTGCAGAATCTGGAAGCCCGCAATCCCGGTCACAGCTGGGAAGAGATGATGGGGGAATGGTCGCTGGCGATGTATCAATACGATGCGGCGGCATTCTCGCCGACGAATCCGCATTTGCGATTCCTGTCTTGGAATATCCCGGATCTCTTTGCCGGCTTGAGCGTGGATGTTCCGTCCCTCTATCCGCGCCGGAATCCGTTCAACCCGCATCTGCAGAGTTTCGGAAACTTTGGCCCGACGACCGTGATTTTAAATGGCGGCGGAGTGTCGTATTTCGAGCTCAATGGGACGCAATCGGCGCGACAGCTGGTGGAGATTCGGAGTTTTACAGGAGGGGATCCGCCTAGTACGATTCGAGTGGCTATCGCTCGGGTGCAGTAGCGCCGAGAAACCTACAGAGCGGACGGCGGACAGCGTGTAATCGGACTGAGCGGACGGCGGACAGCGTGAGTACTGAGTGCTGCACGATGACCGCCGGCCGCTACGTCTCCCGCAATGCTGCCATTGGTGTTTCACGGAACACGTCTCGCCCGGTTAGCAATCCGATGGATACCGCTAGCGCCATCATCGCCAATGCAATCATTGCCGCCGGGAGTAACGCCGGCGAAAAGTGGCCATCAAAAATGTATTTCACCAATCCCCAGGCGCCGACGAACGAGAGGAGCATTCCGGTCAATGCGCCGAGGGCACCAAGTAGGGCATACTCGGCAAAGAGAATGCGAATGATTTGGGCTCTGGTCGCGCCCAATGTCTTGAGGAGAACGCCCTCACGCAGACGGTCGCGACGCGTTGCGGCGACGGCGCTGAAGAGCACGGGAACGCCCATCGCCAGACTGAAGAGCGCGAGAAACTGAACGGCGACAGCCACCTTGCTGATAATATTGCCGACCGTTTTCCGGATGAGCGAGAGGTCGATGCTCGACACATTGGGGAAGCGGGTCACCGACTGGCGCTGCAGTCGCGCCACCGTTGTGTCGGATTGCACCGAGGCAACAGCGGCGAATGTTTTTGGCGCCTGCTGGAGCGCCTTGGAATTAAATACGGCAAAAAAATTCAGTTCGAATCGACCCCAGTTCACTTCGCGCAGACTAGTGAGCTTCGACAAGACGTATACGCCCTGAACGTCCCAACGCACCAGATCGCCAACTTTCAAATGGAGCTGGCCGGCGAGATCGGTCTCGAGCGAGAGTTCCGATATGGAGTCAGGCAGGTTGGCGTTTCCGAACCATTGGCCGGCCACAATTTTTTCGGTAGCGACCATCGTATCGCGGTACGTCGACCGGTACTCGCGGCGCGTCGCCCAATGGCGGTCCGACATGCCATGTGCGGCGACCCACAGTTTCATATTCTTTCCATTGATCTCGCTGATTTTCATCGTGACGATCGGCGTATAGGCGAGCATGGGTTGCCCGGCGGCGACGAGAATTGAATCGAGGCCACGGCGCTGGTCGTCCTGAATGTCGAAGAAAATCAGATTGCCTTTCGACGCTGCAGCCGTGATGTCGAATTGTTTGAGCAGGTTGGCCTGCACCAGATAAAGCGTCGACACCAGAAACGATCCGAAGCCCAACGCCAGCACCACCGCCCGGGTCTGATTCGCTGGCCGATAGAGATTCGCCACGCCTTGTCGCACGACATACGGCCAGCGCGCCGTCACGACGTGGCGCGCGATCCGTGAGAGCAGCGCAGCGCTCAGCCAGAGCACCAGCATGCTTCCACCGATCCCGGCCGCGAAGAGCGCGCCGCGCCGCACGCTGCCAGCGCGTTGTACGCAGAGCACGAGAACGCTGGCGAGTAACGCGATGTTTACGAGGTATGTCGGCACGTCCTTGCGGCGTTGCGCCTCGAGTGCGGCTTCGTCGCGCCGGAGCGCCTGCAACGGGCTCACGCGTCGCAAGGCGAGGAGCGGACGGAGGGCGAAGATCATCGCCACCCAGACGCCGATCGCCAACCCAAGACCGATCGCCGTCCAGTCGAGCTGTACGCGTACATCCACCGGCAAGAAATCCTTGATGGCCATTGGGAGCAGGAACTGGATTCCCACGCCTAGCACGACTCCGATAAAGGCGCCGAGTAGCCCCATCACTGCGGCCTGCACAACGTAAACGGCCAGCACCTGTCCACTCGTCGCGCCCACGCAGCGCAGGACGGCGACCGTGTCGATCTTGCGCATGACGAACGCGTTGACGCCGCTGGCCACGCCGATCCCGCCGAGTAGCAGGGCGATCAGTCCGACAATCCCCAGGAAGCTGGACAGCTGTTTAATCGAATCGGTCAAACTGAGTTCACGCTGCTCGACCGTGGTGACGTGCACGTCGTCTTTCTGGAAACGGGCCCGGAACGGCAACAGCCATGTTTCGCCTTTCACCGTCGGCGGCAGCTTGACGAGCATTTCGTACGAGGCTCGGCTGCCGAATCCCAGCAGCTGCGTTTCTGCGACATACCGGTCGGGAATAAACACGCGCGGTCCAATCGCCGCCGACAGCCCGGGGTCGCCGGCGACGGCGATAATGGTGCCGATGATGGCGAAGCGCATATACCCGACCGCGAGTGAGTCGCCTACTTTCGCGTCGAGTGCGATTAGCAGCGCCGGGTCTACGAGCGCATTCGCTCCCTGTTGCAACCGCGACCACATGCCGGCCGGCTCGGTGACCACGTCACCATAGAACGGAAAATTCGCCGTCACGCCGCGCACCTGAGCGAGTCGCGTGCCGCCACTGCGCGGCGCGAGTACCATAGAACCGAACGTGACCACCGTGGCGACGGGTGTACCGTTCTTGCCAAGGGAGTCGAGCAGGGCCTGTGATTTTTCCGGGAACTTCTGATTCATCGTGAAGGCCACGTCGCCGCCCATCAGATTCCGTGATTGCTCACGAATGGATCCTTGGACGTTGCTGGCAAATGAATCGATGGCGACGAGCGCGGCCACGCCAAGGGAAATACTTGACATGTAAAGCAATAGCCGGCGACGGGCGGTGCGGCTCTCGCGCCACGCCAATCCACCGATGGAGCGCCAACGATTCATCGCGATCGATCCTCGATCACGGCGCCGTCTTTCAGGCGGATGATCCGACTGGCGCGTTCGGCCAGGGTGGTGTCGTGGGTGACGAGCACAATGGTCGAACCCGATTCACGGTTCAGCGATTCGAGCAGTTCGACAATTTTGTTGCCCGTTACACCGTCGAGATTTCCGGTTGGCTCGTCGGCAAACAGAATGCGCGGCGAGTTGGAGAAGGCGCGGGCGATCGCCACGCGTTGCTGTTCGCCGCCGGAGAGTTGGGCGGGGAAGTGGTCGGCGCGGTCGGCCAGGCCGACGCGCTCCATCAGCTCCGTAGCGCGGGGCACAGCGGTCGGGTCGCCGCGCAACTCGAGTGGCACTTGGACGTTCTCCAGCGCCGTCAGCGTCGGAATCAACTGAAACGATTGGAAAATGAACCCGACTTTCTCACCGCGCAGTAGCGCCCGCTGATCTTCGGTCATCCGGGTGATGTCCACGCCGTCGATCGATACGGAACCGCGTGACGGCGTATCCAAGCCGGCGAGGAGCCCAAGCAGCGTAGTTTTTCCGCTTCCCGAAGGGCCAACAATTGCAACAAAAGCCCCCTGCGGAACAGAAAATGAGACAGATTTCAGGACGGCCAGTTGGCCGTTCCCGGATGGATACTCTTTAGTGAGGTCGGTGGCGATCAGCATGGTTGCGAAAAACGAAAGAAGAAAAAGAAGACGACTGGTGGTGATCGCCATTGCTCTGGCCGCATTCGCGGCCTGCGGCGGATCGGACAGTTCAGAGAAATCCGGCAGCACGAAGAGCGCGCGCCGCGAAAGTACTGCGATGGAATCAACATCGCGGGGCGCGGCGGCGGCAACCGGAGAAACGGCTGCCGAAGCCCCAACCATTCATACGGGCGCGCCCCGCGTTCTGTTTCTCGGCACCAGTCTCACTGCCGGTTTCGGACTCGACGATCCGGCGCGCGACGCTTACCCGTCCGTCCTGCAGCATCTCGCCGATTCCGCGGGTGTCAAAGCCAACATCGTCAATGCCGGTCTCACCGGCGAGACGTCGGCCGGTGCGCTCCGCCGATTGGATTGGCTGCTCAAGCAAAAGCCCGATTTGGTCGTGATCGAGACCGGCGCGAACGATGGACTCCGTGGGCTCGACCCCGATTCGACGGCGGCGAATATTCGCGCGATTATTGGACGGGTCCGAGCCGACAACCCGGCGGCGAAAATTCTGTTGGTGCAGATGGAAGCACCGACGAATCTCGGGCAGCGGTACACGACCAACTTTCACGGGCTGTTCGGGAAAGTTGCCAAATCCGAAGGTGTGACACTCACTCCGTTCCTGCTCAACGGCGTCGCTGGCGTGCCGCAGATGAATCAGGGAGATGGAATTCATCCGACGCCCGATGGGGCGCGGATTGCCGCCCACAATATCTGGCCGGCGCTGGCGCACGCTCTTGCAAAAAAGGCATTCGACTAGAGTTCCGCGGCAGGTCGGACCCGTTGACACAGTGCAAAGTTGACCCAAGTCATTAGCCAGACTATAGTTAAAGGCTGTCTCCGAACGTATTTCAATCGACAAATAAGGAAGTTGCTCGTATGGCGATGCCAGCCACCCAAATTCGTCGCGGAATGGTCCTTGTGTTCGAGGGCAATCCGTGCCGCGTGATCGAATTCCGCCATCATACGCCGGGCAATCTGCGCGCGATGGTGCAGGCCAAGCTTAAGAACCTGAAAACGGGCGCCAACTTTGAGCACCGGTTCCGTGCCGCCGATTCAATTGAAAAGGCGTCGATGGAAACGCACGAGCTCGAGTTCCTGTACAAGGGCGGCGATACGTATCACTTTATGAACATTGTGAACTACGAGCAGCTCGAGATGGACGACGAAATGCTCGGTGATAACGCGCAGTGGATGCAGCCGGGAATGAAGATTCTGGCCGAGTACTATGATGGACGGCCGATTGGCATTGATCTCCCGCAGTACTTGGTGCTGAAGATCACCGAAACGGCGCCGGTGATGAAGACGGCGACGAAGAATGCGAGTTCCAAGCCGGCGATGCTGGAGAATGGCGTGTCGGTGAACGTACCGGAGTTTATTGCGACCGGCGAGCGGGTGCGGGTGAATCCGACGACAGGTGAGTATTTGGATCGCGCGAAGGATTGAGCCGGGCCGGTTGATTGGGGTTTGGCGGGTGGCTATTTTTCGTGGTGTTGCGGTTCTGCGGGTCTATGCTGGTGCAGCGTGCAGCGTGCGTCGTGCAGGGTGCAACGGCATTGTTATGGTGACTGTAGCTCAATTGGTTAGAGCACCGGTCTGTGGCACCGGGGGTTGCGGGTTCAATCCCCGTCAGTCACCCTGATTTGTTGGGCAGCTGCCAGTTAGGTCCGTAGCTCAATTGGTA
>JANYKA010000113.1 GCA_025358315.1 Gemmatimonadota bacterium | reverse complement strand
CTTTTCGCCCTGTGTAATAACTGAACACGCTGAAGTCGTCACCGGTCCAAGCGACCCTGGCCCACGGGCGCTCGGCGCTCCGCACTTGCGAGCGGCCTGTGCCCGTATTGATCACCACGTTCTCCACGCGACTGTCACCGCCTTCTGCGGTCATTACCGAACCGGTCGTCAGGTAGTAGTCACCGCGTACCGAGCCGAAGTACGTGCGCACCGGATCGGGGGTGCCGCTTGCCGCACCTGGAAGTCCAAACGGGCCGGCCTTGGTTTGGCCGCGAAGAGGCATAAGGTCATAGCCCGGGGCCGGGGTCACCATACTGCCCCGCGAGATCCCTGCTCCGGCGTATTCTGATGCAAGGTCGCCGAGGTTCGTGCGCGAGCGGTCCCACGTCGCGCTCTGCTGGAATCCACCGTTCGCTCGAAAGCCCCAACGCTGATCGTCAGAGACAACCGCGTAGCGGGCGTCGGATTTGAACAATGAGAGTTCTCCGCCGGTCACGTTTAGGCGCGTGCCCGGTGTCTCGCGGACCGATGGAGTGGTAACAGCGAGAACTCCCGTGAATGCATTGGCGCCGTAGAGTGCAGAGCCCGGCCCGCGTACCATTTCGACGGCGGTTCGATCTTCGAGCACTGACAAGTCTGCCCAGTCTTGATTGCCGAGCAACGGCACCGACACATCGCGTCCGTCGATGAGCACGAGTGTTGATCGATTGAGCGGCGAGTTGAAGCCGCGTGTATTCAAGTCGAAATCGAAGAGCCCACCTTGCGACATCCGGACGCCGACGAGATCGCCGACGAGCATCGGCACCTGTCCTGTGCCAACGAGATCGCGCATGCGCGCCGGCTCGACGGTGACCACAGCGGCCGGCGCATCCACCACGCGTTCAGGGGCGCGTGATGCACCGGTCACACTCACAAGCCCCAGCAGTGCCGGAACCGGCTGCATCGCCACGTCCAGCGTGAATGCGCGGCCCGCAACAAACGGCAACGTCTCGACGCGCGGGCTGTAGCCGATCCAGCGGAACATGATGTCGCGCGTACCCGGTGCGATGCCCATAACGCGGTACCGGCCCGCGGCGTCGGTCACTGTAGTTCGCGCACCAGCCACGATCACCGTGATGCCGGCGAGGGGCTGCGCATTGGCAGCATCGGTCACCCTTCCCTGCAACGACGCGACCGGTGGCGATGCAACCTGTTGGGCGCCTACGCCAGCTGTCGCCAATAACGGCCAGATCGACAGTAGCTGTGCCCAGCGTTGCGCGTGCGCAAAGCTCATAAGTGTCCTCTTAAATAATGACGTTTCTCACTGTTCCGCTCCTCACAATCGACTGAGAGGCAGACATAATGTGTCCTTTTTGGCGCGAAAGCGTTAGCCCTCGAGGGCTCGCAAAATGGCGTCGAACCGCGGTAGGCCGAGGAGCGGATCGAATGAGGGACGCACCGTCACCAGGGTGAGATCTGCGGCCCGGAGAGATAGTGCGCGCTCCAGCTGTTCGAGCGCCAGTTCCGGTTCGTTGAGCGCGATATGCACCTGCGCGAGGAGGACCGGCGAAACATATCCATCACTGGCCGATCGCTGGAGTGACACCAGCGTTTCTCGGGCGGCCGCGCTGTCGCCGGCGCGCGCCTGCGCGTACCCCAGCGCTGACCGAGTCTCGGCGCTGGCGCCGGAGAGCAACACAGCGCGCTCAAGCGTAGCGATCGACTCCTCATGCCGCTGTAGCTCTGTGAGCGCCAGCCCTTGGAAGTAATGGGCGAGGCCGAACGACGGATGCTGAGCGATGACCAGGCTGAGCTCATGCACCGCACGGTCCGCGTCGCGCTCATAGAGCCGGAGAATTCCGGCACTCGCAGCGATCGACGGAGAGAGGGGGTCAAGTTCCCAGGCGCGCGCGATGTGCGCGCGAGCCTCGCCGAATCTCCGACGCGGCGCAAGCAGGTGCATCGCATACCACTGATGCGTCACAGGAGATTGTTCGCCCTCAGCGAGCGCGGCAATGTAGTCGTCCTCTGCTCCCCGCCAATCAAAGTGAAAAAGCGCCCGTGCTGACGCGCGCGCCGTCAGTGCTTCGCCGGAACGCGGCTGGATACGCAAGGCCTGCTCGGCGGAGACGACCGCTAATGGCATCGCCTCGGCAGGGGGCATGACGCCGTAGATCGCCAAGGTCACGTAGCAATCGGCGAGGCCGGTGAGCGCCAAAGTGAAAGATGGATCGGCGGTGACGGCAGTTTTTAAGTGTGCGAGTCCGCGTTGCATAGAAGCAGCCGTGCGCTGACTCCACTCAAAGCGTCCCTTCAGGTAAGACTCGTACGCATTGAAGTTCGAGGTTGGTGTGTCGACCAACCGCGGGGATTCGCCAAGAAGCCGGACGCGCATCGTATCAACAATCGCCCGCGAAATCTCGTCCTGCACCGTGAACACATCGGTCAACTCCCGGTCGAACTGTTCCGACCAGAGAGCAAAGCCGGTGGCGACGTCGATAAGGTCGGTCGTGATGCGAATGCGGTCTCCCGACCGTCGCACGCTACCGGTGAGGATGGTGGTCACGCCAAGTTCAGCGCCAATTGTCCGAACGTCTTGCGATCGGCCCTTGAATGCAAAGGCCGACGTGCGCGCCACCACTCGAAGGCCAGGCAACTTGGAGAGCGCGTGAATGAGATCTTCGCTGATCCCGTCGCTGAGGTATTCGTCCTCGGGGATGGCGCTGCTGTTCACGAACGGAAGAACTGCGATCGATTGAAGACTGACGGCGCCGGAGCGCCGCGCTGGGCGCCCGGCCGACGGGGCGCTCGTGAGCGCCTCGGCGAATTCGGAAACGGATGCAAAGCGCCGGTCGCGCTCCGACTCCAGTGCCCGGAGCAAGGCGTGCTCTACGTGTGGCGGAAGTTCGTCAATCGGATTTTTCGGTGCGACCGCTGCCATCGTCGCCTTGCGTGCGAAAATTGCCGTGGCGGACGGTCCGTGGAACGGGGTGATGCCGTCGAGGAGTTCATAGAGGACTGACGCGAGGCTGTAGATATCGGCGCGTTCGTCTACCGGTTGGTCACCGAACATCTGCTCCGGAGCCATATACATCGGCGTGCCGACAAACATTCCTTCGAGGGTCACCGATTCCGTATCGGTGTCACTGAGCGCCTTGGCGATTCCGAAATCCACCACCATCGCGTGCCCTTGGAAGAGCAGGATGTTCTCCGGTTTCACATCCCGATGCACCACGTTGCGACTATGTGCGTAGCTCAACGCTTCGGCCACCTCGAGGGTCAGGCGCAGGGCCTCGCGCAAGGGCAGCCGTTTCTCAAGTTCGAGTCGTTCGCGCAGCGACTGCCCTTCGATGTAGGGCATCACCAAGTACAGCACCGAGCCGGCCTCGCCCGAGTCGTAGATCGGCACGATGTGGGGGTGCTGCAACCGCGCTGCCGTTCCGATTTCGCGAAGAAAGCGCTCGGCGCCCAGACTGGCGGCAACTTCCTTGCGGAGAATCTTCACCGCCACCGGCCGGTTGTGTTTGCGGTCGTGGGCAAGGTAGACGAGCGCCGTCCCGCCGCGTCCCACTTCGCGCTCGAGCGTGTAGTTACCGCTGAAGGTCACCGGTAACTGATCGTTTATATCTGATGACGTCAGCCGGTCCTCCGGGAAATCGGGAATAACTACGATAGCCGCTCACGCGTAGTTCGGCTATGGCGCGCCGGTGAAACGCTACGCCCGAGGATGTGCCTTTTTGTACACCTGCCGCAACCGCTCCACACTGGTATGTGTATAGATCTGCGTCGTCGCAATCGACGCATGGCCGAGCAGTTCCTGTACAGCCCGAAGATCCGCACCGGCGTCTAACAAGTGCGTGGCGAAGGTGTGGCGTAATGAGTGTGTCGAAAGCCCTGCACCCTCGTCCACCTGCGACAACCATCCGGTAATCGCGTTTTGCACACCTTTCGTGCTCAGCCGTTTCCCGCGTTGACTGAGAAAAAACGCGGTGCGGTCGGCGTCCACGCCGGTCTCTTTGGTCAGAATGTCGCGCACCCTCTCATACTCCCTGAGCGCCCGCTGCGCATGATCGCCGACGGGAACGATGCGTTCCTTGCGCCCCTTCCCGCGCACCTTCACCATCCCCGCGAGCAGATCGAGATCGACGCGGTTGATCCCGCGCAACTCTGACAATCGCAGTCCCGCTGAGTAAAAAAGCTCGAGCATCGCCAGATTTCGCACGTCGGTATACCGCCCTTCCTGCGCCTTTGTCGTCGCCGCTTGAAAGAGCGTCTCGACCTGTGACCGGTCGAGATGGCCGGGGAGATATTTCTCCAACTTTGGTGTGCCAACGGCCCGCGCCGGATTCGTCGCGACAATATCATTGCGGTGCAGGAATGCATAGAACGTCCGCACCGCGGAGAGCGAACGGGCCATGCTGCGTTTCGACAGCCCGCGTTTGGACAGATGCGCGAGATACGACCGCATCGTCAGCCGATCGACGCCGCCCCAGTCCCACGTCGCGACGCCATAGTAGGGCCCGAGAAAGGCGCAAAACTCGCCCAAATCGCGCGTATATGCTTTGACGGTGTTCGGCGACACATCCCGCTCTTTCGTGAGATGCGTGAGAAATCGCTCTACGAGCTCGGAGCCCGCCGCCGCCGCACCAGAAGTCGCCGCCATGGGATGCAAGATAGCGCCCAAGCTGATACAATTCCGATATGAATATCGGCGTCGCCGGCATGATCGGTTCGGGTAAGACCACACTCACCAGCGCACTGGCGGCCCGCTTTGGGTTGCAACTCGCGCTCGAGAGCGTGGACGGCGACAACCCGTGGCTCGATGCGTTCTACAGCGGCCCTGAAGGGATGCGCACCTACGGGCTGCACCTCCAGCTTCATTTTCTGGCCACGCGCTTCGCGTCGATGCGCCGCATGCGCGGATTGGGCGGAAGTTGGGTGCTCGATCGCACCTGGTACGAAGACGCCGAGGTGTTCGCCCGCGGGCTGTTCGAGCAGGGCTATATGAGTGCCGACGATTGGCAGCTCTATCAGAGGCTCTATGCAGAACTGCTGCATGCGCCAGCCGCGCGGCCGCCCCGTTTATTGATCTATCTGCACGGCCCGCTCGATACAATCCTTGATCGGATCGCCACTCGGGGCCGCGTCAAAGAGCGCGATGCCGACCCCGAATACTTTGCCTCGCTGCACCGCCGCTACGAAAACTGGATCGGTGGTTTTACCAAGTGTCCGGTACTGCGTCTCGACGTTCGCGAATACGATCTCGTTGCCAATCCGTATGCCGTGGACGAAATCGCCGCGCGGGTACGCACCGAACTCGACGGCGAACTCCCCCAGACCGAACTCTGGCCGGAACGGTCACGCGAGGTCAGCGTTTTTCCGTCGCCGGACGGGCTGGAACTTGATCCGCCGGGCGAATCCCGTGCTGCTCCGCCCACGCGCTGAGCGCGGCCAGCGAACGTTCGGCATACAGCTCGCGCTTTTTCCCCTTGTCGCGCGGCGGATCGGCAAGTTCATCGAGCAATCCGAAATTCGCGTTCATCGGCTGAAAGTGTTTGGGGTCGGCCTCGCGTAAATAGCGATAGAGCGCGCCGAGCATCGTCTCTGACGGCGGGATCACCACCTCGAGACCAGACAACAACCGATCAAGATTAATTGCCGCGAGCAATCCCGTCGCGGTACTCTCCGTGTAGCCCTCAACACCGGTCAGCTGCCCAGCAAAAAGTGCCAGCGGATCGTCGCGCAATGACAAATGTGGTGTGAGCGATGCGGGTGAGTTCACGTAGGAGTTCCGGTGGATCGAGCCGAACCGCAAAAACTCGGCGTTTTCCAACCCGGGAATCGTCCGAAACACCCGTTGCTGTTCGGGAATTTTAAGTCGTGTTTGAAATCCAACCAAATTCCACATTCGGCCACCACGATCTTCGCGCCGCAACTGTACCACGGCCCACGGTCGGCGCCCGGTGTGCGGATCGGTAATGCCAATTGGCTTCATTGGGCCAAACCGGAGCGACTCCCGCCCCCGTCGCGCCATTTCCTCGGCCGGCATGCACCCTTCGAAATACGGCACTTTGTCGAACTCGTGCGCCGTGAACTGGTCGCCGGCGCTCAGGGCGTCAATGAACGCCTCGTACTGCTCTTTGTTCATTGCACAATTGAGATACGCGCCGCCATCTTCGCCGGCGGCTCCCTCCATCGTCTCTTTGTCCCAACGTGCGGCGCGAAACGCGATGGTCTCGTCGATGGATTCGAGCGACACGATGGGCGCGATCGCATCATAAAAGGCGAGTGATTCCAACCCCAGCCGGGCGCGGATTGCCTCGGCGAGCCCGTCACTCGTGAGCGGGCCGGTTGCGACGATGCCGGGGCTGGGAATCGTGTTTACTTCGCCGCGCTCGACAGTAATCCGCGGATGCGCCATGATCCGGTCCTGGACGCCCGCAGAAAAAACGTCGCGGTCCACGGCGAGAGCGCTCCCTGCCGGCACGCGCGCATCGTCCGCCGCCTGCAAGACGATGGATCCGAGCACACGCATCTCGGCTTTCAACAAGCCGTGCGCGTTGGTGACTTCGGTGCTCTTGAATGTGTTGGAGCAGACGAGCTCGGCGAGCTTGTCCGTTTTATGCGCCGCTGTGCCGCGCACACCGCGCATTTCGTGGAGCACCACATCGTGGCCGCGCTCAGCTAACTGCCAAGCGGCTTCGGAACCGGCAAGGCCTCCGCCTACAATGTGAACAATGCTCAAGTTTTCTGGAGGTGAAGGGAAAACTGCTTTGCCACGGATTTACGCGGATTGAAAACGATGACCACGGATAAAACACGGGGGGAACTGCAACAGCTATCTGAAACTTCGAGCGCAGTTCCCCCAGCAGTAATCCGTGAAATCCCTTTGTTTATCCGTGAAAATCCGTGACAAAGCAGTTTTTAAAAACATCCCGCGCACAATGAGCGCGGATGCCGAGGCTACGCCTGAGCCACCACTTCCGTCTCGACCTCTGACGGATCCGCAACGCTCCACTCATTGCCGCACTTGAGACACTTCCGGTAATTTCCGCGCGTACGATTCGACTTTGCCTCGGCGCCGACGTTCCCGCATTCCGGGCATACCTCCGCCACCGGCTTGTCCCAGCAGACGAAATCGCACTTCGGATAATTCTCGCAGCCATAGAACGCCTTGCCGCGCTTCTTCGAGCGGCGCGCCGCGATATCGCCGCCGTCCTTCGGGCATTTCACCCCGGTCGGCATCGACTTTGTGCCGCGGCATTTCGGGAACGTACTGCAACCCAGGAACTCGCCGGAGCGCCCGCGGCGTACCACCATCGGCTTGCCACAGAGCGGGCACATGAAGTCCGTCAGCACCGGCGGAACTTTCTCGCCCTTCAGCGGACGGGTGTACGTGCAGGTCTTGGGATGATTCTCGCAGGCGACAAACGGCCCGAAGAATCCACCCTTCGCAACGAGTTTGCCCCCGTCGATCGGGCAGCGCTCGGTTTCGAGCGCCGAAAGATCGTGCGCTTCGTGGATCAGTCCTTCGTAGTTCACCGAGCTCAGCGCCTTATCGAACGGGCCATAAAACTCCTTGAGCACGCGCTGCCACGGCATTTTTCCGTCTTCGACCTTATCGAGTTCGCCTTCCATCGTCGCCGTGAAGCTGACATCGAACTCGTTGGGGAACTGCTTGATCATCACCTTCTCGACGCTCTCACCCAGCGGCGTCGGGAAAAAACGACGCTGCTCAAGCTCCGCGTAATGCCGTTCGGTCAATGTGGAAATGATCGACGCGTACGTGGACGGACGGCCGATACCCAACCGCTCGAGCTCCTTCACCAAACTCGCTTCGGAAAAACGCGGCGGCGGCTCAGTAAAATGCTGCGTCGGCTTCACTTCCTTCAGCGGCACCTTCTCACCCGGCTCGATGGCCGGCAATGCCTGCTCGTCCTCGAGCGCTTTGCTGTCGCCCTCTTCACGCGCTTCCTTATACAGCGAGAGGAAGCCGGCGAATTTGATGACGGAGCCCGTCGCACGGAATAAATACTGATGCTTCGCGCCCTTCATATCGAAGTCGACGGTCGTCGTGTCGAACACCGCCGGAGCCATCTGGCTCGCCATAAAGCGCTGCCAGATCAGTGTGTAAAGTTTGAATTGTTCTGGAGACAAATACTTCTGCACGGAGTCCGGCGACCGCGTCGGGTCGGTCGGACGCACACCTTCGTGGGCATCCTGTGCGTTCGTGTCGCCCGCTACGCCATAGAACATTGGCGTTTTGGCAAGGAACGCTTCCGAAAAGTTCGTGCGTAAATAATCACGGGCCTGCATCACAGCACTCTCGGCGACACGCGTCGAGTCCGTTCGCATATACGTGATGAGACCAACCGAACCCTCGACCTTTCCGAGTTCGATGCCTTCATAAAGATTTTGCGCCAACCGCATAGTGCGCTTGGAACCGAAACCCAGTTTCTTGGCTGCTTCCTGTTGAAGCGTGCTGGTCTTAAACGGCTCTGCCGGGTTCTTACGGCGTTCGCGGCGCTTGAGGTCGGTAACGTCGAATGTCTTGCGTCCGGAGACGTCGTTCACGATCGTCTTTGCTTCGGCCTCGTTCGGAATCAGCGGCTTGTTGCCGTCCACGTGATGCAGCTTGGCCGTGAATGCCTGGCCGTCATGCTCCAGCGCCGCAGCGATCGTCCAGTATTCCACGGGATTGAACGCGCGGATCTCACGCTCGCGCTGCACCAGCAGTCGCAGCGCGACAGTCTGCACTCGACCAGCGGAGAGTCCCTTTTTCACCGTCTTCCAGAGCACCGGACTGGCCTTGTAACCAACGAGGCGGTCGAGCACGCGGCGCGCTTGCTGTGCATCAACTTTACGCTGATCGATATCACCCGCTTTCTCGATCGCGCGGTTGACCGCGTCCTTGGTGATTTCATGGAAGAGCACGCGTTTGATCGGCGGCGCGTTACGCCCCTTGATCAAACTCTGCACGTGCCACGCGATTGCTTCGCCCTCACGGTCAGGGTCGGTGGCGATGAATACGGCGCGGGCCGACTTCGCCGCCGCCTTGAGTTCGGCGACTGTTTTTTCTTTTCCCGGAATCGTGACGTAGTCGGGCTCGAACGCATTCTCGAGATCGATACCGAGCGTCTTGGTTGGGAGATCACGAATGTGGCCAACGGTCGCCTTCACGGTATAGCTGGAGCCGAGATACTTGCCGATGGTCTTGGCCTTGGCCGGTGACTCGACAATGACTAGCGACTTGCCGGAAGGGACTACGGGCCCGTCATCTTCGACTTCGACCGCCGCACTGACGCGTTTCTTGGCGGCCGAACCCTTGGGTGCCGCCTTCTTTTTGGCGGCGGGCTTCTCTGCCACAGGCAATGCCACAGGCAATGCCACAGGCACGGGCGCGGCCTTGGCCGTCGGCTTCGTGGCCATCGGCTTCTTGGCCGCAGCCTTCGTGGCCGCAGCCTTCGTGACCGCAGGCTTCTTGGCAGCAGGCTTTTTGACGGCCGGCTTCTTGGTTACGCTCTTCTTGGTTGCCATATGCTCTCGATACGGAGGCCGGGTGTCCCGTTCCTGGCGACCCCGGCCCGTGAATTATCACTCTATAGTTGTAACGCGGACCCTCAGGACAAATATCCTAGTCCACCTGTCAACCCTAAGCAAGCGCGACTATACGCTCGACAATGGTTTTGAACGGTATCGAATCAACGCTAACCGTATGATCTGCTTGCAGATACAGCTTCTCACGCGCCGCCAGCAGCTTTTCCAGACCGGCCACTGGGTACGCTCCCGCCAACAGGGGGCGCTTCTGGATCTTCGACCCCATCCTCCGTACTGCCCGCGCCGGACTAGTTAACAGGTAAATCATTTTCGCCGGCGGGCAGAGCAACGCCGAGCACCCCGGATTCGCGATCCACCCCCCCCCTGGGGCAAGGATCGTCGGTGGCGCGGTGCGAAGCTCATCTGTCACGAGCCTCTCGAGCTCACGAAAACTCTCTTCGCCGCGTGCGGCAAAAATTTCAGCAACCGTCATCGCCTCCCGCCGTTCGATCTCCGCATCGAGATCCATAAACGGACAGTCGAGCGTCGCGGCGACAGCTTTCCCTACTGTCGACTTTCCGGAGCCCGGCAGTCCAACGAGAATCAGGTGCGTTTTTCTTTCGTCGCCCAACTCAGTGGCTCAGCCGGCGGGCGATGTGGGCGATGTACGCATCGTAGTTTCGGCGAATTTCCGCGAGTGAATCGCCGCCGAACTTTTCAACGAATGCATTCGCCAGTACCAGCGCCGCCATTGCCTCGGCGATCACACCCATCGCCGGCACCGCGGTGACATCGCTACGCTCGACCGAAGCTTCGGCCGGCGTTGCCGTTTTCGTGTCTACGGTGCCAAGCGGACGCATCAGCGTGCTGATCGGCTTCATCGCGACGCGAATCACCAGCGGCTCGCCGGTAGTCATTCCACCTTCAAGTCCGCCGGCGCGATTCGTCTTGCGGCGCACATTTCCGGTGCGCGGGCGGTTCGGCGCGAGTTCAATTTCGTCGTGCACCTCGGAGCCCACGCGGCGCGCGGTTTCAAAGCCTAGGCCAAACTCGGCACCTTTCACAGCGGGAATCGACAGCATCGCACCGGCCAGGCGGCCATCGAGTTTGCGATCCCAGCTCACGTGCGAACCTAGGCCGACAGGCAAGCCATCGACGACGACCTCGCAGATGCCGCCGAGGGTGTTCCCGTCTTCTTTCGCTGCGTCGATGCGGGCGATCATTTGTGCTTCGGCTTTCGGATCGAGCGTGCGCAGTGGCGACTGATCGGCGACAGCATTGATGTCCGAGGGCATCTCCTGCGGCCGGTCGGCCTCAATACCGCCCAGATGTACGAGGTGCGAGCCAATAGTCACGCCAAACTCGGCGAGCAGCCGTTTCGCGACGGCGCCAGCGGCGACCCGTGCCGTGGTCTCACGGGCCGAAGCCCGTTCCAGGATGTCGCGGGCGTCTTCACGATCGTACTTGAGCACGCCGGTGAGATCGGCGTGTCCCGGTCGAACACGGGTAACCTGGCGTTTACGCCCATCCGTGGCGTCGCCGGCCCTGGGCGCCGGATCCATAATCTCTTCCCAGTTCTTCCAGTCGCGGTTGCGGATGAGCATCGCAATCGGTGAGCCAAGCGTTTCGCCAGCGCGCACACCGGAGAGGAACTCCACACGGTCCTGTTCGATCTGCATGCGCCTGCCACGGCCATAACCCTGCTGGCGGCGGGCAAGTTCCTTGTCCACATGTTCGGCGAGCAGTGGCAAGCCAGCGGGCAGCCCCTCAACAACGGAGACGAGGGCAGGACCATGGGATTCGCCGGCGGTGATGAATTTTATCAAAGCATTAGACCGTACAGGGTGCAGCGTGCAGGAACTTCGCGGAACGGACTGGAACAGAACGGGCCCGGCGTTTCGGCCGGGCCCGTAAAGATAATCAGATCGGACTGATGACTACGGCTTTGCCGGGGCAGTTCTCACGACTTCGCCTTCGTCGACGATATGCGGCGTGATGAGCATCAGTAGATCCTGTTTGCGTTCGATGGTGTCAGACTGCGAGAAGAACTTCCCGATGCCCGGAAGGTTCATCAGGAACGGGATGCCCTTTTTGTTCTTGGTGACTTGCGTCTGGGTGAGTCCCGAGATGACCGCCGTTTCGCCGTCGGCAACCAGCACCTGACTGGTGTTGTTTTGCTTTGTGGTGTTCGGGCCGGCCACGGTAACACTGAGCAGCGTTTGCTGTTCGATGAATACTGTGAGCTGGATCTGGCGATTCGCCGTAACGTGTGGAGTCACGCGTAGCGTAATGCCGACGTCTTGGCGGGAGATCTGCGGTGCCACCGATTGAATCTGGCCAGCGATGATCGGCGGCGTGAGCAGGAATGCCTGCGTCTGGCCGGCGAACAGCGTGGCCTCACGATTGTCCACCGTAGTGATGCTTGGCTCGGCCTGAATGTCGGTCAGATTCTGCTCACTCATTGCATCGATGAACGACGTCAGGTTGAAGCCGCCGAGCGTCATGTTATAAATGAGGCTGAGCGCAGCGCTGGATTTGAACGGACGACTGGCATTCGAGACGGCGGCAAGTGCATCACCGCCAAGGTTGACGCGGTAGTCGCCGGCCACTGGTGTGGTTTGCCCGGCGTCTGTGAAGCGTGTAACCAGGGCGTTGGAAAAGCCGTTGGCGCTGCCGAGGTCGTACGCGAGCCCGAGTTGTTCGGTTCCAGTCCGATCGACCGAGATAATCTTGGCTTTGATGGACACCTGCGGCGTACGCACGTCGAGATCGCGCACATAGCTCTCGATGTCCGCGAGACGCGACGGCGTTTCTGTCACGATGATGGTATTCGTTTTCTCGTCATAAGTAACCGCGCCACGCGTGGAACAAATCGCTCCTCCGCCAGCACTGCCAGCACCGGCACCCGGCGCCGCGGCGGCCGCAGAGGCGGCGTTGCCGCCGCATCCGGCCTTGAGCAAGTCCTGCACCGTCTTCGCCATATCCGTCGCCTTCGCGTAGTTGACGGCAATGACCTTTGTTTGCATCGGCTCGACCTTTTCCCGATCGGCGATATTCTGATAGCTATCGACGGTGATGATGCCGGTCGAATCCTCGATCGCCGTAAAGCCTTGCGACTGCAAGACGGAGCGGAGGGCGATATCCCACGGTTTGTCGATAATAACGGCGGTCACGAAACCATCGACGGACTTACCAACGACGATCGTGCGGTGACTGAAGTCCGAGAAAGCCGTGATGACGTCGCGGATATGCTGATCGACGAACGTCACGGTAATGCGCGGCTCTCTGGACTGTTGCGGTTCCGGAGTTGGCGCGGGTGCGGATTTCTTCATCGCGGCGATCGGGGCAATCGGCGTCGGCTCGGGGGTGAACGCAGCGGCTGCCGCACCCGGGCTGCTAACACCGACGGACGTCACAGTATTCTTTGGCGCGCCGAGGTGCCACGCCGCAAATGCGTCGGGTCCATCAACGGAAATCTTGACATCGTGTTCCGTGCGCACGACCCGATACTCGTGTGCCCCATCAAGGTCGAGTACAACGCGAACGACGCCTGCTTTGTATTGTGCTATACGCACGTTCGTGATGCCGCCACGCGACACTTTGTCGTAGAGGCCGAGCGGCATGCCGAGTGTCGCGCCCTGCAGATCAACCACGATGCGGCGCGGGTTATCGAGCGTGAAGTCGAGCACGTCAACAGTACCGTCGATCGCGATCGATACCTCAGCCTTCCCGGTACCCGGTCTGACAGAGAGTGAGGTGACGGTATTGGCAGGCGTGTCGGTTCCGGCCGCGATCGCGCGACCGGCAGTGCCGAAAGCCAAGACAGCCGCGAGGGCGGTCCATCGAATAAGTCGTGTCATTACGGTCTCCTTCCAGCTGCGCGTGTCGGAGTGCTCAGCAGAAGCGTTTCCTGCCGGCTAAATCCGAATTCATCGAGATTCAATGTGATGCTGCCCTGATCAATCTTGAGCACTTTCATACGGCCGAGAACGCTGCCGACGTGAATGTTGTAGACCTTGGCGTTGGTGCCATCCACAACGGTGGCAATGGAATTGCGGCCAGTGTGATCGTAAATAATTCCAATCACCGAGAGATCGACGAGCAGCGGACGAATTCCGCCTTCATCGGACGCCATCAGCGAGACGAACGGGTCGCGGCGGCCGTCACCGGAGTACGAAAAGATTTCGCGATAGAAGGTCACGGTCCCTTTGCCACCGGCCTGACTGGTCGCGCCTGGCGTTCCGGTGTTGGTAGGCGTCGGCACCGCGGCACCTGTTTGTGGCGCGCCGGCCGAACCGTTGGCGGGTGTGTTCTTCTGCGCCGCCGCTTCGGCGGGCATGGGTCCGGTCCGGGCTGCCTCGTTGCCTGCCCGTTCCGTCGCCCGAATCTGGGCGCTGGTTTTATTCGCCTGGCCGCGAGCGGCCTGGATCGGCGCATTGATGTTCGGCATGGACTGCGCCGACACGTTCGCAGCGGAGACCGATGCAACCATGATCACGAATGCGAAAAGCGAAGTACGGCGCATCATTCGCCACCTGCCTTCTTGACGGGCGGAGGTGCACCACCAGGAACGCCGGCCGGCTTTTCAACTTTCTTGCGTCTGGGCGGCGCGGTACGCACCACATATGTCTGAATTTCAAACTGCGCGTTGAGCACTTGCCTGCCTGCGGAGCCTTTCGGTTGTGCTGGGGGAATAGAGAGCGCGAGATTCATTGGCGCCACAATGCGGTTCAGCGAGGCGACGTTCGTGAGCACTTCACCGATTTCGTGGTACGTACCGGTGATTTTCACTTTGTAGCGGTACGTGTCGAAGATGTCGCCCTCGATCATCGGTTCGGGTTCGACGCCGTTGAGATCCAGCTTCACGCGGCGGGCCGCCGTGGACACCTGCTCGAGTAGCGACGGCACTTCATTGCTTGCCGGCACCAAAGTGCGCATCAGGTCGAGATTCTGCCGATACATGGCCGCCTCGGCCACGATCTGCTTCACCGTGCCTTTGGCGAGCTGAGATTTGGCTTTCTGGTTGGCCTCGTCAAGCGTGTCGACGTGGGCAGCGAGTTCGGCAGTTTTTAATGACTGCGGTGTGTAGAGAAAATACCAATACGCCCCCACTAGCCCGAACGCCACGACGGCGATCAAAGTGAGGATCTGGTCCCGCTGATTCTGCGGAGGAAAGGCCACGGTTACCTCACCGCAAGCGAGAGCGGAACACGGCGGATCATCGCCGGGTCCGGTTTTTGAAGCTTCATATCAAGCGTAAACTCTGTGGCTTCTTTGTTGAGCGGCTGCAGCAAAACAATGTCGGTTTTGGCAAGTTGCACTCCTTCAATCCACGGCGACGCTTCGAGCTGTTTCATGAAACGGGTGAGCGCCTGGATGTCGACCGTTTGACCGATGATCCGGAAGCGCAGTTCGCTCGACGCGATGACGGCACTGTCGGCTTCGGCAATCAACTTGCCGTTCTTGCCTTTCTTCTGGAGACTGTCAGCCATCCCGACTTCGATCTCCGGCGAGATCATCGAGACGGCACTCGTCTGATTGATCGACTTGAGCCAGGTATATGGCGTCAGGGCGCGGCTGACCTCGTACAAAATGTGCGGCCAGATATACCGGCTGCCGTCAATCGCCTTGATGATATTGATTTGCCGGATCACGGAGTCGCGCTGCGCTTCGGCGGCCACCCGTTGGGCGATCACCGAGGAGTAGCGGGTGGAATCCTGTGTGGCCACTTGTTCGCGCTGGGTGAGCGCGTCGAATTGACGGCTCTGGTACCACCAGAGTCCGGCAACCATGAGCAACGCGACCGCAATGCTTCCGACGGCCGCGATCATATACGGATCGCGGAAGCGCGAGGTGAAATTGCCTATCATCGCGCCAAAATCGAGGTTAGTCGATCGGCTTCGCTTCGTTTTGCGTGCGCCAGGCAGCAGGTTGATTTCGATCATTGTCCGCGAGTGACCGTTGTTAGTGTGAAATGAACGGTCAATAGGGCTGGCGCAGGGCCAGTCCAATGGGCAGCATCAACAACGGCGCAACCTCGTCTGTGACGAGCGACTCAAGCGCCCCGTCACGCACGTGAAGGTTTGCCAGCGGGTTCGCTTGTTCGACATGCATCCTGAGCCGCGTACCGAGCGCGTCGGCAAGCCCGGGAATGCGCGAGCCGCCGCCGCAGAGATACACCGCGCGCAGTGCGCCGGCAGACCGTGACGACGATGCGAGGAATGCCGCGGCGCGTTCGATGCCTACGGAGATTTCCTCACCGCGTCCTTCGATGACGGCGTCGAGATGCGGCGAACGATCATACCCTTGCAGCAGCGACGCGGCTTCGTCGGCCATCAGTCCGCGCTCGCGCTGCAAATCTTCGCGAAAACGGCGCGTACCCACGGTGATGTCGCGGGTGAGAATCGGCACACCTTCGTCGAGAATATTGATGTTCGTGACTTCGTGGCCGATGTTCACCAAGGCCACGACGCCTTGCATCGCGTCGGGATAGTTCACTTCAAATGCATTGTGCAACGCAAAGGCATCGACGTCCACGGCCTGTGGCGTGAGCCCGGCCTCGCTGAGCACGCGAAGTTTGGACTCGATCAGTTCACGCTTGGCGGCGACGAGGAGCACGTTCATTTCCATGCCCGTGCCTTCAGGATCGAGAATCTGGAAATCGAGTTCCACCGATTCCATATCGAACGGCACATGCTGTTCCGCTTCCCAACGCATCAGTTCGCGCGCCTGTTGCTCCTTCACACGTTCAATCTGGATTTTCTTGATGATCACATCGCGACCGCCCACCGCCGTGACAACCTCTTTAGTTGTCACACCGGCTGCCGCAAGGCAGGCGAGGATCGCATCGGAGACAATGCCCGGATCCATGATCTCGCCTTCGACAATCGCGTCGGCGAGCAGTGGAGTGATGGCGACCTTAACGAGCTCGGGTACGGGATTGGAATGATCCATCACGGCCACTTTAATGAGGCCGGAACCAATATCGAGTCCCACCGTGGTCTTCTTGCGACCGAAGAGTGCCATGACGATCCGCCGGCCCCGTGGACGAGAATGGTCAACCCATTGTTGGCAGGGTCAACCGAAAGGGTAAAGAAGAAAAGCTAAACAACTGTCTCTATAGATGTCGGGGCGCCAAAGTTGGTCGGACGCCGACGACAGTGTCAATACGTGATCATTCGCAAATCGTTTGGCTTGCTTGCAGTTACGAACGATTACCAGTGCCAAGCGCGACTTGCGTTGTCAATCCACCCTACAAACCGGCAATGGCTTAGAGGGAAGGGCTGTCACCATGACACGAGCGGAAGGGGGGCTAGGTAACAGTCGGCCGTATCATTGCCTACGGGTACACGGCCCACCACCAGCCTGGAATCCGGCTGAAGTGCGAAGGGCTTGACGGGCCGCCGACGGGTGAAAGCAGCAGGAAAGCGAGCGCCCCGGCGTCGGCACGAACTCCGCCTGACCACGATCGGGCGGTCACTACTACCCGGGCGAGGCTGCCACCGAGTGCCTGTAGAGAAAGGCGGGCGGTATCTGCCCCCGAGACCAGCACTCTTTGAATTCCGGCGCCTCGGCTGAGCGAAGCAAACGTACTGTCAGGTGGCGTCACAAAGAGGTCCGCGAGGGCGCTTCCGGCCGCTGCTTCGGCTCGTGCTGCCGCAAGTTCACCGCGCGACGTGCGCAACTCTTGTACGCCTCCGTCCAGAATCAGCGAGACAAGCATCGCGCCGACCACAAGCACCATGAGCGCGAATGGCAGGGCAAAACCGGAACGACGATCGCTAGGGCGAAATGGCATGATTTCTGAGCGCGATGAGTGCGCGCTGCGAGGTGCCCGAGGCGATCAGTGACGGCGGTGCGCGGACGGAAACAATTAATACTGGATCCGTGCCGTTGACGGCAATACTCAATCCCGAATCCCGCGCAGTGGCCAACGGGCCCACCACTGGCTGGGCGCTGCCGCACACGCCGAGCGCATCGCAGGCTCGATATGCGAGCGACCACGATTTGTCGGAACCGAGGTGAAGCATGAAGCGACCGTCGCGGAGGATTCGCACCGGCGCACCGGTTCCAACATCGAGCCCACGGTCCAGTCGCAGTCGCGTCACGGCGCGATGGGCGATACTATCAGCCGCAGTGCGAAATCCGGTGGAGAAGCCGCACCCGGCGCCATCTGTACGGGAAGTCACGGAATCGACGCGCGCCGTGCGCCAGGCGGCAGGTGGCGTCGTGTCGAACGCTGCTATCAGATCGCCCGCTGTCACCGTCGACCGCCACGTCGTGAATGGCGGGCCGTTTGTCGAAATCGAACCGGGAAGAACGAGCAGGGTTCCTGATGAGACGCATGCGACGGACAGCCCGACGACCCCGAGAAAGTCGGCGGCCGTATCGCCACGCAGTGTGATTTCTTCGGCGACGGCGGTACGCAACTCCGTCGCAAGCACAGAGTGCGCTTCGCGAAGCGTGCGACGTTCCGCAGACCCGGCAACGGCGTTCCGCACGTGGCGTTCAGTGGCGACGAGCGCCGCGCCACCGAGCGCAGCGAGGAGGCCCGCGAGCGTCAAGGCAATGACGAGTTCGGCGACTGTCGTTCCCTTTCGGAGCCGCCGATTCACTCCGGGCACGTGACACGCGCCTCGACCACGAGTGCAGTGTGAACACGGCGCGGTGTGACCGAGTCAATGAGATACCATGCCCCGTTATGCGGCGACGCCCGCCAACGAGCGGTGCCCCATTTCGCGACGTCGGCGGCGGCGGTATCGCGCACGCACGGCAGCACAGCGAGCTGCTCAATCCGATCCCGCAGATGAGCGGCAGCCCCCGATTCGCCGATCGCGAGATCGCGTAAACGCACGTCGCTCAGCAGTGCACTGGCCAGAGCGGTCACGCCGACACCCAACAGCGTGAGCGCAATCAAGAGTTCGACCAGCGTGAATGCGTTACGCAGATGTGAGGCAGGCATGTCGTGCACGTTGCTTGGATTGGCGCTTGGTAGCGTCATCCGAGCACCGCGCGCTTCAGCTATTCAACGCGGGTGCGACGGATGTCTGCTGTACCGGCATCACGATGTGGAATGCCGCGCCGCCTTCACGTGAGCGTTGAACCCAAATTAATCCATTCATGTTGCGAACAAGCCGCTTGACAACGGCGAGGCCGAGGCCGGTGCCGTGTTCGCGCGACTTCGTGGTGACGAATGGCTCGAAGATCCGCACTTCGTCGCCGGCTGTCACACCGTGACCACTGTCGGACACGACCACTTTCACCACCGCGGCAGTGCGGCCACTCCCGACCCACGCGGCGAGTCGCTCGTCCGGCGCAACGGTGCGTACCGGCCCTCCTTCTGCAACCGTATCACTGGCGCGGTGCGCCGGTGCGTCAAAGAGATCGGCGACGATTCGTCGGCGAATGGATATTCGAAGATGCCCGCCGGCCGGCATTGCATCAACGGCATTCAGAACGAGATTCGCAAATACTTGTTCGAGGGCAAGCGCGGTTGCCGGCACGACCATTGGGGTCGGATCGATGTGGGGCTCCACGGTGATGCGACGCAACACCCCTTGGTCTCTGAGAAAACCGAGTGTTTCATCTAATGCGGCCGTAACATCGGCACTGCGTCGCGCATCGGAATGCGGTCGTGCATAGTCCACGAATCCGTCCATCATCCGTTCGATGCGGCTTATTTCCCGCTGCATCGATTGAATCGTACCGCGCAACTCCGGCGCCACGCGCCCATTGAGTGAGTGCGCATAGTTCGTGATTGCACAGAGCGGATTGCCGACTTCGTGGGCGAGGCCGGCCGCTACACGGCCCGCCGTCACCAGACGATCAATCTGGGCGCGTTCGGATTCGACAGCGCTCAGGCGGGACTCAAGCGACCGTACTTGTCGACGTCGCTGCCACCACAGGCACCAGAGCGCGACGATCCCCACGGTGAGCATGGCCGCAACGACGATAGTGCCGAGCAAGGAACTGTTCACGGGATGCCAAGTGAAGAAGAAACGGGCCGAGCAGTTGCGCCCGGCCCGCTTCGGTTTCTCAGACGGGTCAGATCTTTACTGACAGATCGGAATGCCTTCGTTCGTCGAACCGCCACCAAGCGTCAGCGTGCAGACCTTCGTGGTCGAACCGTGCGTCGCTGTAGCATCCCAGCCGGTCGCCGTGGCGTTTTGGACCGTCACCGTAACGCCAGTGGAGGGCTTGTAGTTCATGCCCAGCGCGCCGAAGTTTGCCGCGTAGTTGCTGTTGTTATCGGAGAAATACGCTTCCTGCGCCGTAACGAGGTTGCGAAGATCCGACTTCATCGAGGCGATGTATGCCTTTTCCTTCGTGTTCGCGAACTTCGGAATCGCGATCGCGGCCAAAATGCCGATGATGACGACGACGATGAGCAATTCGATCAGCGTGAAACCTTTG
>JANYKA010000079.1 GCA_025358315.1 Gemmatimonadota bacterium | reverse complement strand
AGCGGGTGCAGCGGTGCCTTGAGGGCCCGCGAATGCAGACATCATGGTGGCTGCGATGACAATCGCCGCAACACCACTGATGACAACCCACTTCCTGAGTCCGGTCATCGAGCGGATCCGGGGAATAATGATGAAATTGAGTTGGGCGGAGACTTGTGAAATCGTTCACAAGGATCAGCGAATCGTCGAAAAATGATTGGCGGGAACAGCATCCGCAAGAGTACGTACGTGAACCAGGTCACTCCAAGCCCCGCTTTACCCGATCAAGGGTGCGAAGCACTTCGATGGCCATGGCCCGCACGAGCGTCAGTTCACGCGAGTTCGGCGCGGCGCGAGAAAGCAGTGAGCGTGTGGTGCGCATGACAAGGTCGGCATTCCTCGTGCGAAAAAAACGGATAGCCGACAGCGCCTCGGAAATATCGGAAAGCGTTTGTTCCCACTCCTCGTGTGTCGCCGGCGGGGCGTCTTTCCGTGGCGGCGCCAGAGTGCGGGTGGCATCCCCTGCTGCGACGTGCAACTCGTAGAGCGCGATCATCACCGCCTGCGCCAGATTAATTGATGCGTGGGTGGTGGTCGGAATCGTCACGAGCAACTGGGCGAGGTCGAGCGCTTCATTCGGAAGGCCATGATCTTCCTGTCCGAATAACAGCGCAATCGGTCCGGCGGCCGCGGCTTCCAACAGCGGCGCACACATTTCCCGCGGCGTGGCCATCGCCCAGCGCGCGGCGCGACGCTTGCCAGCGAAGGCCGCCACGTGGACACAATCCGCGAGCGCCTCCGGAAGCGAATCGAAGTGCTCAATCTTCGAGACCAGGTCGCGCGTCGCGTGCGCAACGCCTTCGATGCGCCACGGGTCGTAGGCCACCGGCTGCACCAACCGCAGCCGTTCGACACCCGTGTTTTTCATCGCGCGGATGGCGGCGGCGATGTTGATGGGGTCTTGAGGCTTATGGAAAACGACGACAACGTTTTTCAGCAGTGACATTTCCGAAAGTTACGTCCCCGGCGCAGCGCGCGGCGGGTTGACCGGAACCCTGTGCAACACCGACCTTTCCGTCAATGCAATCACTCACCGACCTTCTGCACGCCCTTCGTGACCCGACCACGCTGATCACTGCTGTCGGCACTTTGGGTATCACGGCCATCGTCTTCATTGAAACCGGGCTGCTGTTTCCCTTATTGCCCGGTGACTCGCTCCTCGTGACCGCAGGACTCTTGGCATCAAGGCCAAATGGGTTGGTCCAACTCAACGTGTGGGAGCTGGGAGCGTTTTGTACCGTCGCGGCGATTGCCGGCAACCTGGTTGCGTACGCCGTTGGACGCCGCGCCGGTACCGCGCTGCTTCAACGCGAGGATTCGCGATTCTTCAAGCGTAGCCATCTCGTGCAGGCACACGCGTTCTACGAAAAGTATGGCGGCGCAACAATTGTTATTGGCCGATTTATGCCGATTATCCGCACATTCGTCCCGGTCATTGCCGGAGCGGCGAATATGAACTTTGGTGCATTCGTGTTGTACAGCATTGTAGGCGGCGCGGCATGGATCTGGTCCATGCTTCTCCTCGGCTACTTCCTTGCTACACGAATGCCGATCGTCGGTCAGCATATTGAAGGGCTCATTGTCGGGATCGTGATCGTATCCGTGATGCCGGCCGGGATCGCCTGGTGGCGCCACAGAAAGTAGTTTCTTCATATCCAACTTCGGAGTTCAGGAAAATGGCCCATACTCTCCCGCCCCTCCCGTACGCGAGCAATGCGCTCGAGCCGTACATCGACGCACAAACGATGGATATCCATCACGGTAAACATCATCAAGCGTACGTGAACAATCTGAACGCGGCGATCGAAAAAGCGCCGGAACTCACGAGCTGGTCGCTTGATGATCTGTGCCGCAAGATTGACACGGTTCCTGAAGCCGTGCGAGCCGCGGTGCGCAACAATGGTGGCGGCCACTGGAATCATTCACTTTTTTGGACGCTCATGCATGCGCACGACGGCGCCGAGCCGACCGGTGCGCTGGCAGATGCCATCAAGACACTCTCCGGCGATTTCATGAAGTTCAAGGAGCAGTTCGCTGCTGCCGGCACGACACGCTTTGGGTCAGGCTGGGCTTGGCTCGTCAGCGATAAGGCCGGCAAACTTTCCATCGAAAGCTCGCCCAACCAGGACAACCCGCTGATGAGCGGCAAGTACGCGATCCTCGGCCTCGATGTGTGGGAGCATGCGTACTATCTCAAATACCAGAACCGCCGGCCGGATTACATCGCGGCGTGGTGGAATGTGGTGAATTGGGGGGCGGTCGGGGAGAGGTATGCGGCTCGGTAGCTGATTCAAAACAGAGGCGAAGGTTGCAGGGCGAACGGGAACTGCTTATTCCGTTCGCCCTGCAACGTTCGCCTTGTACCGTTCACCTTGTACTGTTCGCCTCGTGCCGTTCGCCCTGCAACCTTCGCCTCTGTTTTGAATCAGCTACCGAGCCGTATACCTCTCCCCCACCGTCCCCCAATTCACCACATTCCACCACGCCGCGATGTAGTCCGGCCGGCGGTTCTGGTATTTGAGATAGTACGCGTGTTCCCATACGTCGAGCCCGAGGATCGCGTACTTGCCGCTCATCAGCGGATTGTCCTGGTTGGGCGAGCTCTCGATGGAAAGCTTGCCCGCCTTATCGCTAATCAGCCACGCCCAGCCTGACCCAAAGCGGGTGGTGCCAGCTGCGGCAAACTGTTCTTTGAATTTCATGAAATCGCCGGAGAGCGCCTTGATCGCATCGGCTAGAGCACCGGTCGGCTCAGCGCCGTCGTGCGCATGCATCAATGTCCAAAAAAGCGAGTGATTCCAGTGGCCGCCACCATTGTTGCGCACCGCTGCTCGCACGGCTTCAGGAACGGTGTCGATCTTGCGGCAGAGATCATCAAGCGACCAGCTCGCGAGCTCCGGCGCTTTTTCGATCGCGGCATTGAGATTGTTCACATACGCTTGATGATGTTTGCCATGATGGATATCCATCGTCTGGGCGTCGATGTACGGCTCGAGCGCGTTGCTGGCGTACGGGAGGGGCGGGAGAGTATGGGCCATTTTGCTGAACTCCGAAGTTGGATTTGAAGTAATTACTTTCTGTTGCGCCACCAAGCGATCCCGGCCGGCATCACGGATACGAGCACAATCCCGACGATCAGCCCTTCAATATGCTGACCGACGATCGGCATTCGTGTCGCAAGGAAATAGCCGAGGAGAAGCATAGACCAGATCCATGCCGCGCCACCCACAATACTGTACAGCGCGAATGCACCAAAGTTCATGTTGGCCGCGCCGGCAACGACCGGGACGAACGTCCGGATAATCGGCATAAATCGGCCAATGACGATTGTTGCGCCGCCATATTTTTCGTAGAACGCGTGTGCCTGCACGAGGTGGCGGCGTTTGAAGAACCGCGAATCCTCCCGTTGCAAAAGTGCAGCGCCGGCACGGCGTCCAATTGCGTAGGCGACCAGGTTGCCGGCAATTGCCGC
>JANYKA010000028.1 GCA_025358315.1 Gemmatimonadota bacterium | reverse complement strand
AAGAGGTTTTTTGAAGCCCTGTCGAATGTATGAGGTCCTCACCTAGCCTTCCGCCTTCCCGCCGTGCGGGCATGACGTCGACAAAGTTATTGAACCCACCCGGAGGACTTATCGGCTCAAAAAGTAGGCCTCTTCGCCCCTGCTCCAATTGAATCTAGGGCAGTGAAATGATAGAGGCCAGTTGGCGGACGGCCGAACTTAATGTTTGGACATTCGGAGCCACAGCTCGCAGCGGCGGATTGTCAGGCGGTATACTATCTTTCGTACTTGCCCTCCGTTTTGGCCTCTCGACTCCCGGCACTTAATCATGGACATCGGAATCATCGCCGCCATCGCCATGCTCGTCGTGTGGGGCATTGGCACATTCATATATGAGGCGCCGGGCTACATCCATCTGCTGCTGACCGTTGGCGTGTTCCTGCTCATCTGGCGGGTTGTCGTGATCGGCCGCAATAAGCCGCGCGCCACCTAGATCTCCCAGTTCGACATCGCGATCCCCATCTGAGGCGCGGGCTCCGCGAATCCCGCCAGTACCATCCGCAGATCTGTCCATCGCACGCGAGCGCCGCGCGCCACGAGTACACGGAACGCCGCGGGATAGGCACCCTGCATGCGAATGGCCGCACGCGCCGCCCCGGACCGCGCCGCGAGATCGCCGAGCTGCGCGACCATCAACTCCAGTAATCCTGCGTCGCGAAGCACCAGTTTCAGTACGCGAAGCTCATCGCGCGCCCGGCCCTCGACTAACGGTGCGGCGTGGCAGAGCGCGAAACCAACAAGTGCGTCGCCATCGTCGAGCAGGATCGTGTCGCCGAGTGCCAGCTCCTGGGTCAGCGCAATCTCACTCGTATAGTCATAGCCCGGCTGCACTTCGGCAGTCAATGCCGCACAGGCTCGCAATGCCGCCGCGCGTCCGGCGGGCGCAAGCGCGGTCAGCAATCGCGGTGCTATTGTCGTGCGCGCGGCGTCTGTCGTAAGCGTGACGGTGAGGTGCGTCGGCACAAAACCAAGTCCGGCATAGAACCCAATGTTGTCCATCGTACGCGGCATCGTCTCCAAGCCGATCACCGAACAGCCGGCCGCTTTCAGATGTGCAATACCCGCCTCGACAATCGTTCTTCCATGTCCGCCGCCTTGAAAATCCTCGCGCACGGCCAACGGCCCCATCCATCCTTCGGTTCCGGAATGATGCGCAACGTTGAACGCCGCCATCGCCCCACGGGAATCGCGCCAGAGCATTGCGCCGCTGCCCGCCGCCTCAATGGCGTAACGCCAAATCGCCGGATTGAGCGGCGGTACCCTGACGCCGGCAAGACCGTCACGGCGGTAGCGCTCCGTAAAGGCATCACTGAACAAGGTGTTAAGCGGTGTGATATCGGCACGTGTGATCGGGAACGGTCCGTCAAGACGGAGCGCCGCACGGGGGTCGCGATGCGTGCCCATTAGCTACTACCGATGGCGCCGAGCGCCATCGCATCGCCGAGCGCCGCGAGTGCCGCGGCGCCCGCACCAGCCACGTCTTGATGCACGTTCACGGCTCCGGTCTTTTCGTCGAACCGAAGTTCAATCACCTGATCGAGCCCGTCACGCACGCCTTCGATGTGGGTAATGAGAATGACCTGTTCAAATCGATCCTGAAGCCCGCGCAGCAATTCCACGACGTTGGCACGGCGCGTCTCGTCAAGCGAGCCAAAAATCTCATCGAGCACGAGCAGCGAAAAGTTTTGTCCGGCGCGCTCGGCGATCATCTGCGAAATTGCGAGACGCAACACGAGGTTGGCCAGATCTTCTTCGCCACCCGAAATCACCGGCTTCGGCACCCCTTCTTCCAGTACGACAATCCGATACTTGTCGTCGAGTTCCAGTTCCGTGTAGCGCGCATCGGTCAGATCGGTGAGAAAGGCGCTCGCCAACTCCGACAGCTCAGGCCGCATGGCGAAATTGAGGTCCGTGCGAAGGTCGCTGTAGGCGCGGTGCAACTCGTCATGCAACCGTTTGTCGTTTTCCAAACCGACGAGCCGTTGCTCGGTGCGCCGGAGTTCATCGTGCGCCGACGCGGCCCGCGTGATCGCGGCCTGCGCCAGTGCCGCCTCATTGCCCGCATTCATCGCCGTGAGTGTCGCCGCGTGCAGCAATGCGGATGCCGCCGTATGCTGTTCACGCAGCATGGCGAATTCTTCCTCCGACACGGCGAGCGCCGACCGGCGCTGGACCACCCCATCACGCTTCGCCGTCAAGACCGTGAGCGACCGGGTCACAGATTCCAATTCACGCCGAAGCGCCGGCTCGCGCTCGACCTGAGTATTCAGGCGGTTGGCCTGGGTATTCAACCCGGCCAGCCGTTCGAATTCCTCGTCAAGCGCCGTGTGGCGCGCCCGATCGTAGCCGCCGGGAATCTCACCCAGCTCCTTCACCAGTACCGCGTCGCGTGCTTCCTTGGCGGCCAAGTCGCGACCCGTCCGCTCGAGCTGTGCAACATCGGCTTTCACACGACCCAGCCGCTGTTGGATCGCCGCAACTTCGAGCTCGATTTTTCGGCGCCGCTCGTCGAGTGCCGCAACCTCTTCCGGCATATCTTCTAACTGTTCGAGGCGCGACTTGAAATACGAACCGTCGGCGCTTACCGTCTCCAATTGGCTGTCGAGCAGCTCCAGCACCTGGCGGTAGTGATCGCCCAACGGACGCTGGCAGGTCGGACACATACCTTCGTCACCGAGGGTGACCAGTTTGTCGCGGCCATCCTTGAGTTCGGTGTACTGTGTGCGCAACGCATTTCGCCGCGTCTCGGCCTCCTGCCGATCGCGCACCCACTCCGTGCGGCGCAATTCCAGGGTGCCCTGGACTTCCTCAAGGGTGCGCCGCTTTTCTTCGAGCTCCACCATGACCTGCTCTTCGACCGCCGGCGCCGACTGCATCCGCAACCGCGCCTCGCGCAGTTGGATGAGCTCACCGGCGAGCCCATGCTCCTCCTCGAACATCGCTTGACGGCGGCCATCGTGCCGGGCCAGCTCACGCAATTGCGCGAGCTCGTTCCCAACGTCGTGAAACGGTACGAGTTGCACGGCGAGCGGCGTCAACGAGTCGCGGGCCGTAGCCACATTCTGCAGTTCGATCGTCACCCGCTCGGCGTTCCGCTGGTGAGCAGCGAGCTCGATGTCGGTCACCCGGAGGTCGGCGTCGAGCAACTGCAACTCGTCGCGCTGGCGCTGCACGTTGGCCCAGCGCGGGGCGAGTCCGTCGAGCTCAGTTTGCACGCGCGACCGTTCGATCTCGGCGTCGACCATCCGACGCTGCGATCCGGCGAGCTGTTGCTGTGATTCCTCGATCTGCGCGTTCACGGTGGCCGCATCCGGCATGCCACTCCGCATCCCGGCGATTTCGCTCCTCAGCTCGCGGCGACGCACATCGGCGAGTTCCTGTGCGGTGCGAAGACGTTCATATCCGAGCACCCGCGAGAGAAACTGGCCCCGCTCCGTCGCCGAGAGCGAGGCCATCACGGTCAGTTCTTTCTGGCCGGTGAAATACGTATTGAAAAATTCGGCGCGGGTCATGCCGAGGCGGCGCTGAATCACGTCGCCCACCGCGGTCGCCGAGTTGGCAATCGCCTCGTCGCCGCCGTCGAGATACAGCTCGGCCATCGTGAGACCGCGCACGATGCGGTAGCGGTGACCGCCCAATTCAAATTCGAGCTCGACCCGCACTTGGGCACGCGGCGCCGCCCGCGAGAACCGGATGGAGTCTTTCCCACCCCGCGCCGTATCGCCGCCATACAGCGCCCAGGCGATCGCTTCCAGAATGGTCGATTTACCGGATCCGTTTGGCCCAATGATCCCCGTGAGCCCGGTCTCGAACACAATGTCCGAGTCGGCGTGCTGCCGGAAATTCGTCAGCCGGAGGCGATTCAGTTTCACTGTTCGTCAGCCGCCGTCGGCGCGTTCTGAACGATGCCAAGCGCCTCTGCTTCGCGCAGATAGTGATCGCCAAGATCAATGAGCTTCTGCCGATCGATGTCCGACGTCAGCAGGCGACTGCGCAGGCTGTCGCGCAGCAAATCGGCGAGCGACGCACGTCGGCCAGACGAACCACTCGCGGCGTTCGGCCGGGTGACCTCAGGCCGCCGAGTGTCCAGCATAAAATGCAAGGCCCGACGCTGCGCATCCCGCAGCGCCTTGTGGTCAAGTTCACGCATGATGTGTCGCGGCACATTGCTAACCACGATGCGCACAATCTTGCCGTCGATGCCGCCGGCCACCCTGGCGAGCGTCGCGGCGATCTGGCTGTCGAGCTCCTGGGCTGAGAGTCCCTTGCCGTCAATTCGCGGGAGATCAAGCACTTCGCGCGCGACGGGAAGTGCATGAAATTTTTGTTTTCCGGTGTCGAGATCGCGCTCAATCAGACCCTTCGTCAGTTTTTGCGCCAACTCCTCTTCGCGTTCGCCCCACATATTCGAACTGGTATAATCGATCGCGCCGCTGTAGTAGGCGTTGGGGCCAACTTTCTTATAGACGTGGTAGTGGCCGAGCGCCACGTAATTCCATTCCGGCGCCGAGATAGCCTCAACGGGGATTTGCAATGCCGCACGATCGGTATGTTCGGCGTGCATCGGGATGGCGCCGGCCACTTCGCCGTGGAGCAACAACACATTGATCCGGGCTGATGGATCCGGATCGAGTGCCACACTCCCGGGCGGGAGATCCGGTACAGCGAGGATCGACAGTCCATGCTCCGGAAATGACAGCCGGCGCGGCTCGGTGTCGACCACATGAATGCCGAGCGGTGAAAATAGGCGAAGAATGCAAATCGTTTCGCTGGAGCGCGGCATATCGTGATTGCCGGCAATGATCACGACGATCGCATCAGGTAGCTCGCGCACCAAGCGGGAAAATTGCGCGAAGGCGTGGAGAATCGCTGGATTTGTCGGACGCACCGTGTGAAACACATCGCCGCCAATGAGGATCAGGTCGGGGCGAAGTTCGATCACCTTATCAATTGCGCGCGTGAACGATTGCGCGACATCCGCCTCCCGCTGGTTGATCCCGTTGGGCGTGGTCCGTTGGAACTGCCGGAACCCGAGGTGCAAGTCTGAGAGGTGTACCAGTTTCACACGGCAAATCTACGCCACCCCCCCGAAACCCGCACCGGTGCTGGCGGAAACCTCAGAAACCGTAGGGATCGTCGACGGGTGCCGTCTTGAGTGCCGGGCGCGTCCGATCCGGGACAGTCTCACCTTTCACCCGTCGCTTCAGCTGGGCGCGAAAGTAGGCCCGCACATCATCCGGCTTCGCCTGCAAGGTGCGATTGCGGGCCCGCAGCACTTCGTCTTCGTCGGCGAGAGCTATCGTGTCTTGTACCCAATCGAGCGTGACCGTGCGATCGAGCGTACGAAGTGATCGGGTAATCGCCGCATCGAGCGTCGGCTCCTCGGCCTGCGGAAAACGCTCCACCCCTTCGCGACCGGACAGCACGGCCGGCCGCGGAAAACGCACAAATACCGGCTGGGCGAAGTGCGGATGCCGCACCATCAGTTGGCCCTTCTCGAGCGTCGAGAGTTTGGTCCGCGTCGCCGGCGCGAGCGTAGCGTAGCCCGGTGTTGCGAGCTCGTCGGGATCCATCCGGCCAAAGAGTGCCGTCCCACAGTTACCAACAACACGGCGATGCACCTGCGAGCGAAATTGCTGCGCCGCAAACAGTACGAGGCCCAGGTATCGCCCACGCTCGGCGATATCCAACAGCATTTTGCGCACATAGGTGTCGGGCCCGTCACTCGGCGCGTACTTATTGAGCTCGTCAACAAACACAATCACATGTTCCACGCCGAGCATGCGCTTTTCGAGATGCTCGCGCAGTTGCGAGACAACGCGGGCAAAAATCAGATCCTGCGCATCCTCCTCGAGATTGGCGACGTCCACGACGTACACGCCACGATCGGCGAATTGTCCGAATGGCAAATCACTGACCGTACCATCGTCGGTCACGAGCCCGCGACAGCGGGTGGAAATGTTCGTCAGGCGGTTGCGCACTTTGCGAATCGTTGCCACGTGATGCGTGCGCCACGACTCGGCGTTTTTCCCTTCCATGCCGCGCAACAACTCACTGAACCAGCGGCCCAGATCCCCGAACGACTGCACGCGATGTGTGCCGGTCAGCATCGGGTCGGTGAAATCCTGATTGACGACGCGCTCGGTAATGAAATCGATCAGCGCATCGGCTTTGGCATCGACGTCGTCCTTGTTGAGCAACACTTCCGCGTACTGCAACACTTCGCGGAGCCCCCACGTGAGTGGATGCACGTTGTGCTCGAGCGCCTCATTCGATCGCAGGGTATTCAGGGTGTAACCGCGGGCAGTATAAGGAGCGTAGTAGTGCACGTCCCGGAACGGCTCGGAGGGTACGCCAAGCTCATCGTAGAGTGCGAGGTCGGCATCTTCGAGTTTTGCTGCCGGCTGGTCGAGAAAGCAGAGGTCGGGGCCTTTTACGTTAAAACAGACCGCGGCAACACGTCCTTTTTTTTCGGGGAAGTGCGCAAAGATCGAGGCTAGCAGCCACTCGACCGCGCTGGTTTTGGTCGCCAGTCCGGAGACACCACTGATGTTGAGATGCGCCGCCTCGGGCCCGACAAGAAAATCGGCGTCGAGATAAACCGGTGATTTCGTTGCGCCGGCGCGATAGAGCCCAACAGGAATTCCCGTGCGTGCGCCCGCTTTGAGATACGAATCCATTCGGAGCGCCGCCGCAACATCTTCGTCAGAGGCGAGAAATACGGTGCCCATGCCGACAGGTTGCAGCGGTTCTTCCGGCACATGACGCAGCACGGCGGCAGTGTACAGACGGATTTCCGTACGCCGGGTGGGCGCTTCGTCGCCGGGGATTCCGTCGTGGCCGAGCACATCGTGCAACGGGGATTCAAGATCCGTGTATCCGAAGCCCTCGGTCACCACGCCGTAGACGCGCGGGATGTGGCCATTGACCGGCTGCGAGCCCTCAACGCGCACAATCGTGCCAATGCCGACGGGAGAGTCGAGCGCCGTCCAGAAATGGAATTCGTGCGGGGTGTTGGGGCGACGCTCTGTGGCGACGACGCGGCCGAGGATAGACATAAATGAAATTACGCGGTCGCCCGCAAATATTCCTCACAATCGCGAATCCCGTACGCCATCGTGCTCCACCGTTTGTCGGGGAGAGAAAGTGGCGCTCGCTCGGCAAGTATCCAGCACGACACAAGATCGGCGTGGGCGATGGTGAAGGCACTGCGGGCTATCTCCACCCGCACCAGGCCGAACAAGGGATCGCGTCCCGCCGGGTCGCGAAGCCGGAGGTACCAACTGGCGACCGTCGTGCGGCGTGGTGAGCGAATTTCGAAGGCCGTGGAGCGGGCACCGATTGGGAGCGACGTCACGACGCTGATCGCGCCGCTGCTCGCGTAGAGCGTCTTGTGTGATTTCACGATGCCCACGGCGAAATCGCTCTTCGCGGCCGTACCGCTGCCGGAGATGCCGCCGTCGATGTAGAGCGGACGTTGCTCCGACGCGCACCACGCTTCGGCCAAGGTAAGCTCAGCCTGTTCGCGAGCCCGCTGCACCGCTGTCCGGGCAAGGGCGAGCAGTTCTTGCGGGTGCCGTGCGCCCGCAACTGCCCCACCGTTGAGCGTGTCGACTAGGGTGAGTCCGGCCGCCTGAAGGTGATCGACGAGCTCCGCACCAACCAAACCGACGGGCGCATATAACTTCCGCTCGACAATCGGCGCGCCATGCCACGTAGAGAGGGTGCGCGCGGCGCGCACCCGAATCACGGCCGCCACCGTTCCGTGCACCAATGGGACGCCGGAGTTCACATAGCCGGCCGGTTTACTGGTTTGTATGCCGTCGAGAAACGCGGCGAACCCGGCGACGATGTCACCGGGCACCATACGAGCGGCGAGCCCGTCACCTTCGATCGGTGCGGCAGCTTCAAGGCGCGGCGGATCCGTATCAAGCGGAGCCACTTCCAAAGACGAACCACCGGAGCCGCACGTCACCAGCCCGACCGCTGGCGCGGCTACTGCGATCGCCCGCAGGCATCGCACCGTATCACGCATGCTTGCTCCATGCACCGCACCGTCATACGTTGGCGAGATGCGCACCTTCTCTCGTGTTTCGTCCATGTTCATTACGGGCATCCTACTGTTTTCCGCAGGATGCAACAAGTCGAAAGCCGCCCGCGAAGCCGCCGCGTCCGTGAAGCCCGATGGGGCACCGGCACTCGATCTCTCCACGCACCCGCAGTTGCTGTTTCAGGTGTACGGAGATCAAAAGGACCCGCGGGTCATGCCGATCGGTGCGGTAGTGAACGGTGTGATTCACGCAATTGGACTGAGCGATCAGGGTTGGCATGCACTCGACAGTATGTATTTCGCACCGGGGACCAAGTACATCACGTATCGCGAGGCGGAAGAGTCTGGCGACGTGACCATCAAGCGTCGGATGTGGACCGAGGACGGCCGCGCCATGTATCCACTGCCAGGCTGTCAATCGTTGCGTCCGCTCGCCGCCGCCACGGTGACACTGCGCACGCCGTCGGACGACCCGTATCTGGAGTTTGTCGCGTCATCCGTTGCGCTCGCCAAGCGTGCGCCGTACACGGGCAAACTTCCGACCGACGCGGAACTCGCCAGGATCGGACGCGACTTCGGGCATACGGTGGGAAAAACAGCGAAGATGGACAACGCCGAACTGGACTCGCTCGATTTCCACGCGCGAGCGGTGATCACCGGAGCGGCAGCGGAACCGACGCTGCTCGTGTCGTTTATTGATCCAACGGCCGGTGACCTTGGCCCGGGCGCTGGACACACGTCACATCTATTTGCGCTCGGTGAAAATACCGGATCCGGTTACAAAGTTTCGTACCGTCACGCCGTGGGCGGCGATGCGAAAACCGTGGAGTTTCAGCGACTTATCGATCACGTGGATGTGAATGGCGACGGCATCGACGAGATTATTCTAGAGGCGTGGCGCTACGGCGGGCAGACGGATCTCGTGGTACTGAGCTTCCGAAATGGCAACTGGCACGAGGCGCTGAGGGTGCCGATGCATTGGTGTATGGATACCGCGAAGCGGTAAGAAGAATGAGTGGTGAGTGGGAGTAGGAGTGCTGAGTGCGAGACTGGTGGGAGAGAGGAGTGGGAGAGGAGTGGGAGACGGTAGTGCGAGAGCGCATTCGTTGTTTCTCTCTCCCACTTCGTCAGCGCGATTGCCCGTCCTACTTAATGTGAGGCCTTAGGGGCATTGGGTTGACGATCGAAAACCCCATTCTTCAAAGCCCCAGCAGGCATACGACGTCGGTAGAAATCCTCGCGGCTCAAGTGGGAGAGAGTAACTACAGACGCGCCCTCCCACTACCGTCTCCCACTACCGTCTCCCACTACCGTCTCCCACTACCGTCTCCCACTCCTCTCCCACTCCTGTCTCCCACTAGTCTCGCTCTCAACACTCCTACTCCCACTCAGCACTCCCAACTATGTAGCGCCAATATCCCATGCCTGCTCCGCATCCGCCTTCGAATACGCGCGGAACGCCGTCAACGTGGTGGTCTTCACCAATCCCGGCACCTCGGGAAATTCTTCCGTCACAATGCGCGCGATGTCCTCGTAATTCGCCACTTTCACCAGCACCACCAGATCCCACTCGCCCGATACCGAATAGACATCGGTCACCCCCTCGAGGCCGGCAAGTTTCT
>JANYKA010000015.1 GCA_025358315.1 Gemmatimonadota bacterium | reverse complement strand
CTGCTGGTGCGCTTTCCGAATCCGGACCGGCAGTCAAACCGGGCAGATTTTGCCGTGGACGGTACGCGATTCTACTTCGTCATCGAAGACCGGCAGAGCGACGTGTTCGTCGCCGAGATGATCGTCAAGTAATCAGCGCCTCGCCGATCAGATGCCCATGTATGCGAACGGAACATCGGCTTGTCGTAAAATACGACGTCCTCAGGTAAAGATAATTTGTCCGCCAGCGGCCATTTCGTAGAACTCACCCACCGTGATCACGCGCTCCACCGTGGCGACGAAGTCGCTGGGCGCCAATTTGAACATGTCCACCGATGCTTTGCACGCGAACAGGTGCGCGCCGCTGTCGGAGATCAGTTGAATGAATTCCGGAATCGGCGGGATATCGAGTCGTTCCATTTCCTTTTCCATGAAATGCGTCACCAGTGACGACACTCCGGGAATTCCGCCGAGCAACGTCGGAATATGGAGTCCCGGATTCCCGACGGTCGCGACTTTCACGTGCTGCTGATGCTTTTTGTGGATAGCGTCCATTCCGAAAAAGGTAAAGAACAGATTCACCTCGATGCCTTCCATCCGGGCGCCGTTGGCCATGATGAGGCCGGGGTAGATCCCTTCGAGCGAGCCCTTGCTGATGATGATGCTCACTTTTGTGATGGGTTGCGGTGCGTCGACGACCGCGGTGTTGCCTGATGCGAATGGCGCAGTCATGACCGAGTCTCCTTCAGATGCAGCCGTGCGGCTTGGGAATGCCGCCAATCTTGGCGGCGAGTTTTGCGGGGCCCTTCGGGAACAATTGATAAAGCTCTTTCACATCGACGCCGGACTCCTTGCCGAGTGACCGGATGGTGGGCGCCGTTCCCATCTTGAGGAATCGGTCGCGCATGAAGTGCACGACCTTCCAATGGCGGTCCGTGAGCGTGATGTGATGCTCGGCGGCGATTTCGTTGGCAACGTCCTCCGTCCACTGTTCCGGATTCTGGAGGAAGCCTTCGGCGTCGAGCGTCAGCGTGTGATAGACATTCGGTGCGACGGTCATGGTATGTCTCCTGACGGCGGTTTAGATGCCCGCAGTGATGCGCGCGACTGTTGGCCGCCGTTTGCCGCGCATCTGCATCGGCGCGCCGACGAATGGGATGTTGTGTCCCGGCAACAGCATATTCCAATAGACCCAACGGAAAGCGAGTTTGCCGACGTGGTTGATGCGGCTCTCTTTCAGCAGCGACATCGGCCCCGCTGCAAAGGGGAAGTGGCCGGGCAGCGGCTCGACGTCGTAGTTGAAGTCGATGAGCAGTGCTTTGGCGTGCCCGGTCTCAATGAAGCAGTTGGCATGTCCGTCGAAGTTGGCGCGCAACGGCTGCTTCTGCAAAAAGCGCTGAATATTCGGCGCGAGTACCTCGGACTCGAAATGTGCGACCGATCCGGCCTTCGATGCCGGAACATTCGTCGCATCGCCGATGACGAAAATCGCCGGAGACGCCAGCGATTGTAGCGTCTTTGGATCGGTGCGCACAAAATTGAGGTCGTCCCCCAAGCCCGCCGAACGGCCGACGAAATCGGCGCCCTTGTGTACCGGAATCGTTACGAGAAGATCGAACGGTACCTGACGGCCGTCCCACGACTCGAGCACGCCTGCCGCGCCGTCAACGCGCGAGGTGTTGAACTCGAGTACGAGGTTGATACGCTTCTCCTGAAGCAAGTGGCTCAACTCGTGCGTCGCGATTGGCTTGGTGAAACAGCCATCGAGCGGCGTGACGAATTGGATGTCCACCTTATTGCGGATGCCGCGTTCATTGAAGAACGCGTCGGCGAGGAACGCAAACTCGAGTGGCGCCACCGGGCATTTGATCGGCATCTCGCTGATGTTCACGACGAGACGGCCGCCGGGGAACTTGGCAAGCGCTTTGCGGAGGGCGAGCGCGCCGTCGAGCGTATAGAAATCAAATACGTTCTCGCGCCATCCCGGGCCGAGCATGCCGTCGGTTTCTTCAGGGGCGACGTGACAGCCCGACGCGATGACGAGCACATCGTAGTCGAGATGCTGTCCGCTTTCGAGCACGACCGTTCGGCCGTCAATGTCGACGTGATCCACTCCCTCGCGCACATACTTCGCGGCCGAGGGGAAGTAATCCTGTCGGGGTTTGACGAGGTCCTGTGCTGTGTATTTGCCGAAGGGGATGAAGAGCAGCCCCGGCTGGTAAACATGGGAGTCATCGCGATCGACGACAGTCAGCTCCATCTGACCGGCGCGGAGCGCCGAGCGGTTCAGGTGCGCAAGCCGGTTGGCCATAATGGTGCCGGCAGTTCCGCCACCCAGAATCACGATCCGTTGCATCGATACTCCACGTGCCGCAATAGAGTGCACAATGCTTACAGCTTCGGCACATATGGACGATACGCGCGATGCCTGGTGCGCGATATCAGGTATATGCTTACATGCGTGTAGGGGAGAAATCTCTCGGCCGATTCGCCCAAGCAGCCTGCCCGGTATAGCTTTACGGGCGATGCGCACTCCCCGGCCCGCCTTCACCCTGATTGAACTGCTGATCGTCATCGTGATCATCGGCATCCTTGCCGCGATCGCCATTCCGAAGTTTCAGAATCTCAAGGGCAAGGCTAACGAGGCAAGCCTGAAGACCGACCTGCGGAATTTGAGCGGGGCCGAAGAAGGCTTCATGTTCGAGAAGGATACGTACACGTCGGTGCTGGCCGATATGTCGATTGTCCCGTCGCCGGGTGTCACGCTCACAATCGTATCCGCTACGGCGTCCGGTTGGTCGGCCACGGCGTGGAGTCCCGCCGTCTCGTCATTCACCTGTGCGATCTTCCACGGCAATGCGCCGGCGATTTCGCCCGCGGTGGACGAAGGCATCATCGGCTGTCGATAGTCGCGCCTCGAGCGCTTCGCTCGGATGCGCCCGGATGCGCCCGCAAAATAATTCGCTGGTTGTGCGCGCCGTCACAAAACGTTTTGCGGTACCTGCCGTCGCACTGATGTGGCGCGTGATCGTGGTCGTGTGCATCCCGCACCCGACGGCGCGCCTGGACATCAGGACGAGGTATTCGCCATGAAACGCATCGCAAGCACGGTTGCTGTCGCTGTATTAGCGATGACTTTCGCCGCGTGTGGATCCCACACCGACTCGGTCACCGCTCCGCTCTCGCTCCAACTCTCAGCAGACGACACGCTGCAGGCCGTAACGCACTCCGCCGTTCAGGCCACTATGGCGGACGTGGATGTGCTCAACAGTGCCGCAGTACCGGTCGGATTTAATGCCGCAGTGGCGCCCTTCGCTTCATTGTCATTTGGTGTTGCCGGGCCGACCTCGGCAGCGAATGACTTCGCGTCCAGTGGCTGCACTCTCAACGCGTCCACCGGCCGCTTCGATTGTCCGCCGGTCGTGAACAGCAACGGCATCACCGTCACCCGCAATGTGGCCCTGTACGATGCGAACGGCGCTCTGATGTCCAAATTCGACTCCACCACGGCATCGATGAATGTGCAGTCCACCGAAGTCGGTGTGCGCACTGTTGCCGCCGGTGCCGATACCATCTCCCGCGCCCGCAACCTGACGGCGACCGGGCTACTCGGCCACAACACGACTCGTATCTGGAACGGCACTGGCGGCGGCACCAGTGGCGGCTACTGGGCCGATAGCGTGGCCTCACGCACTGCCGATACGCAGGGAGCATCAATATTCACGAACATCGTGGTGCAACTCCCGCGCTCGCAGAATCCGTACCCGATCTCGGGGACCATCTCGCGCCAGGTCAACGGCACCGGCAACGTCACGAAGAACGGGCAGACCAAACCGATCACGATCAACCGGGCCGTAATGATCACCTTCAACGGCACGGAATTCGTGCCGATGACCGTCGGCAGCGTCAACTACATTCTCGACCTGGCAACAGGGAAGGCGACGAAGCAATAGTTGTCAGACCGAACGTAAGAGCGGCGCAACGGAGGATTCCGGTGCGCCGCTCTTGCCGGTTCGCGCCGGACGCTACTGCGGCCCTTTCTTCACCGGCAAATCAAAATACGTCCAGGGGGTCAGCACCACGCGACAGACGCGTCCCACCGCCGCCGTCCATCCCATGGTGGTCCGCATACCCAGTAGCACCGCCATCCGCTCGATAGGCCAAAGCACGAGCCAAGTCAGCCCAATCAGTGCCAGAATTACCGGCCAAAATGGAACGGCAAGCAGCGCCAGAATGAATACCAGTGGCGCCAGGAGCATGCATGGGCCGATGGCGATCACGTGGCGGCCCGTCCTGATTCACGGAGGTGATCTTCGTCGTGCAGTTCACTCCACACGGCGGCGATCACATTGCCATCCACCATTCCGATTACTTGTTGAGGATGATCGCGGCCGACAACCGGTAACTGTTTCACGCTGCGCATGATCATCGCATTCATCGCTTCGTCGAGCAGTTCGTCCGGGTGTGCGACGGTCAAAACGCTGGTACCGGCTTCTAGGGCGGTGGGTTCGGCATCGTGATCTTC
>JANYKA010000275.1 GCA_025358315.1 Gemmatimonadota bacterium | reverse complement strand
CCGCGTCCAGATGCCGCAGCGGGCGCGGGCTCTCCGGCGCGTACAGCGCGCCCATGAAGTGCCGCAGCGTGTGCCGCTGATAACCGCCGCCGGGGTGCATCGGCAGCGACGCGGGCTTGTGGACGACGATGACCGCCTCGTCCTCGTGCAGGATGCGAATGTCCCCATTCACGTCCGGCTCCGCCGCGCCCGGCAGCAGCCGCAAGTAACGCTCGCCCGCGCGCACCGTGGCATCAGCGCGCGCGGGCCAGCCGAGTTCGTGGAGCACACGTCCGCTTGCACAAAGTGCGAGCCACTCCGCGCGCTCGACCTGCGGAAAAATGCGCGCGAGCGCCTCGAGCAGCGGCAGACCGTCGCACGCTGCCGGGATGTTCAGCGGGCGGCGGATGTCGTACGTGGCGCGGCCCGGCAGCGGCACCGTCAGCCGGCGCAGTGCGGCATTTCGCGCGGCGAGATTTTCCTCCGCCGACTCCGCCGAGACCTCGTGGCAAAACGGACACGCGTGCGGCGGCAGAAAACGCGGGTCGCGCTGCTCCGCCAGCGTCAGCGGCGTCTGGCAGCGGAAGCACTGCGCCGTCCCCGTCTCCCGCAGCGCGGGATCGACGCCCACGCGCTGATCGAAGACAAAACACTCCCCGTCGAAATGCGCCCCGCCGCACTCCTCGAAGTAGCGCAGGATGCCGCCGTCGAGCTGCAGGATTTGCCGGAAACCCGCGCGCTCCATGAACGGCCCCGCCTTTTCACACCGGATGCCGCCCGTGCAAAACATCACCACCGGCTGCTCCTTCAGCGCCGCCGGGAGCCGCGCCACCGCGTCGGGAAACTGCCGGAAATTTTCAATGCCCACCGACCGCGCTCCGCGAAACGTGCCGAGCCGCACCTCGTAGTCATTGCGCGTGTCCAGCAGCGTCACCGGACGGCCTTCGTCAAGCCACTGCCGGAGCGTCGCCGCCGCGATCTTCGGCGACGGCCGCGCCGCCGGGTCGATGCCCTCCACGCCAAACGCGATGATCTCCTTTTTGATCTTCACCAGCATCCGCTGAAATGGCTGCTCCGCACTTTCGCTGTACTTCGGCAGCAAACCCTCCAGCCCCTCCACCGCGCGCAACTCCGCCACCAGCGCATCGATCTCCGCCCGCGCCCCCGCGACGAACAGATTGATCCCCTCTGCGCTCAACAAAATCGTCCCCTTCAAGCGCCCGGCCACACACCGCGCCAGCAGCCGCTCCCGCAGCGGCTTCAGCCCGTCGAGCGGAGCAAATTTGTAAGCGGAGATATTGGTGAACACGGGCATCGAAAAGCGGCGCGTGAAAATGGAGCGCCCCGCCCGCAAGACAAGTCCGAACCCGATGCCCAAGGATCGGTAGGGGTCCTCCCGAAACGGAGTCGAGGGACACCGGCGGTCCGATAACGTGCTGAGTTGGAACGAACCGCCGGGGTCCGTCCCACCTGCGCCCACGCGGAACTCCGCTCGGGATGACACGCTGTTTTTTGCAAAAAACGCGGTGCCAGTTCCTTGAACGTTACGGCAGCGATCCCGAAGATTCCGGCTTGCGCGTTTAATACCCGGCAGCCTTCCCGCAGGTTCCCGCAATGCTCGTGTAGTCTTACGCCATCATACCCGAATGCCAGTGGCTACTCTTGGAGGATAACGGCGATTTCATCATCACCTCCCGATTATCACCCTGGACTTTCAGTCCTCGTTTTGCATCCCAATGACCAGCCCCATAACCTTACGGTGCCTTTTTGGAAGACTCAGCGGTAATCCCGTAACACTCCATCATTACCGCCGTGGGAGCTGGACAGGTGCCGTAACTTTACGGCAAACCCTCCCGTGGCTAGGGACAGGCTTTGTAACATTACGGCTGCCTATAATGAGACAAATCCGTGATTCCGTAACATTACGGCAGCAATCCGGCAGGCTCGGCGGTGTTCCCGTAATGTTACGGCAACCTTTTGGGTGGGGGTCGGGAGGCTCCGTAACGTTACGGACGCTCTGCCGCCGGGGGTGGACCAGTGCCGTAACATTACGGCGAGGCCGCCGGAGTGGGTGGATAGGCTCCGTAACATTACGGATGGACAAAATGAGACAAATCCGAAGCTCCGTAACGCTACGGCATCACCGCCGCAGACCCCGCGGAGCCGCCGTAACATTACGGCACGGCCAAATTATCAGAGAAGCGCCTCTGTAACGAGCTGATGACGATGCTAAACCTCCGCAACCGGAAAACCGCCTCCGCCAGATGGATAGCAAGTATCCGCCATCCGCAGCCCTTCGCCATACACCCGCTGGCCCGACCGGGCGCGAACCTCCTTCAACCCGCGCCGCTCAAAACCGGCAATCCTTCCGCGCTTTTCCCGCCATCATCGACCTCATCTATGAAAACCTCGTCCCACCTGCCTCTCGCCCTGCTCGTCCTCACCCTCGCTCCCCTCCTCGCCCGAGCCGAGCCCTCCGCAACACGCGCCAGCACCACGATCCTCCTCCTCGCCACCACCCCGGCCAAAATCCCGCCCCCACCGCCGCCTCAGCCCGTGCAAATCGTCCCCGTGCTCCCCGGCCAAATCGTCGCCCCCCTGCCCCGCGAACTCACGCGCACACTCCCCGGCCAAATCGTTCGCACCCTCCCCGGTCAGTTGACCCAGCCCCTACCCGGCCAAATCGTCCGCGCCCTCCCCGGCCAAATCGTCCAACCGCTCCCCGGCCAGATCGTCCGATGATCGTCGCCGCCTGACTGTTCCCCAACGGCGAAGCGCCTACTTCTCCGGCGGTTCTTCCCGCACGACAGCGGATGACTCCGCAGGCTCCGGTGCGGGGGAAAATTTCACGCCGCGAGCGCGGGCCTTGGCTTCTTCGGCGCGGACCCAGGCGAACAGTTGTTGCGAGTCCTCACCGGCTTCAGCAGCGATCTGCTCCCGCACGCGGTAGATTTCATCGAGGATTTCGTTGTGCTTCACAGTGCTACCTTTCGAGCAAATCATCTGGAGTGCAAATCCGCGGGCAATCGTAGCCCAGCCGCGTGCAGAGCCGCGCGATCTGCCACAGCTTGTCGGGATTGCGGATATGGCGGCAGTTCCACGTCAGCAGATACTCTACTCGATGGATCGTGGCCACGCCGATATGCGCGGCGTCCACGCGCGCAGCGCTAGAATAAGACGATTGTTTCACGCAAAAACTCACAACCCCCGTCCCCTGCTTTACGGCTTGCTGC
>JANYKA010000273.1 GCA_025358315.1 Gemmatimonadota bacterium | reverse complement strand
AACTGCAGTTCCGTTCGCCCTGCAACGTTCGCCGCCCTTCTATTAGTTCCCTTCGCCCTGCAACGTTCGCGTCTGTTTAGAAGTTCGTCGCCACCCCTACAGTCACGCTCCGCCGCGGCTCCGGCCTGAAAAAGCTCGCATTAGCCGCTTCCGCATAAAGCGCGTTGGTCAGATTGTTGATGGCGATCACCACGTCCTGGCGCATGCTGCCAATCGTCCAGCCGCGTATCCCGGCCCGCACGGATTGCACGGTAAACGACGGGAAGACATTGCCCACCTTGCTCGCGCCAACTACCACGTCTTTCTGTTCTCCGTTGCGACGCACATCGTACTCCGCCCAGAATCGGGCGCGCGCATCGGTCCAGCCGAGTGCCAGGTTGAGTTTATCCGAATATGTGTTGCCAATCGGCGATGCCGGATTGTTCAGATCCTGCGACTTGATCGTTGACCAGTTGCCGCTCACCGAGATGCCGTGGTCGAGTCGAACCGCCGCTGAGACCTCACCGCCGTGGGTGCGCAACGCTCCGACGTTGACATTGGTGTACACCGGAAGACGGCCAACCTTTTGTCCTGTCGGTGCGATTTCAATGGCGTCGTGAATGTCATTGCGGAAGATCGAGAGTTCGCCGCTCAGGCGGCCGGCCCGATACTTGAGGCCGGCGTCAACATTGAAGCTCGTCTCGGGGTGCAGGTTGGGTGAAGCTGATTCGTACGCGGAGCCTTCCGGGGTCGGGCCGTCGAAATATCGCTCGACCAGATTGGGCGTACGAAACCCGCGGCCGGCCGTGGCAACCAGCGACAGCGCGTCTGTCGCCCGATACACGACATTCAGCGCATACACGCCGGTCGAGTTGCTGTGATTGGTCAATGAATCGGTGCGGCCGGTCGTTGCCGTGGGCTGGCTGGACGCGCTGAGAAAGCGGCCGCCAGCGATCAGTGAGAACCGGTCCGAAAGTTGCCAGTCTCCCTGGGCAAACACGCCAACATTGGCGAGCGTCGCGTTCGGCACCGATGAGCGATTGCCTCTTTGCGTGATTGGCGGACCGAAACCGACGATCGTGGTGACGCTCGAATCGCTGTTGACGGAGCGGTCCATAAAATAGTCCAGACCGTACGTAAACGTGGCGGCGGCGACGCGCTTGGTGAGTTCGGCGCGCGCCCCAACCGTTCCGATATTGGTGAAGTTGAACGTATGAATATCCGCGCCCGCTCCGGGCGGTGTGCCCGGACCGAAGAACGCGAAGATGTTCTGATTCAGATTACGCTTGTTCTGCTGTACATAGGTGGTGATGTCAAGCTTGTCGGCGAAGGCACTCTGGAACGCGCCCGAACTAAATCCCGCCGTCAGTTTTTGAAAATCCTGATGCGGATAGAGAATTTCGACTTTGGTCTGGTCGCCACCGAGCAAGGCTGGCGGTACGTAGCCGAAGCCGGCTTTGTCGGCCACGTATTGCTCGGCCTTGAGATACGCACCCTTCCCATTCGCCCCTCCCCATCCGGCATACGCGCGTAGATTGTGATCGCGCACGCCGCTGTTCAGCAATGTGGTGTTGCTGTTGAGCTTGACGTTGCCGTAGCTCCCCGACGGCGCCTGATAATCCCCGGCCACCCGACCGGTACCGGCGAGTTCAAATGCCCACCCGTTGCGGTGACCGGAAATGAATCCGTCCACTTTGCTCAGATCACCGGCACTGCCAAAGAGGTAACCCACGCGTCCACTGATACCGGACGGGCCACTATTGGTCGGTGTACGCGTAATGAGATTGATCGCACCGCCAATCGCATCACTGCCGTAGAGGACCGATGTCGGACCGCGCACGACTTCGACGCGGTCGAGCTGCGAAACGTCAACAAGCGCCGGCAGCTCGCCAAAGTCCTGCTGACGTCGCGAGTTGTTGAGTCGCATACCGTCTTCCAGCAACAGAATGCGCTGGCCTTTGAGGCCGCGAATGGAAGGGCGGCCTTGATTGACGCCGGTGTTGATCTCATCGACTCCGGGCAGTGCCTTCAGTAAATCGGCAGCGGTATTCGGCATTTGCGCACGAATCGCTATAGAATCGATCACGCTGACCATCGGTGCGACGTCTTTGACGTCCTTCGGTTGGCGCGTCGCCGTGATGGTGATGGGGCGGAGTGCGCGCGCACGGGTGCTGGAATCGTCGGGGGCACTGCGATTCAGTGCGACCTGAGCGGAGCCGATCGACGGTAGCACAACAGAAAGTGAAATCAGAATGGCGATCGTCGACCGACGGACAAAAGTGCGAGTCATGGGTTCCGGATGTGGCTGAAGGGGGATGCAGTCAGATTAGTATCCCCGCTCAGTGGCAACCATCCGGAGAACTACGGAGGAGAAATTCCCAAAAGCCCCTGTTCGAGCGACAGTCGTGTCAGCCCTGCTACAGTGCGTATTCCGAGCTTGCGCATGAGCGAGTCGCGATGCGCTTCGACGGTGCGCGCGCTGATCCCCAGCTTTACGCCGATTTCGCGATTCGTCATTCCTTGGGCAATGTGCACCAGGATTTCCCGTTCACGCGCCGTCAGGACGTCCACCGCCTGCGGCGGTTTTATAGCGGCCGTGCGACCGTCCCGCAGTGCGGTCGCGAGTTGCGCGGCGACCGGCGGCGAGAAATATGCGTCGCCTGCATGTACGGTGCGGATGGCCGACCGCAGTTCGGCAGGCGTCGAATCTTTTCGCAAATACCCGTGGGCGCCGGCGCGCACACTCTCCAGCACATACTCAATATCGTCGTGCACGGAGAGCATCAGCACCCGCACACCCGGAGCACGCTCCAGCAACTCGCTCACGACGTGCAATCCCGATCCGCCGGGCATCGAGATGTCGAGCACCACGACGTGCGGCGCCAGTGCCGCGGCCGCGGAGACGGCCTCCACTCCACTCGACGCTTCGCCCACCACATCGAACGACTCGCGGTCGCTGAGCACATGACGGATCCCTTCGCGGACCACGCTATGATCATCGACGACCAGCACGCGAATGGGCGATGGTGAACTCACTGTGTGCCTGCGTCGTGCATTGGAATGTCGATGTCGATTCTCACGCCCGCTCCCGGAGCTGCCAATACCTGCGTATGCCCGCCCAGCGCCGCAATGCGCTCGCGCATTCCCACAAAGCCCAGCCGGCCCGCTTGCTCGAAGTCGGCCAGGGCCTGCTCTCCGCCGAACCCCGGTCCGTGATCTTCAATGCGCAACCGCACCAGCCGCTCACCAACAGTAATCGTCGCGCGCACGGGCGCATCGGGGGCGTGCCGCGCCACATTCGACAGCGCCTCCTGTAGCGCGCGAAAAAGTGCAACCTCCGCTTCGTCGCTGAGCACCGGCAATGTCTCCGGTGCGTCCAGCACTGCCCGCACCCCGCGCCGCTCGGAGAAGTCGGCGACAAGTGACCGCAGGGCGGGGAGCAGGCCGAGATCATCCAGCAGCGACGGCCGCAGGTCGTTCGTCACGTTCCGAATGCTGCGCATCCCGTCGTCCACGAGTTCGAGGGCCCGCTGCAACCGCTCGCCCAGTGCCGGCTCAACCTGTTCACGCACAATGCCGAGTTGCATCTTCACCGCCGCAAAGAGCTGCGCGGTCTCGTCGTGCAATTCGAAGGAAAGCCGCCGCCGTTCCTCCTCGTGCTGGCGCACCATGCGCCGCGAGAGCCGCTCAAGGTCATTCGTCCGTACCTGTAGCCGGCTCGCCAGTTCGGCATTCACCAACAACAGAATACCGGCCCCGACCGCAAGGAGAAACACAATGTCGATGTAGTACCCCCACGGATTCCACGCCCCGCGTGCCCGCAACAGCGGATAGTCCAAATGGTGCACGCCCCAGAGAATGAACGTCCAGCCGAGCCACGTACTCGCGCCGCGGGTTTCGTCACGCCGATAGCGCAGCAGCACGGCACCCGTCCATAGCGTCGCCGCCGACAAAAATATTACAGCGGGAATTGCCGCCAGTTCAAAATTGTCGAGATTGACCATCGCGATATAACTCCACGCAAATGGCAACACGACAAATATGTAGTACCAACGTTTCCACGTGGCGGCGTGTGAAAACTTCACGGCCGCCCAGAGCAGCGCCAACCCGGTCCATCCCGTAGCGACCTGATGCCAGAAAAGCCACAAGCGATTGTTTGTAGCAATGAACAGCAGAATCACTGTGATCCGCAGCAGAAAGAGTCCGAACGCCAGCGACCACCAGGCGAAATGCGGTTGGCGTGTCCGGCGCCAGAGCACAAGCGACAACAGCGACAGCGCTCCGGTAATCGCCGCCTGGAGCAGCGCCGCCGAAAATTCGCCCGTGAGCCCGCCGGGAAATGGGAGCGTGACGTCGATCATCAACCCACTCCCACAATAGTCGATACGGCGGCGATGGCCGTCGCCGTCCGGGCCTCTCCCAATCCTGCGACATCCGCCACGCGCGCCCCGAACTCCATCAGCACCCGCTGAAACAATGCGTGCACTTCCTCACGATGGTCCGCTTGATCACGCACTCCGTCGGCGATCCACGGCAAATCGGGGGCACAGAGCAAATACATCGCACCCATCCGCTCGCGGGCCGCCGTCTCGATCCACGCGGGACACGCGCCGTAATAGTGTCGCGCGTACACCACGGTGCTCAGCAAATCCGTGTCGAGAAAAACGCGTGGTGGAGCCCCGGTAAGCAACGCATCTTCGGCCGCGCTGGCTCGGCGGGCGATCGGCGCGACGTCATCCGCCGTAAGCGTGAACCCCTCCGCCAGTCGCTGCTCGGCGTACCCACGCGCCATTTCGGGGATCAGCAGCGCTTTGTAGCTCGCCGCCAGCTCCCCGGCCAGCGTGGTCTTGCCGGTGCTCTCCGATCCGGTCACGACAATTCGCTGGGTCACGCTTTTGCCGTCCCAGCAGCGAGCGTCTGATGTGCCAGCGATTTGCGCCAGCTCACGTACCCCATCACGGCCAGCACCAGAAAGACGGCATATTGCACCGCCGTCGACGGCAAATGCCGCGCCAGAAATGTCGGTACATACACAATGTCCGCCACGATCCAGATGACCCAGTTCTCCAACTGCTTGCGCGTCATCATCCATTGCGCGACCAAACTGGTGGCGGTGAGCGATGCGTCGAGGTACGGCACAGGGGAATCGGTGTGACGGGCGAGAAAAGTTCCCAGTCCGATCGCGAACGCGATCGCTAGCGGCACCAAAATTGCCCAGTCACGTATTCTTGCCCGCGACACGTCGAGCCGTGCTTTGTTGGCGCCGCCAAAGAGCCACTCGTACCATCCATAGATCGACAGCAGCAGATAGACGATCTGCAACACCGCGTCCGCATACAGTTTTGCCTTCCAGAATACAAAAAAGAAAATCCCGACATTGATGATCGCCGCCGGCCAGCTTGAAATTTTCTCGCGCGTGGACAAATACACACTCACCAGACCAAATGCGACCGCGATGTTCTCCAGCCAGTTGGCGAGCAAAGCGTCGATCATTTTCCGCCCGTGAGATAATCTGCGGCCAGTGTCGCCAGTGTCCGCACGCCGGTCGGCAGCGCGTCTTCGTTGACAAAGAATCGCGGCGAGTGATTCGCCGCCGCCGCGTCTACGCTCACACCGGGTTTGTTAATGCCGAGCAGTACAAAAACCCCCGGCGCTTTAGCCTGATACGCCGAGAAATCTTCGGATGGCATCCACATCGCGTTCGGATTCACTTTGCCGCCGCTCACCCGGCGCAGGGTCGGCGACATCCGCTCGACAAGCGCCGGGTCGTTGAACACGAGATTGTTTCCCGCTCCCTCTACCGTCACGATCGCTGTTGCCCCGGACGCCTCGGCGACCTTCTCGGCCGTGCGCGTAATCCGCATGGCGATGTCTTTCCGCATCGCGGCGTCAAACGTCCGGACGGTTCCGGTCATGACCACGCTGTCGGGAATGATGTTGAAGCGAATGCCGCCATTGATCGTTCCAATGGTGACGATGGCCGGCGCGAGAAGAATATCAGTCTGGCGTGCCGTGATCGTTTGTAGTGCGCTGACAATCTGGGAAGTTACGACGATCGGATCGACGCCCTTCCACGGCACGGCGCCGTGCGTCTGCCGTCCGTGCACGACGATCGTCAGTTGGTCACTCGCCGACATCATGGCGCCTGCTTTATAACTGACTTTGCCAGCGTCCTCCGGCCATACGTGCAGTCCGAAGACCGCGTTCACCGTTGGATTCTCCATCGCGCCCTGCGCGACCATCTCTTTCGCGCCGCTTTTAACTCCCTTGGGAGCGCCTTCTTCGGCCGGCTGAAAAATGAATCGCACGGTGCCGGGTAGCTGGGTGCGCATGCCAGCGAGCACTTCGGCTGCGCCCATCAGCATCGCCGTGTGCGCATCGTGGCCGCAGGCGTGCATGACGCCAACGGTCTGGCCGGCGAAAGTGGATGTCACCGTGGACTTGAACGGGAGGTCGAGTTCTTCCGTCACCGGAAGCGCGTCCATATCGGCGCGCAGGGCGACCACCGGGCCCGGCTTGCCGCCGCGCAATGTGCCGATCACTCCGGTGCCCGCAACATTCTCCCGAACTTCAATTCCCAAAGAGCGCAAATGATCGGCGACGATCTTTGACGTGCGCACCTCGTGCGTCGAGAGCTCCGGATGCTCATGCAAATCGCGTCGCCAGGCGATGACTTTGGGCATCACGGCGATGGTGCGCCGGTCGATCTCTGCGGAAAGCGCGACGGAGCTGCGCTGCTGCGCCGGCGATCCTGCCGGTGTCCCTTGCGCTATGCCAATCTGCGGAACGGCGGCCCACGAGAGTACCGTAATTGTGAGCGCGCTTACACGCGTGCGGATCGAATGCGGTTGCATCGTAGTTGAGTCCTTGGCGGGGAGTTATCCTTGAGGGTAACGGCGCCGGTGCGCCGGCGCGAGGCCGCGCCGTGCGCCGGTGTCCTCACAACGACAAGGAGCACGGACAATGGATCGCAAAGGAAGCGCAGTATGGTCAGGCACGATAAAAGAAGGGAAGGGGACCGTCTCGACTGAGAGCGGCACGCTGAAAGAGGCGCCCTATAGCTTCACCAGCCGGTTTGAGCACGGAGCTGGCACGAATCCTGAGGAGTTGCTTGGTGCCGCACACGCCGGTTGTTTTTCGATGGCGTTCTCCGGACAGCTGGGGGCCGCCAAACTCACCGCCGAGCGTATCGCGACAACGGCGACCGTGACGGTCGAGAAGACCGATTCCGGCTTCACGATCACTAAAGTCCATTTGGCCGTTGAAGTGAAGGTTCCGGGTGCGGACAACGCCACTATCCAGAAGCTGGCGAACGAAGCCAAGACCGGTTGCCCGGTCTCAAAGCTCTTCAATACGACCATTACAATGGCTGTGACGCTGGTTCCCTGAACCGGGTACGAGTAGATTAGAAGGCTGGGGCTGATTCGGTCGACCGTACAACGAACCAGCCCCTCCCTCTATCTACCAGCATCCGGATTCTGAAAGACGAAATGGCCAAAGAAGAAGCGATCGAACTCGAAGGAACCGTCAGCGAAGTGTTACCCAGCGCGACCTTCCGCGTGCACCTCACCAACGGCCACGATGTATTGGCGACGATGGCAGGCAAGATGCGCCGGTTCCGTATTCGCGTCCTTCAGGGTGATCGAGTCTCTGTGGAAGTCTCGCCATACGATCTCAGCCGTGGGCGCATCACTTTTCGCCACAAAAACTAATTCGCGTTTGGCGGTGCCTGCTCTAGCGCTGCGTTTTCACGAACTCCGTACGGAACACCCGGTCCCAGAAGCGCATCGTCACGCCGTAGTTCGTCTCCGGAAACGCATGATGAATCCGGTGCTCCGACTGCAGATGGCGGAACCAACCATAGCGCACCTTATAGTGGTGCAGGCTGTGATGCAGAAAGCTGTATGCGATGAAGCCGAAGAACCATCCGGCGAGCACCGACGAAAATCCCCGCAGCCCAATCCAGCCCGCTATTAATTGCTGCGGCGGGAGAAAGAGCAGTGGCGTGATAAACCAGGGCAGCGCCAGATACGCGGTCGGGTTGTCGTGATGCTTTTCATGGCCGGCGCGGGCGATCGCCAATCCAAAATGATAGAGCCAGCGATGGAACACGTATTCCGAAAGCGTCCACATGGCGATGCCGGAGAGAAACAAGGCGCCCGCCCAGGACCACGGCAGATGCCGTAGGCCAATGTCCCAATACAGAAAGAACACCATCATCGCGCAGTCGACGACGTACGTCGCCCAATAGTTCGACGGCGATTCCGACACCCGCAAAATCCATGCGCTCGGACTCGTCACTTGATGGCTGGGTTCGGGTGGAACAGCATTGCGGGATTCACCCTCGACAGTATTCAACGTGCCGACGCCTCGGCCTTCGGCGCATCCGGCTGAAGATAGGTCGCTTTATGGATCTTGAACGCCGTAAAGTTGGCGACGATTGCCAGCGCGATAATCAGCGCGGCGAACCCCCAACCCAGCGACGAAGGGTTTACACGGTCAGTAGTCACGAATTTTACTCCACTGGGACAATAGAATCGTAACGGAAATCACCTATTCTCCGCAATAACCCGGACGTCACAAAGTCGCTGGCCGCCGGCCCGGGACTGGCCGGGTGTCCCTCGGTGCCATTACTTCAACGGGCGCCCGCGGCTTCCCGCGGCGCCCCACCCGCCAACGAAAGAAAGAGGGGACTGTCGATGGCCACCATCGCCCGCGAGACCCAGGCCGAACACCAGATCGGCGATTATGCCGTCACGGACAGCTATGTGCTCGACGTCCGCGATCAGGCGCCCGATATGTTTGTTGACCACTCCGGCACGGACTGGTCCAAGCTGACGTGGAGCGATGTGGGCCGGCCCTTTAAAGTCGAGAAGTGGGCCGAAGAAAAGGTCCAATACGAAAAGAGCCACGGCGAGCCATTGCCGGTGCTCGAGGGGTGGAAGAAGTTCAACGCCAACTTCCATAAATATTTCGCCCAGAACGTTCCGGCGGAACAGGCGCGCACCCGAGCCGAGTTGATGAGCGCGATCGGTAGTCTCGATGTGCATGGTGCTCAGGAGGCGATCGAAGAGATGTTCCACTTGCTGATTTGGAACCGCATTCATCGCATCGAAGACGCCGTCTGGGATCCGCGTGGCAAGCGCGCGCTGTTCAGCGGCCTCGACGTAAAGAACCCGCGCATCCTGTTTCTTGGAGCGGCGGACGGGTACGAAGCGATGCAGCTCGCGGCGATGTATCCGGGCGGCAACACGGTGCTTGTGGACTACGACGATTTTTGCAAGACCGACCGGTTCGGCAAGTTTCCCGAAGCCTATCCCTTTTTGGGTGTCGATCCACGCTCCGGACACAAACGGATCTGGTACCGCGAGCAGATGGACATCGACTTCGAAGTCGAAGACATCCGCAGTCTTAAGTACGGCCGCGAATTCGACATTGTCGTCAGCATCGGGCTGATCGAACATTTCGACGATGCCCACAAGCCACTGGCCTTTGAATTCCATCGTCGCTTTGTCAAGCCGGGCGGCTACGTGATTATCACCACGCCGCGTAATCAGTTGCGCTCGCGGGCATGGTACAACGTGATGCACGACACGCTGAACTACGGATACCGCGAGCTGATGGAC
>JANYKA010000229.1 GCA_025358315.1 Gemmatimonadota bacterium | reverse complement strand
TGCCGATCCGCTTGTGATCGACGGTCGTCATCCAGCTCCAGAATCCTGTTTCCCCGTATGACCCATCGGTGTTGACCGGCTGGAACTTTGGGGCGGCGGCGGTGGTGGCCATTGGTGTCGTCTTCCCGGCTTACTTAAGTGCCATCAGATACGCGACGATATCGGCGATCTGCCGGTCGTCGAGCGCTGTGCTGCCATTTGTCTTTTTGAGCATCGGATTGTATTCGCCGACGCCAAGCACGGTCATCAGGGAGCCCGGCTTCATGACTTGGGCATTCTTGATCCAGCGCGCGAGGTTTGCCGGCGTGGTGGGATACAACCCTGCGGCGAATGTATGCCGCGACGCGACATGCGTCAGGTTCGGACCGGCGGCGACATCGTCCTTGAGGCCCATGGTTGTGTACTCACCGCGGATGATGTGGCAGGTGAGGCAAGGCACGATCCCCATGTTTTTCGTATTTGCAACCATTTCGTGGCCGCGCGCCGAATCACCACCAGCGAGCAGGGCATTGTCGTACTTGATCTCCGATGGCACCGGCGTCTGCGGCAGGGTCCATTTTGGCATCTGCGCGAGCGGGTACACATAACCGTCAACGGCCCGTTGCGTCGCTGGAGCGAGCGTCGTTGCGGGCGCTTTTGCCTTGCTGCTGGCAACGCTGGCGACCGCGACCTCCGGGGCGACACTCGCCATCGGCGACATCGCGGCGTTCGCTTGTTGACGTTTCGTCCAGCTCTCAAACTTGTCCGGGCTCACGGTATACACGCGGAATCGCATATTGGCGTGGGAGGCGCCGCAGTATTCCGTGCAAAACCCGTTGAACACATTCTCGGCGAGATCGGCGTTGACCGTATACCAGAGGTAGTTGGTCCTGTTCGTGATCAAGTCGCGTTTGCCGCCAAGCTGCGGAGTCCAAAACGAATGGATAACGTCCCGCGACTGCAGTGTAAAATTCACCGTCTTGCCGGCCGGGATGTACAACTCGTTGGCCGTAGTGATGCCGAGCGAGGGGTAACGGAATTCCCACCACCACTGATGTCCGATCACGGTGACTTCGAGAGAGCCCGCTGGTGCCTTGGCCTGGGTCTTGAAGATGGTGCGCACGGTTGGCACGGCGATCAGCACGAGAATCAGTGCCGGGATGACGGTCCAGGTGATTTCGAGTGCCGCGTGGCCGTGGATCTGCTTTGCCGGCGCTCCGCCCGGGCGCTTCCGGAACTTGAAGATCGTGAAGATCAGCAAGACTTCGACAAACACGAAGACAATCGTGCCGAGGAAGAGGAGCCGGTCCCACAGCGCATCAATCGCCGTGTTGAGATCGGAGGTGTGATTGAAGGTGGAGTTGGGGTACTCCACCCCGCACGCAGCAAGCATCAGAACGACTGCCGCCAGGAGCACGGCGGGCGCAAACCGATGCGGTCGCTTACGGAACATTACGCGGATCCTTTCTTAATTAGGAGTTGAGCTTAACACACGGCGCCCTACTCATTAGTGCAAAACTCACGAATGAAGAAAAGTTATGCATCTGCATGGAGGGAGGCAACTCCAGAAGGATGGTGGAAGGTTGGCTCGCTCGGCGGGACTGCGGTGCACCTACGGAGCGGGCGGCGGGCAGCATGTAGACGTCAGTCTGGAGCTATGTCGATTGCGACGGCGTGTTGCGCCTTCACTTTGGTGCCGGCGAATTCGATCAATTGCCGGATTTGTCCGACATATTCCCTGAGGGTACGCAACCGGACGGCATCGCCGCCGCCGCGATTGGCGTTGAGGATCATCGCCGACACCTGATCGGCGATCATCCCGAACTGTCCCTTGAGCTGTCCTTGGAGCGGCGCGGCGATGCGCTTGACCTGCGTGGGGACGATGCTAACGTTCTTGCCATTCTTCATATCCATCGCCATCCGCTCAACCATACCGTGGATCTGGGCCAGAGTCGTCAGCGCTTCTTCGAGCGTCTTCATTTTCTGAGCGCCCGCTCCGTCAAGCTTTACTGGTGGCACGTGTTCCGCCGCTTTATGAGGTTCCGCCGACCATTGCCTGCGGATTCAGCGCCCGATCGAGCGCTTCTTTCGTCATCCATTTCTTCTCCAACACCAATTCATACACGCCGCGCCCGCTGGCGAGCGCTTCCTTGGCGATTTCCGTGCACCGTTCGTACCCGAGTTCCGGTACGAGGGCCGTGACGATTCCAATCGAGTGTTCGACAAAATGGCGCATGCGCTCAGGATTCGCGGTGATGCCTTCGATGCACCGTTCGCGTAGTACGACACACGCGTTTCGGAGCGACGAAATCGTACGCAATAACCGATACGCGATCACCGGCTCGAACACATTCAACTGCAATTGTCCGGCCTCGGCGGCCATCGTCACCGTCATGTCGCCGCCGATGACATCGAAGCAGACCTGATTCACGACCTCGGGAATCACCGGGTTCACCTTGCCGGGCATGATGCTTGAACCGGGTTGCATCGCCGGCAAGTTGATTTCTCCAAAGCCGGTGCGCGGGCCCGAAGACAAAAGTCGAAGATCATTACAGATTTTAGAGAGTTTGACCGCACAACGTTTGAGCACACCAGAGAGCTGGACAAACGAGCCGGTATCGGCGGTCGCCTCCACCAGGTCGGGCGCCGTGATCAAGGTGAGGCCCGACACTTCGGAGAGCGTCTGACAGACTGCCGCGGCGTAGCCCGGCGGCGCCGTGATGCCGGTGCCGATAGCCGTGGCACCCATATTGATCTCGCGAATCAGTGCCTGCGCTTCGCCAAGGCGGTCGACGTCTTCTTGAATCGTGTGCGCGAACGCGGCGAATTCCTGCCCGAGCGTCATCGGCACGGCGTCTTGCAGTTGCGTGCGCCCCATCTTGAGAAACGGTGCGAACTCTTTGCCCTTATCAAGAAATGCGCCAACCAAATCGCGCATCGCTGCCTGCAACGTGGTGATACTGGCGTGCAGGGCGATCTTGATGGCGGTCGGATAGACGTCGTTGGTGCTTTGGGCGTGGTTGACGTCGTTGTTCGGGTGCACCCGATCGTAGTTGCCGCGCGGGAGGCCGAGCAATTCAAGGGCGCGATTCGCAATGACCTCGTTGGCGTTCATGTTGGTCGACGTGCCGGCGCCGCCCTGAATCATGTCGACCAGGAAATGTTCGTGATGCCTTCCGGCCTGAATCTCACGGCAGGCGCGCACGATCACATCGCTCACGTCCGGTTTGAGTAGACCGAGTGCACTGTTGGTTCGGGCCGCCGCTTCTTTTACCTGCGCCATCGCAATGATCAGCTCAGGGAAATCGCGGAGCGGGACACCGGTGATCGGGAAGTTCTCAAGGGCTCGCAAGGTTTGCACCCCGTACAGCGCTGCATCGGGAACGTCGCGCTCACCGAGCAAGTCGTGCTCGCGGCGTGTCGCACCGCCGGCGAAACCAAGTGTGCGGCCGCGTCCGGTGAGTGTCGCGTCGGCCACTTTCAGCCGGGCGGTAATGGCTTGTGCGGCGCGCGCGACGAGTGCGGCATGCAACGCGGGTTTGTCTTTGAGCAGTGGCTCGAGCGCGTGCCAGCTGAATTGCAGCACGTCGAGCGGCTGGAGTGCGCGACCACTGGTGCCGTGCAGCCCTTGATCGAGGAGGAGTCCTTCGCCGAGCACTTCACCAGGGCCGAGTGCGGCAAGTCGCGTCCCTGACGCACCGTGCTCGATCGCAATGGTGCCGCGCAACACCACGGCAAAAAAAGCGCGTGGCGCACCTTCACGAAAGACCAAACTATCGGCCGGATAGCTGTGCGGTTCTGCTATGCGTGCCAGGTGCCAGTGGAGTGTGTCTGGAAGGCCGTCGAAGAAGCGGACGCCTTTCAACAGCTCTGAGGTTGCGGTGCCAGTCATATCCTATAAAAACTACGTGTTGTGGCCAGTGACGGGTAGCGAAATGCGCTCGGCTTCGTATAACCTTCTGCATGTTCAGCACCCTGCGCGGCGCGGGCGCCGTCCGTCCCTTGTGACGAGCGCAGCGCCGACACTTGACGATGTGAGACGAACGCTCTTCCTGTCCGACGCGCAGCTCAAGGCGTCACGCACGGATTTGTCGACGCTCACGCTGCCGCCAACGCTCAGGCCGGGAGCACGCCTATCGGTGCTCGATATCACTGAATTTTATGGCGACACGACGGGTGGTATTCGGACGTATCTTCGTGAAAAGACGGCGTACGTGGCGGCGCGCGAGCAATATCGCGAAGTATTGGTGCTGCCGGGGCGGACTGATGCGATAACGGAGAGTGACGGCGTCCGTTGCTATCGAGTTCGCGGACACAAAGTTCCCAAACAGGACCCGTATCGGTTCATGCTCGCGGTGCCAAAGAACCGCCGAATCACCGTGCACGAGCATCCCGACATCATCGAGGTCGGGAGTCCGGGCTTTGTGCCGTGGATTGTGCGGCGAGCGGCGCGCGGGCTGAACATTCCAGTAGTAGCATTTTACCATAGCAACTTCCCGCGGGTTTTTTCGCCATTTCCCGAGAAGGCGAATGCGTTCAGGCGCGGCCTGTTTGAAATGGCGTGGGGGTATGCACGGCTGCTCGACAAATCGTTCGCACACACGATTGTCTGTTCGGAGTTCGTCGCAAATGATCTTCGGAATGCCGGCATTGACCGGGTGACGCAGATCCCGCTTGGAGTGGATCTGGCGCTCTATCATCCGTCGCGACGGGCGAAGCGCAAAGAAGTACGGGAGCGGTATAGTCTGCCGGACGGACCCGTGGCCGGTTTTGTCGGACGGTTTGCTGTCGAGAAGGAACTCGATGTGCTGATGGCCGCATGGCCCGAGGTCTATCGCCGTACGGGGGCGCAACTCGCGCTCGTTGGCGACGGCCCGATGCGCGAGCGCCTTCTCGCGCAGTGGAGTGACGCACCGTGGGCGCGCATCCTTCCGTACGAGGGACAGCGCGAACGGTTAGCCGACCTCGTTGCCGCTTTCGATATTTTTGTGGCGCCAAGTTCGAACGAGACGTTTGGATTGGCCGCCCTCGAAGCGCTGGCGAGCGGAACGCCGGTGTTATCGGCGAATCGTGGCGGGATCAGCGAGCAAGTAATCGCCAGCGGTGGAGGGCTGCTGTTTGAATCCGGCAGTTCCGGATCGCTGGCAGCAATGGCGGTGACGTTGCTCGGCGGCGATCTCTCAATGTTTGGCGCCAACGGACGATTGCACGCCGAGAACAACCATTCGTGGGATTCGGTGTTCGACCGGATTTTCGCGCTGTATGAAACCATTGTTCGCAGTTGAGGGTGGGGGCGACTCTTGGCACTGCTGATCACCATTCACGATGTCACACCGGCACTCTCCGGTCGGGTGCAGGAACTCTGGCAATTGTGTGCGGTGCGCGGAGTAATTCCGGGGTTGCTCGTTGTGCCGGATTGGCACGGCGCCGCGCCCATTGAGCGTGATCGCGGCTTCGCGGAGTGGATGCGCAGTTGTGCGGAACAGGGCGCCGAAATTTTTCTGCATGGTGAACGGCACGACGAGATTGGTTTGCGGCGCACGTGGCGCGATGAACTCCGTGCAATTGGCCGCACGAACATGGAAGGTGAGTTTCTGACGCTCGACTACGACGCGGCGCGAGGGCGGATTGATCGCGGGCTCGTGCGACTGCGGGCACTCGGGCTTTCACCGATCGGCTTCGTGCCCCCCGCCTGGCTGGCGAAATCAGCGACGCACCGGGCCGTGCGTGATGCCGGTCTCGCGGTGAGCGAAAGCGACGGCGAGGTTCTTGTACACGCGACGGGCGCACGGTTGCCGTCGCCCGTGGTGCGTTGGAGTGCGCGCGGAACGCTTCGCGCATATGGTTCGGTTATGCAGGAACGCCTGCGGTGGGCACTGCAACGATCAGCGCCGGTGATGCGCATCGCGCTGCACCCGGCGGATCTCGATCATCCGGTGACGGCGAGATCAGTGGAGCGCGGTCTTGATACCTGGCTCGGCGAGCGGACGCAGACTCAGTACGCGGATTTGGGGAAACGAATACCGCGCTAACCCCTCAAGTTTCACCGATCATCGATCCCACGTGGCGCCGCGGCACGTTCGATGAGCGCCAGCACGGCATCGGTCAAGAGCGCGAGGATCGCTGCGGGAATCGCGCCGGAGAGAATCATTCGCGTGTCGTCGAGCGCCAGTCCGGTGACAATCGGGTCGCCAAGCCCGCCGGCGCCAATGAAGCCGGCGAGCGTAGCGGTACCGACGGCCAGCACACCGGCGGTGCGGATGCCGGCAAAGATCACGGGTGCGGCGAGAGGCAAGCGCACCTGGGCGAGCACCTGTCGGGGAGTCATTCCCAACGCCAGCGCGGACTCGGCTGCCGCGGGGTTCGCATCGCGCACGCCGGTATACGTGTTGCGGACAATTGGAAAAAGCGAATACAAAAACAGTGCCACCAACGCCGGCAGCACACCGATTCCGAAGAGTGGAATCATGAATGCAAGCAGCGCGATCCCGGGCACCGTTTGCACAATCGCCACAAGGCGTATCACAGCTTCTGCAGCACGCGGAACACGTTCCAGCATCAATCCGAGCGGAACCGCAACGAGAATCGCCGCGAACAGCGATACCAGGACCAACAGTATGTGACGGCCCGTCTCCGATTCAATCTCTGCACGCCTGGACCAGAGGTATCGGACCAACGAGCTGCGCCCAGTGCCGGCAGTCGGTGCTGACATTGTATGCGCGGCAGTAAGACCAAGGGCGCGCAGCTCATCGGCGGCGACGGCAGCGGCGGCCTCTCCGCGCACTTCGACACGTTCGTTGAGCTTTCGCATTGTTGCCGCATCAAGCCGCCCAGCGAGTTCGGAAAGCGCCGCGATGGCACCGGGCGCGCGCTGTGCGAGCGAGCCGGACACCAGTGGCGCGGCCTCGTAGGGCGGGAAGAAATTGCGGTCGTCGGTGAGCACCACGAGGTCGTATTTGGCGAGCAGTCCGTCCGTCGTATATCCGTCGATCACATCCACCGAGCCTTCGGCAAGCGCACGATATTTCACGGCAGGGAGCAGCGCGCGGACGTCGGTAATCTCGATGCCGTATGCGTGGCGCAATCCAGGGAGGCCATCAGGGCGGCCAATAAAATCGGCAGTG
>JANYKA010000203.1 GCA_025358315.1 Gemmatimonadota bacterium | reverse complement strand
CGGATTGCTTGGGTGCTGGCATTGGATTTCGCACGGCGAGGGTCACGAAGGAACTAGCCGCGAGAGGCGCGGTGAGTTCCCGTCTGTCGCGTGCAATCTACGCTGACTTTCGGTGCGCGCGGTTGGGCGCGCGGTCGGGTGCGCGGTCGAGCGCATGATCGAGCGCATGATCGAGCGCGTGGTCGGGCAAGCGCATTCACTCCTTCGGGCCTGCAAGTGGCATCCGTATGCCATCGGCCTACTCGGCCTACTCGGCCCATGGCACACGGCAGCCACGGGGCCCTGTGGAGCGAATGCGCTCGCCCGCCCTGGACTGGCATTGGGGCGAATGTGATTCGACGCGCCCGCCCGCGCGCGCAGTCCCGCCCGCGCGCAGACACAGTCCCGCCCGCGCGCGCAGACACGATCGAACCGTTAGCGCACAGCTCCGTACAACTTCGCCCGCATCGCCCACAGCTCCGGGAAAAAGCGAGTGGAAATTGTCTTCTGCAAATACTTCGCCCCGAGCGTCCCACCAGTGCCGCCGGTGGCCGGACCGATAATGCGTTCCACAAGCTGCACGTGCAAAAACCGCCACCGCGCAAACCCTTGCTCGTATTCCAGCAATTCCTCGGCGAGCAGCAGCAACGTGGTGTGGGAGTCGTCGCGGTAAATATCCTCAACCGTCACTTCGTGTTGTGTCAGCAGGCCGAGAAAGAGCGCCTGCAGCGTTGGCCGCTCCAATGCCCTGGCCACCAGTGGTGGGACCACGCCATGCTCAGCGATCGCCTGCATAAAGTGTTCGTCACGCAAACCCGAGACCGCTTCGATCGCGCGGAACTGAAAACTCTGCGAGCCACTCGACGAACCGAGGTAGCCCCGGAATTGTGCGAACCGCTGCGGAGGGAGCGTATCGAGCGCCGAGAGCTGGTTCGAGATAATGCCGACCAATCCGTTAATTCGCTTGATCACTTGCAAGCAGACGGCGGCATTACCGGACTGGAGCGCGGCAATCAATGCATCGAACTCGTGTAACAACACCTTAAACCAGAGTTCACTCGCCTGGTGCACCACAATGAACAGCATTTCGTCCGGATGCTCGGGCACCGATCGCGGCTTTTGCAATTCCAGCAATGCCTCCAGCGCGAGATACGATCCGTAATCCACTTCACGCTCCACCATCGGCTCTCCGCCCTTCGGTTGCTGGGACATTAAAATGTGGCTACGTCGAGTGTCATCAGATCGTCCACGCGCATCGTCTCGTTGGTGAAATACGGCTCGCCGTACTGGCAGCGGATGAGCGTGCCATAGTGTGCCGCCTGATGGCGGATCACATCGTACAAAGGTTCGCCGTTCGGATACACCTCGCCGGCCTGCAGGGCGCCGTCGAACTGCGAGCCATAGCACTGAATGGCTTTGAGTTTTGTTTCAAATTCGGCAGTGATATCAACGACAAACGTCGGCTTCACAACATCTTCGCGATAAGTCATCGTATGGAGAATCTTGCGCGGACGATGCGGCGGGAACGCCGGCTCAATTTTGGCGAGACCGGCCACAAAGCAGGCATCGCGCACGAGCTGGGCCGCGACATGATGATCGGGGTGCCGTCCACCCGGAGCCGGTGCAATCACCACCCGAGGCTTGAGCCGGCGAATGATTGTTGCGAGCGCGCGACGGGTGTTCGGTGTGTTGGTGATTCCCGCATCGGGCAATCCGAGGTTCTCCCGCACGGCCAATCCCAACACTGATGCCGCCGAAGCCGCCTCGGCGGCGCGGGTAGCGGCGCTACCGCGCGTCCCCATCTCGCCTTGCGTGAGATCTATAATCCCGGTGCGGTGTCCCTGGTGCGCCGCCTTGATGAGCGTGCCGCCGCACGTGAGTTCGGCGTCGTCGCGGTGCGCCGCAATGGCCAGCACGTCGATAGTCGTCATGCTCCTAACATAGGCTGGCGACGGTTCCCGCGCAGGATGCGCCGCCACGCCCAAGTCGCCATCTTCTCCGTATGAAATCCATCTCCACTACCAATGCGCCGGCGGCTGCCGGCCACTATTCGCAGGGCATCGTACACAACGGCCTCGTCTATGTCGCCGGCCAGTTGCCCATTGTGCCGGGAAGCACCGACCACAAGGCCGGCACGATCGAGGAGCAGGCGGAGCAGGTACTGAAGAACGTCGACGCCATTCTCGTGGCCGGCGGCAGTTCGCTTCAGCACGCACTGCAGGTGACGATCTATATCACCGACATGGAATTGTGGGGGCGACTCAACGTGGTGTATGCGAAAATGCTTGGCGATCACAAACCCACCCGTGCCGTGGTGCCAGTGAACGACCTTCACTACGGCTACCAGATTGAAGTCGTGGCGATCGGGGCAGTGAAGGACGCATGAACGGAAATACGGCATCGTTTCGAGGTCAGGTTGTAATCGTGACCGGTGCATCGCATGGCATTGGCGCACACGTTGCTACACAGTTGGCCGCGAAGGGGGCGAAGCTCGTGCTGGCCGCGCGACGCGCTGCCGAATTGGAGCAGACAGCGGTGGTTTGTCGCGCTGCTGATGCTGAAGCGCTAGTCGTGCCAACCGACGTTACCAGCCCGCTCGAATGTGAACGATTGATCGCCGCCGCAGTGGACAAGTTCGGCCGCATCGATATGCTCGTGAACAATGCCGGACTGGGGATGTGGTCACGCGTCGACAACGTGCACGACCTCACAATTTTTGAACGCGTCATGAACGTGAATTACTTTGGCGCCGTGTATTGCACGGTACATGCGTTGCCTTACCTCAAACAGTCGCGCGGCCGAATTGTGTGCGTCTCCAGTTTGGCGGGCCGCACGGGTGTACCGTTGCGCAGCGGCTATGCGGCGAGCAAGCACGCGATGGCCGGCTTTTTCGACTCCCTGCGGATTGAACTCGCCGACACCGGGGTAACAGTGACGATAGTGAATCCGGGATTTGTCGGGACGGGAGCACAAGGGCGCAACCTCGGCGCCGACGGTGCGCCGCTCGGCGTGAGCCCGGTGAACGCGGCGGCAGTGATGACGCCGGAACAGTGTGCGCGGCTGACGGTGGCGGCAGCCGCGGCGCGGAAACGCGAAGTCGTGATGACCGCGCGCGGGAAGATTGGACTTTGGCTTAAGCTGTTTGCGCCGGGGCTGGTCGACCGGATCACCGCGAAGGCGATTGCCCGCGGAAAATAGGAAACAAAGGAAAGAAAGGGAAGAAAAGGAAGAAAGGGAAGAAAGCAGATGGAAAAACAAATGGGGCGCCGAATAATCGGCGCCCCATTTGTTTGCAGGTGTAAAAGTTTACAACGCCGGCGGTGGCGGAGCCGGACGGCCACCGCGTGCCGGCATCGCAGCAATATTCGCAGCGAGCTTTGCCTTGTCGGAATCGTTCGTGAGCAGCGCGGCGAGATCTTCGTTGCGCTTCTTGGAAATTGCACCGCGCTTTTCCTGTGCGTCTGCGGCCGCACGATCAATGCCGCGCATGTCCATCTGTGCCTTGGAGATGATCTCGCCCGCCTTGGTTTTCACGGCGTCCGTGATCGTGATGTCCTTGAACATCATATCCACTTGGCGGGTCATCATCGCCTGCATCTGTTCGGGCGTCATCTGCATACCGCCACCGCCACCGCCACCACCACCCTGTGCGACGGCCGAGCCGGCGATCACCATGACCATTGCTGCAGCCGAGAGAAGCTTCTTCATGAAGTAATACTCCTTGTGTGGTAGCCCGTGGTTGGCGCGGGCCTGTCGCCGGGGACACCTTATTAACTGCCAAGGTGGCCAAAACGTTAGAGAATTGCGGTACGTGCCAGTGGTGGAATACCGCTGGTCGGGAGCTCCGCCAACGAAATGGCGCCGCCAGCGTACCCAAAGCAGATTCCGGCGGCTGGCCGGTCAGTTTGCTCAGCCAGATTATACTTCAGGAGATTTCAACGTGTCATTGCCCCGTCTATTCTCGGCTATCGCTCTGGTTCCAGTGATTGCCGGCGCTCAAGTCGTCCTCCCGCTCAAACACAAACCCGTCCCTACAAAGCCGGCGATCACGGCGGCCGATCTGATGACGCGGTTGTACATCTACGCCGATGACTCGATGCAAGGACGCCAGACCGGCACGCCGGGGCATGTGAAAGCCACGGCGTACATCGCTGCCCAGGTAAAGGCGCTTGGCCTCAAGCCGGCCGGAGACAATGGTGGGTATTTCCAGAATGTCCCAGTGGTCCAGCGCTCGTTCGATCCCACTTCGACGATCTCTGTGGACAGCGCTACGCTATTTGGGATTAAGGATTTCGTTCCCGGCGGCGGTCGTGGCGGAGCATCGCGTTCGATTGACGGCGTGCAGGTGATTTATGGCGGCGTCGCTGGTGACACGCTGAATCCGCTCACGGCCGATCAGGTGCGCGGCAAACTCGTGCTCTTTAGTGCAGCACTCCCGCAGGCCGGTGACGGACGTGGAGGGCGTGCTAGTGGGGGTGGTCGTGGCGGCCGTGGCAATGCCAACCCGGCGATGGCAGGCGCCGCCGGTACGGCGACAATCGCGAGCGACTCGCTGTTTTTAGTCGCCGCCCGCAACTCCGCACCGCGAGCCGGAACCGGATTGGTGTTTCAGAGCGGTGATCCGGCCGGCACACCATCAGGTGCAGGCGCACTGGTGATTTCGATGAGAGCCGCCGAAGTGCTGCTCGGGATGCCTGTCGCGCAGGCACAAAAAGGCACGATGGGAAGGACAGTTCGCGGCAGTGTAAAATTCATTGAATCACCGGTACCCGCGCGAAACGTGGTGGCCATTCTGGAAGGAAGTGATCGCAAGCTCCGGTCCGAATACGTCGCCTTGGGCGCGCACAATGATCACATCGGAATGCGCGCCAGCAATCCGGTGGACCACGATTCGCTGCACATCTACAACGAACTGCGGTTCGGCATCAGCGGTATGGTCGCGCGCGGTCAACAGGCAACGCCGGAGCAACTTGATGCGGTGCGCAATATTCACCTGAATCTCGACAGCATTCGCAAGGTGCGGCCAGTGCGTCTCGATTCGATCAGCAATGGTGCCGATGACGATGGATCCGGTACAGTTACAGTGCTGGAGCTCGCCGAAAAATTCGCGAGTTTGCCCAAAGCCAAGCGTCCGAAACGGTCGATCGTATTCGTCTGGCACGTTGGCGAAGAAAACGGACTTTGGGGCTCGCAGTGGTTCACGGACCATCCGACCGTGCCGCGAGAGTCGATTGTCGCGCAGCTGAACTTGGATATGGTTGGCCGTGGCGAAAAGTCGGACCTGCCGGTCGGCGGCCCTGATTATTTGCAGCTCGTGGGCTCACGCCGGTTGTCGACGGAGCTGGGCGATCTGTTCGAGACGGTGAATACAGCGCAGAAGATGCCGTTCCGACTGGATTACCAATTCGATGCGAACGGACATCCGGAAAATATTTATTGCCGCAGTGACCACTACGAGTATGCGCGGTACGGCATCCCGATTGTGTTCGCGACGACGGGGTTGCATGGCGACTACCATCAGGTGACGGACGAGCCGCAATACATCAGCTATGGCCATATGGCCCGTATCGGCACGCTGATGTATGACATGGCAGTGCGGGTGGCGAATCTTGATCATCGTCCGATGATCGACAAACCTCTGCCCGATCCCAAGGGGCGCTGTCAGCAATAACGGCGGGTTACTCGTAGCGCAGCGCGTCAATGGGATTGAGACGCGCGGCGCGCCGTGCCGGCACGACGCCAAAAATCAGGCCGATGCCGACAGAAACAAGAACGGCAATAAGGGTGAGCTTTAGCGGCGCGTGTGCCTCAACGTTGAGTAGTGATGTTACGCCTTTACCCGCGGCAAGGCCGACCACAATGCCGATCAGGCCGCCGATGCCCGTGAGTGTCGCGGCCTCGATCAAGAACTGCATCAAGATGTCGCGCCGCGTGGCGCCCAATGCTTTCCGCACGCCGATCTCGCGGGTACGTGCGGTGACAGACACCATCATGATCGCCATCACGCCGATGCCTCCGACCATGAGTGCCACGGACGCGAGCACCAGCATCACGAGAAAAAACACATTGGTAATCGACATGAAGATGTCGAGGATTTGGTCCTGAGTGATCAGGTCGAATGTGTTCTTGTCGCCGGGTCGCAGCTTGCGCATTTCGCGCATTGCGGCAGTCACGGCGTCTTCCGCCTCGGCGACACTAACGCCAGGACGCGGCTTGATTGGAATCCACAGGGCGTTGGTCCTGTCAAGCTTGTAGCCATGATCGACGTAGAGATATGGCATAATCGCTCCAACCTCTGTGCCGGGGGGCGAGAAGATGTTGGCCGGCGACTGATACAATCCAATGACAGTCACGGGGCGACCGCCGACCATTGCGAGCTTGCCAAGCGGGTTCTCGCGGCCGAAGATGCGTCGGGCTTGCGCTTCTTGCATCACCACGACGCCGGCGCCGCTGCGCTGTTCAGCCTTTGTAAACCACCGCCCGTCGGTGAGTTCGCCACCCTGAATCTCCTGATAGCGGTCGTCAGCTCCGAACACGGCGATCGGGCGCGTGCGCGCGCCTTTGTACTCGAGTCGTCCTTGAATCTGTGCCCACAGTCCGGCGTACTGGATTTGTGGCAGCGATGCAATGCGCGTGGCTTCGTCCACGGAAATGTCGGGACGGATGCGGATATATTTCGGCAGCCGGTCCGGGTTCACCGGTGTTTGTGAGAACACCTTGACCACGTAAAAGGTGGTGGGGCCGGCCACTTTTATTGCATTTAAGATTTGATCACTGATGCCCTGCACGATGGTGGCCATGGTCATCACCGTGGCAACTCCGATAACCACACCGAGAATGGTCAGCCCCGAGCGCAACTTGCTCGCGCGCAACGCATCGAGTGCAATGTGCAAATTCTCGCGCCACTGATCGAGGCTGAACAGTCCCCTCATTCCGCCCTCAGCGCGGTAATTGGGTCGAGGCGTGCGGCGCGGCGCGCCGGATACACGCCAAAGATCACACCTACGGTTGCCCCCAGCGTTACGGCGAGTAACACGGACCACCAAGTGATTCGTGCGGGAAGCGGCGATACGGCCGCCACCAGTTCCGCGAAGCCCCAGCCCGCCAGCACGCCCATGATCCCGCCGAGTATCGCCAGCGTCACCGCTTCGGCGAGAAACTGGCGCTCGATGTCGGTCGAACGCGCGCCGACCGCTTTGCGAATGCCGATCTCCCGGGTGCGTTCGGTCACGGACATCAACATGATGTTCATGATCACGATACCGCCGACCACGACGCCGATGGCGACCACGGCGGGAATAACACTGAACAGTACGGCGGTGAGACTTTTCCAGAAATTGACGAGCGCGTCGGCTGTTTCGACCGAAAAATTATTCTCCTGATCGGGGCGCAGGCGGTGTGCGATGCGCATCGCCTCCTCGGCGCGCACCATCGCCGGTGCAACGTCCGCCGCTTCTTTCATTTTCACCGCGATCGTCGTGGTGAGGCGTCGGCCATACAGCATTTCGTAGCGGGTGATCGGCACCATAGCGAATCCGTCGAAGGACTGTCCAAGTACCCGCCCCTTGGCCGCAATCACTCCGATCACTTCGAATCGCTCTCCAGCAAGCCGGATGTCCTGCCCAATGGGATTATTGAGCTCAAACAATTTCTCCGCCACGTCGTGGCCAATGACCGCCACGGCGCGACGCTGGTCGATGTCCACATCCGCGAGCGGACGGCCCCGCTCAAACCGGTAATCCTGCACTTCCTGATACGGCGGCGTTACACCGAAAATAGTGACATCACCGACGGTGCGGTCGCGCCAGATCACATCGGTCAGCGGCGTCGGCCAGCCGGTATTCATCGAAACGGCGACGGCCTCCGGGATGGCCGAGCGAACCGCAGCGGCGTCGGCATAGGATATGCGCGGCCGGCGTGCAACGCGCTTCCACATCTCGTCATCGAAGAACCCGACTTGAATCGGCGTGCGTCGCACCTGGAACGCGTTCGTACCAATGACGGCGCCGGCGATGTTCTCCTTCACATACGCATTCATGCCCTGAATGACAGCGACGACGGCGACGAGGAAAGCGACGGACACGATAATGCCGAGTAACGTGAAGAACGACCGCAGCTTGTTGGCGCGGATCTGGTCGAACGCGGTGGCTATGATATCGGCAAACGTCATCGGTTCAATACTAACCGTCGAGAGCCGCGCGCGGTCGGGCCCGAGGGCCCGCCCTGCCAGCATCTTGCGTCGCACACAGTTTTAATCTCGGTTCGCACGCGACCCGTTGTTGTTGCGCCCGCGCGCGACCCGTATGAGCGCCTGACGAACTACTCGTGCCGTAGCGCCTCGATCGGGTCGAGTTTGGACGCCCGCACGGCTGGCATCATGCCGAACACGACGCCCGTGAGCGCCGCGGCCACCAGTGACGTCACCACTGCGGAGAACGGGACCGACGCCGGGATGCTGGTATTCGCTTTAACGAGGTAAGCGAGGAACGCGCCAATGGCTAATCCAATGGCCGCCCCCAAACAGGTGAGTGTCGCCGCCTCGACGAGAAACTGCCAAAGAATCGTCGGACCCGTCGCCCCAAGTGCCTTCCGAACGCCAATCTCCCGGGTGCGCTCCGTGACAGAAATCATCATGATCGCCACGACTCCGACACCGCCCACGAGCAGTCCCACGGCACTCAGCGTCAGTCCCACTAGGAAGATGGCGCCGAACAGCTGATTAAACACATCCATCATCCGGTCTTGCCCAACCAGATAAAAATTGTTGGGTTGCGACGGCTTCAGGCCGCGATGACTTCGCAGGAGCGCTGTCACGGCATCCATCGCCTCGTCCTGCGACACGCCGGCCTTGGGCTTGACCATCATCGTGAAGCTGCGGCGCCAGACGTCGAGATGGCGCCATGCCGTGAGCATCGGAATCACCGCCCGCGGCTTATCCGGGCCGCGGCCATCGAGGGTCTTCAGAAAGCCCGCCTTGGTGTGAAAGACGCCTATGACAATGAACGCCTTCATATCGATGGTCACCTGCTTACCGATCGGATCCGAGTCGCCGAACAGCTGCGACTTGAGCGAGTCGTTCACCAACACGACCTGCGCGGCCGCATCGTGCTCGGCGGCCGAGAAACTGCGGCCCGGAAAAATGTCCGCTTGATCGGTTTGGGTCCACTCGGAGCTTTGCGCGTCGTATCCCACGTCCTTGATCAGACGGTTCCTGTAGGCGAATTGCGACCCGTTACCGAACAGCCAGCCCATGGCCGCCTCGACTTCCGGTAGCTGTTTTACGGCGTGCCATTCCTCCAACGTCACCGCCGGATTTTTTCGGTCAGGGCAACTGTCGTCCGTGCCGTCACAGTTGTTCATCCCCGGATTGCGACGGCGCACTTGAAAGGTGGTGGCACCAAACTCATCGAGATCTTTCTGAAAACTCTGTTGAATTCCATGGACGGTCGCGCCCATCGCGACGACAACAAACACGCCGACGGCAACTCCGGAAATCGTGAGGGCGGCGCGCACTTTGTTGGCACGCATCGCGTCGAGCGCAATAAAGACGCCCTCGAAAGCCATGGTCACGCGATCGATGAAGCGCATTATTCCTGCCGTAGTGCGGCAATGGGATCGAGGCGCGCGGCGCGACTCGCGGGATACATGCCGGCAACGATTCCTACTCCCGCGCCGAGCACCAGCGCCGCACCGATCGACCACGGCGCCACCGAGGCCGGCAACGGCGAGAGGGCGGCGATAATCTTAGCGGCGATGATTCCCAGTGCGATTCCAATCGCCGCGCCAAGGACGCTGAGCGTCGCCGCCTCAACCAGGAATTGCGACAGGATATCGCGGCGGCGCGCGCCGAGTGCCTTGCGAATGCCGATTTCACGGGTGCGTTCGGCAACCGCCACCAGCATGATGTTCATGATCACCAGCGCACCGACCACTAGCCCGATGAAGGGCAGGGCGGTGCCAAAGATCACCATCTTTTGTTTGATGCCAGCAAAGAAGGCGAGTGCCGACTCCGACGTCTCGAGCGAAAAGTTGTCCGGTTTGCCCGGCGGCAAGCGCCGCACCGCCCGCATCACTTCGCGTGCCGACTCGATTCCCTCGCGCACCATTTCCTGCGATGGCGCCTGCACCAGCAGCGCTTCGATATCGCCGCGCGGCCGAATCACCCGCTGGAGCGGCGTGGTGTACGGTGCGATCGCGAGCCGGTCAAGCGAAAAACCAAACACACTGCCCTGTTTCTCAATCACGCCAATGACGGTGTACGGTGTGCCGCGAATGCGGAGCGATCGGCCGATCGGGTCGAGCCCCGGAAAAAAATGCTCGGCGATGTCGACGCCAATTACGATTACCCGGGCACCAATCGCCACTTCTTGCGGCTGAAAGGCGCGACCATTGGTGACGTTAAAGCGCTTGATGGTGAAATATTCAGCCTCGGTCGCAACCGCGTCGACCTGACGCGGACGCGCATATTGCGACGATGCGTACAAAAATTCTTCGCTGTTGATGGCGGTGCGACTTCCCGGCGGCACAGAGGCTTTAACGAGCGCAATGTCGGGCTCGTAAATGCGCGGTCGACGCTGCCACTCCCGCCACTGGTCGTCGGTGGTGTTCGGCGTGAAGTCGGCTATGCGGCGAAACGTATAAGTGTTGACGCCGATCAGCTTTCCGGCGAAGTCGTTCTCGACATAATCGCTCATCCCCTGCACGATCGAAATCACGGCGACCAGAAACATCACGCCGATCATCACCCCGAGCAGGGTAAAGAAGCTCTTGAGCTTCTGAACACGGATGGTCTGAAAGGCGAGCCGAACGGCTTCGAGGAAGGGCATACTAACCGTACGGGAGAAGCCATAGGGCGGGTTTCAACGGAGAGTCGGAAGCAATAAGGCGAAGGTTGCAGGGCGAAGGACAGATAAAAGAGGCGAACGTTGCAGGGCGAACGGAATAATCAGTTCCGGTTCGCCCAGCAAC
>JANYKA010000209.1 GCA_025358315.1 Gemmatimonadota bacterium | reverse complement strand
GTTCGATGTTAGCAAGGCCAACTTCATTATCGGCGTCGACTACATCAAAACGGCCCCGCGCTCCGAAGGCTCGATCTTCGGCCGCAACGAAGGCAACACCGACATCACGGAGCAGGGCGCCTACCTGCAAGCCACGATGCCACTGACGCCGAAAGTGGAACTCGTCACGGCGTTCCGCGGTGACCAGACGAATCGTCTCGCGGGCACGCAATTTTCTCCGCACGTTGCATTTGTCTACCGTCCGAATGAGACGACGAATCTGCGCTTTACGTTCAGCCGCGCGTTCAACTCGCCGGCGAGCTTCAACTATTTTCTTGACCAGGTATCGAACCCCAACCAAGCACCGGGCTTCGCCCTCCGCGCCATTGGCAACCCGTCCAAAGAAGGGTGGCAGTTCGCCCGCAGCTGCGACGCAACGATCAACGCCGGTATTTGTATGCACTCGCCGTTTGTCGCGACCGGAGCTACGTCGTCTGTTTCGTCTTCTTCGGCCAACGCGTTCCCGGGTTTTATCGCGGCGCTTCCAACGATCATCAATGGCTTGCCGATCGCCGCTGCATCGAAGGCCGGGCTCATTGGGTTGCTCACCCAGCTCAACCCGATTCTTTCGCAGCTTCGCCCGACGCCGGCGAACATCGGATCCGTGCTCCGCATCGGCGCAACAGCGGTTCCGGTCTCCAGCGTCGTTGACCTGCAGCCGCTGCAGGCCTCATTCAACAACACGTGGGAGATGGGCTACAAAGGCATTATTGGTAATCGCCTTCGCATTGCCGTTGACGCGTGGTACCAACTGCGCGGTGACGTAGGTACGCCGATTGGCCAGGCCAATCCGCTGGTCTTCTACGATCCAGCAACGCTCGCCGGCTATCTGGGCGCGAACATCGCAGCCGGGCTTATTGCCGGCGGAGCATCGCCGGCAGTGGCGCAAGGGACGGCGACCGCCGCGGTGGGCGCACTGGTTCCGCTGATGGCGCAGCTCCCGCAGGGCGCCCTCGCATTCACCAACACCAAGCTGGCCGGCGATCAGTCAATTATCGCGACATATCAAAACGCCAACGGTTCGGTGGACGTCCAGGGAGTCGATCTTGGCTTGGATTTCCAGGCTGACGACAACTGGCTGCTCTCGACCACGTACTCGTTCATGAGCAAGAACGTTTTCCCGGAGATCGGCGGCACGATCAATCCGCTGATGTCCAACTCAGCGAAGCACCGGGCCAGCGGCACGGCCCGTTACAGCGACGAGCAGTCCGGCTGGACGTACGAGGGAACGGTGCGCTATACCGACGCATTCCCGGTGAACTCCGGTCTGTTCAACTCGCTCGGACCGTCTGTGAACGTATTTCCGACGCAGCTCTATCCGGAAGTCGCCGCGGCGACGTACCTCGACCTGATGACCTCCTGGCGCCTGCCGATTGCCCAGAAGCTGACTTGGTCGCTGAACGTCACCAACGTATTCGATCTCAAGTCGCCGACGTTTGTCGGTGTACCGGGAATCGGCCGGATGCTGATTACGCGATTGAAGTATGATTTCTAAATAGCAGCAGAAGGGCTTAATGCAGAAGGCAGACGGGATCACCGTCTGCCTTCTGCATTTAACGGGCACCCGCATGCGGCGACTGCTTGCCGCTATCTTTCACTCATGTTTCTGTTGCTTGACCCGGAGGCTCGTCCCGTCGTCGCACACCGCGGCAACTCAGCGCATGCCCCAGAAGACACGCTGGAATCGCTGCGCCAGGGCATAGCGCTCGGTGCCGACGCAATTGAGTTCGACGTGCGGCTCACCGGTGATGGTCGCGTGGTTGTAATTCACGATCCGACCGTCGACCGCACGACCAGCGGTACTGGCGCGGTTTCGGATATGCGGCTCACCGAGTTGCAGTCGCTCGATGCCGGCTATCGCTTCACGCGTGACGGCGGCCGTTCCTTTCCGTGGCGCGGGCGCGGAATTACCATCTCGACACTCGACGTCGTGTTGGAAGAATTCCGTCACACGCCCATGATCATCGAAATAAAATCGGCCGATGCCGCCAGCGAAACAAAGCGACTGATCGAGCACTTCGGCGCAGCGCCGCGGACGCTCGTCGGGTCGTTCCGCAGCGATGCGCTCGCGCCATTTCGCGGTTCGGCAATCGCCTGCACCGCCGCGCGTGGCGACATCATTCGACTCTTCGCCCGCGCACTGCTCCCCGGCGGGCCACGCACACTGCCCTATCAGGCGCTCTGCATTCCGCCGGTATTCAACGGCATCCCGCTCCCCGTGCTCCGGTTTGCGGCGATGGCCCGCCGCGCCGGAGCCTGCACACATGTTTGGACCGTTGACGATCCGGCTCGCGCAAAGCGTTACTGGGACGGCGGCGTGAATGCGATAATTTCGAACGACCCTGGCGCCATCTTGGCCGCCCGTGGTTGCCTAACCAACCGCCCTCAGCCACCTGCAGTCCTATGACCGAGCCAGTAAAAAAGAAAAAAGTCAACTACGGCAACGCGTGGATTGAAGCGCGGGTGCTACTCCGTGCGCATCGCAAACAGCTCTCCATCGGAATGGGGCTGATGCTGGTGAACCGACTCGCCGGATTGGTTCTGCCGGCCAGCACGAAATATCTGATCGACAACGTGATTATCCCGAAGCGGGGAGATTTGCTGGTGCCGTTCGCGCTTGCCGCCGGTGCTGCCACCCTGATCCAAGCGGCGACCTCGTTCGGGCTGTCGCAAGTGATCAGCGTGGCCGGGCAACGGGCAATCACCGACCTGCGTCGCCGCGTGCAGGCGCAGGTGCTGCGTCTTCCGGTCAGTTTCTTTGACTCGACGCAGAGCGGTATCCTGATCACCCGAATCATGACCGATGCCGAAGGCGTCCGGAATCTTGTCGGTACCGGCATCGTCCAACTGATCGGCGGTATGGTCACCGCCGTCCTCGCCCTCGGTGTGCTCTTTTATCTCAACTGGAAACTGACCATCGCGACGCTGTTGCTGCTGTCGCTCTTCGGGTTCGTGATGGCGTACGCATTCACAAAACTGCGGCCGATTTTCCGGGAACGCAGCAAGATTAACGCTGAAGTTTCCGGGCGACTCGGCCAAGCGCTCGGCGGTGCCCGGGTCGTCAAAGTGTACACGGCAGAAAAACGCGAAGAACTGGTCTTCACTCGCGGTGCGCACCGGCTGTTCCGCAATATCGCCGGAACGATCACTGGCACATCGGCCATCGGCGCATTTTCCGCGGTGATTGTCGGCGCCATCGGCGTCCTGATGATGATTGTCGGAGGCCGCGACATTATCGCCGGGAATATGACGCAAGGCGATTTTTTTGCCTACATCCTGTTCGTCGGTTTGGTCACAGTGCCCGTCGTGCAGATGGCGGCCATCGGTACGCAGATCAGCGAAGCCTTCGCCGGCCTCGACCGCATTAGTGATATCATGACGATGACCACCGAAGATGCGAACGACGCGAATCTCGCCCCGCTCTTCACCGTGGACGGCGACATCGTATTCGAGAATGTCTGGTTTGAATACCGCGAAGGGATCCCGGTGCTCAAAGACATCAGCTTTACGGCCAAAGAGGGCACGACCACGGCATTGGTCGGGTCGAGTGGCTCCGGCAAGAGCACACTGATCTCGCTCATCATGGCGTTCACACGACCGCTGAAGGGGCGCATTACCGTCGCCGGTCGCGACATCGCCGACCTGCGTTTGCGCGACTATCGCAAACACCTCGGCGTGGTGCTGCAAGATAATTTTCTCTTTGACGGCACCATCGCCGAGAATATCGCGTTTTCAAAGCCCGGCGCGACGATCGCCGAGATTCACGCGGTAGCCGAGGTCGCCCACTGTGGCGAGTTTATTGCCGAGTTTCCGGACAAATACGACACGATTGTCGGTGAGCGCGGCGTGAAGCTCTCCGGCGGGCAGCGCCAGCGCATTGCGATCGCCCGGGCGATTCTTGCGGATCCGAAAATTCTGATTCTCGACGAAGCCACGTCGAGTCTCGACTCCGAGAGCGAGCAGGAGATTCGCGACGGATTGGCCACGCTGCGTTCCGGGCGCACGACATTCGTGATTGCCCACCGCCTCTCGACGATCCAAAGCGCCGACCAGATTCTGGTCCTGGAGCATGGCGAGATCGTCGAGCGCGGCAAGCATCGCGAGTTGCTCGCCCACGCCGGGCGTTACAAGCAACTATACGACAAGCAGTATCAGATCGAACGTGATCAGTTCATCAATCCCGGCGAAGACTATGTCCCGGAATCGTTAGGCACGAAATAGCAGTTACGGCTGTTTCTTGCCCGTCAGCTTCGAACCGTCGCCGTTCATGGCCCACTCGCCAGTGACCTGATCGCCTTCGAGCACCATCGTCATGATGGCTTCGGTGCCGTCCGGGGCGGTGACGGATACACGCATGGTCTTGCCCGTGACTTTCACCGAATTGATCGGGAGCGCGGGAATTCCCTCGCCGGTCACCGAACCGCCGAACGTGCCATCCGCCTTTTTCTCGATCTTGTGGGTCAACGTCATGGCGTTACCCTGAGCGGTCAGATAGATCACGTACGTGCCCACCGGGTCAACGGCGGCAGCCGTATCGGCCGGGGGTGGTGTTCCACCAGACTGTGCGGCGGCGGTCCGTGAACCCACGACAAAAAACATGAGAGCGGCAACGGAAAAAAGGGCGAGTCGACGATTCATAGCGGCAGGCACCTGTCTGGAGTGAACGAATAAATTGGCCGCCCGCACGCCGTTGCGCCATCCGGCTTCGCGCGAACCTTTACGGCGTGTATCTTTTGCCACCACAATGAGCATCACCATCCTCGGCGCCCTCAGCCGCCTGGACGAACCGGGTCACCGCGCCGAACTCTATCGGGCGTGGAGTGCCGCCCGCGTCGCCGGCCTCGCCGACCCGGTCGCCCTGGAGCAGATCGGGCCCAGCCACACCCCGGAAGTCGAGGAGCTGCGCCGTCACTTAGTCGTCGGCCTAAACCAGAATCGGTCAATCGACGGGCTCGTCAAAGCGCGGCCAAAACTCTTTTCATCCCTCGAATCTGCCGTGTTGCTGGCTGGTGAACAGGCGGGCACACTCGACACCTCGGTGCGGGTGCTGGCGACGTTTTATTCGACCGAATACAAGCGCATGCTGCGCGTGCGATTGCGGATGGGATATCCGCTCTTCGTCGGAGTCATTGCGGCATTTGTTGCGACGCTGCCCGTGCTCAGCCGCGACGGTTGGCACGGCTATATGTGGGCCATCGGCATCTCGCTCGCTGCGCTCTGGTTTCTGGGGGGATTAGTCCTGTCGATTCTTGCCGGGATAGCGGCCGCCGGGATCGTTCCGACCCGTGCGCGTTTCTTGCAGGCGCTCCTCACGGCCTTAAGCGCCGGAATCCCTGCGGGACGTGCGGTTCGCATTGCCGTTGAGAGCTCCGGCGACAATGAACTCGTCCGCCATCTGGCCAAGTTTTCCGAGCGCGACGTGAACACGACTCCGATGGCGGCGTTGTTCGCCGGCTGCGCCTCCATACCCGCGCCACTGCTCAGTCAGATGGCCATCGCCGATGCCACGGGCGATTATCTGCATACGATCAAGCAATACGCCGACGCTTTTCCGCAGAAGTGATGGCCCTGAATATTCCTGTGCTCGGTAGTCAGGTGCCTCAGCGTGGCAATACGTTCACCCGCGCGCTCGCTATCACATCGATGCGTCTGACTGGTTGGAAGTTCGAAGGCACGGTTCCTGACCTCCCCAAGTTTGTCTTGATTGTTGCACCACACACGTCGAATTGGGACTTTTGTGTCGGTGTCATGGCCATGTTTGCGCTCAATCTGCGCGGCACATTTCTCGGAAAAGACACGCTGTTCCGTTGGCCGCTGGGGGTCGTCATGCGCTGGCTGGGCGGTGTCCCCGTCGACCGCCACTCGCCGAACAATGTCGTCGAACAGACTGTCGCCTACTTTCAGCGGAGGCCCCGGATGGTGCTCGCGCTGTCGCCCGAAGGCACCCGGAAAAAACTGAACGGGTGGCGTACCGGTTTCTATTTCGTCGCCCGGGGCGCCGGCGTGCCTATTCTCCCGGTGGCATTCGATTACCCGCATCGGACCATTCGCATGTTGCCGCTCTTCAACACCACGGGTGACCAAACCGCCGATTTCACCTCCCTCGCCGCCAACTTCACCGCTAAAATGGCGCACCGGCCGGACCAGTACTGACGGCTCCCTCTGGCCGCAGCGAGCGTTGCGAACAATACTGTAGCGATATGGACGCGAACGAAAAATCCGACTTCGCCCATCGCCCATCGGGACCGGCGGCGTTGTTCGCGCCCCAGCGGCCGGATCATATGCCGCCGCAGACCCTCGATGACGACGAACTTGCCCTCGCCGTCGCCTCGCTGAGACGGAAACAGCACTCGGCACGGCGATCCTACGCGGCTGCGCAGCTCGCCGGGATTGCATTGACACTCCTACTGATCGCTCTTACCGCCACTGTGCTCTGGTATGGTCCTGAGCCCTTTATCGAGCGTGTGTTCGGTCACGCGCGCGTTGCCACCACCTACGACGTCTTCGTCTGGTGGCTTGCGGTAATTGTGCTGGCGATTCTGGGAGGCACGTTTGGCGATCAGTTGCTGCGCGGGCGGCTGCGCTTGGCCCATGGCTGGAAACACCGACTCACCGAACTCGACCAGCGCCTTGCCGACGCGGTAGAGGAACAGAAGCACCGAACGCCGGGCTAGTTCCCCACGGTCGCAAGAAAGTCGGCAATTGCCGCGCTGACCGCTTCGGGTTGCTCGATACTCGACGAGTGCCCAGCCGCTACGATCCGCACCAACCGTGCACCACGAATAAGATCGCGAATGCGTTCAGCTTTTTCGGGTGTCGTGGCCACGTCTTCTTCGCCGACTATCACCAGCGTTGGAAGCCGGATCGCTGCAAGTTCGTTTGCCACTCCCTCGCGCTCGATCACACCGAGCACGGCGCGAACAATAGTTCTGCGGTTCGCGCCAAGAAACCGCCGCCAGCGAGCCCGCTCGGCCTGGCGCGATGGGTCGCCAAGGAAGGTGCGGCTGAACAGGATCGGCATTACCCGGCTGACTATCGGAGCGATCCCAACCCAGCGAGCGACAGCCGTCAGCAGACGATAGCGCCCGATGTTCTCTTTCGGCTCGGCATCGGCCGAGCTGTCGATAACGACCAGGGACCGCAACAGCTCCGGCCGGCGCGAGGCGAGGCGCATTCCAACAAACCCACCCATCGATAGTCCTACAAAGTGGCAGGGGCCCAAAGCGAGCGCCTTAATGAACGCGACCGCGTCGGCATAGCACTCCTCGACCGTGTGCGCACGGCCGCCGGGGTCTTCGCTTTGCCCCTGTCCGCGGTGGTCATAACGAATGCACCGAAATCGCGGCGAAAGGGCGCGCGCCTGGGCCTCGAACATCGCTCCGCTGAACAGCAGTCCGTGACTAAAAACGATCGGTGTACCTTCACCGCCGGAGTCTTCATAGTGAAGGGTCACGCCATTGGCTCGAAAATTCGGCATTCGGGCATAATGGCATTAGAGAGGCGCTTCCGCCATCTTTGACATTCCTATGGTCGCACAAAGCGCCACCCCACTCCGGCGCACCCGCCGACGCCGTCCGATGCTCGTCGGCCTCGGCAACGGACTTGCCGTCGCGCTGATTACGTCGCTTATCGGCGGCTCGGCGCTGTACGGCACGCGACGCGTGTTGTTCGAGGACGTACGCGAGTATCTTCGGGCTACCGTTGAGACAGCCGCGTTGTTATTTGACGGCGATCAACATCTGACGTTTACGCGGCCGGAACAGGAAAGCTCCGCTGCCTACTTGATGGCGTCGCGGCAGCTGCAGGCCTTCGTGACCGGCAACAGCTCAATTCCGTTTGCCTACACGGGCATTGTCACCGACGACTCGATCCGATTCGTGATCGAGGCAATATCGCGCCGCAAGACCGCGGTCACCGGCGTCGCCGAACGCAGCATGCACGGACAAGTCAACTGGGCGCCGCCGCCGATGCGCGCCATGTGGACCGAGGGGAAAACGGTAGTCGAGGAGCGCCAATCGAACAGCCCGTGGGGCCCTAGCCTCAAGGCGACGGCGATCATCCATACGCACGATGGAAAACCCGCCGGATTCGTTGGTATCACGCTGAGTCTCGATCGCTACCGTGGCTGGATGACCCGCCTCGACAACGTGGTATTTCTCGGAATCGCCACGGGGTTATTGCTGTCCGTTATCAGCGGGTTCGCAGCGTATCGAGTGGAGCGCTCACGGTTGATGGCCGAAGGCGACATGCTGGCGGCGAAGGCTGCTGCAGAAGCCAGTTCGCGGGCGAAAGGCGAGTTCCTGGCGAATATGAGCCATGAAATTCGCACACCATTGCACGGCGTGCTGGGCATGAGTGAAGCGATGCTGGCCTCGGCCCACACTGAGGCCGACCGGCGCTCGCTGGAAGTAATCAACAAGTCGGCTTCATCACTGCTCGGAATTCTCAACGACATTCTCGATTACTCCAAACTTGAAGCGGGCCGAGTCGAGCTGATCAACGCCGCGTTCGATCCTCGCGCCCTCATCGACGACGTCACCGATCTTTTCGCTGTGAAAGCCGACGTGAAAGGGCTCGAGATCGTCGTTCGCGAAGCGATCCGGTCAGACCGCCTTCCCGTTGGCGATGCGGCACGCATGAAACAGGTCGTACTCAACTTGGTGGGGAACGCCGTGAAATTCACGGAGTCGGGTCATGTGATTGTCGACCTCGAGACTGTGATGATCGGCCGCAATACGGTCGCGCTGCGTATCCGCGTGGGCGACACCGGCATTGGCATCGCGCCCGACTTGCAGGCTCGCCTGTTCGAGCAATTCGAACAAGGCGAGGCCAATGCGGCGCGGCGTTTCGGCGGCACCGGCCTCGGTCTCGCGATATCACGCCAACTCACGATGCTGATGGGCGGCTCCCTCACCGTGGACAGTACGCCTGGTGTCGGCACGTCCTTTACCGTCGATGTGCAGCTCCCGATCTCCACCGAAGCGCGTGAGACTCCGACGCTCGACCGTTTGCCGCCCGGTTCCCGTGCCCTCATTTGCAGCGAGTATCCGCTCACGCGTGACGCGATCGTCGAAATGCTCGGCCGGTTCGGGATCGCCAGCGACGCCTGCACCGCCGGCGCTGCAATGCTGGAGCGGGTGAAGACAGGTACCGCGTTTGCGTTCGTGCTCGCCGAGCCGCCCGACGAGTTGTTCCGCACCGAGCCAATGTTTGCCGGGATACCCAAAGCACCCCCACTGGTGTTGCTCACATCGCTGCATCAGTCGCTGAGTAATTCCCAGATCAGCACCCTCGGCGCGATTGGCCAACTGCGACGACCGGTGCGTGAAGATCACATGGGCGCATTGCTTTCCGAGCTCGCAGTGATACGGCGCGGGGTTCCACTGACGCCCTCAGGCAGTATTGAAACGGTGCCTGCTGCGGTGCTTCCGGCCAAACCGGAGTCGGCGGTGGCCGGGCTGCCCAGGGTGCTCGTCGTGGACGATGTTGATCTCAATCTGATGGTTGCCCGGGCGATGCTGGGCTCGCTGGGTACGAGTGTTGTCAGTGCCAATGGCGGCGGCGCGGCGTTGAAGCTCATCGACAGCGAAAAATTCTCGCTGATATTGATGGACTGTCATATGCCGGAGGTCGACGGATACGAAGTCACACGCCAGGCGCGCGCCGGCCAAAGTCCGAACCGCAACACGCCGATCGTCGCACTCTCGGCCAGCGCTTTTGCCGAGGACCGGCAACGCGCACTCGACTCCGGGATGAATGACTTTGCGCCCAAGCCGATCGAACTCAACGGTTTGGGTCTGGTGCTGGAAAAGTGGATCCCGGGGTTCGTCGCCGCAAAGCTGAAGGCGACAAAAATCATCGGCTGAGCGGGATCGGCGTTAGAACACGAACATCCCGACGGCGGCTATGAACATTGCCACGGTTGTCACGCCCACCACAGCAATTCCCAGCCGCGAGCTCGGCTGCCCCTGCATCAGTTTCCGATCGGACGCGGCGAGGAGCACTGCGAGTAACAGCACGGGCGCGAGCAATCCGTTCACGACGGCAGACCAGAATAGTGCGCGCACCGGATTGACTCGCGTGAAGTCGAGTAGAACGCCGACACCGACGGATGCGACCAGCACAGAGTAGAACGCCGGCGCTCCGCGGAAATGCTCGTCGATGCCCTGCTTCCAGCCGAAGGTCTCGGCAAATGCATACGCGGCCGAACCGGCCAGCGTCGGGATCGCCAACAGTCCGGTGCCGAGAATGCCGATCATATACAGCCACGTCGCGAATTTCCCCGCGATCGGTTCCAGCGCTTTTGCCACATCGCGACTGGTCTCGACGTGAGTGATGCCGGCGTTATGTAGCGTCAACGCTGTAGTGAGTATGATAAAAAACATCGCCGCGTTCGAGAAAAACGTGCCGACGCCGACATCCATTTTTCGGGCGATGATTTCATCGGCAGATGCACCGCGGCGGGCCACCAGCGAGTGGCGGCCCAGTGCCTTTTCTTCCTCGACTTCCTGCGACGCCTGCCAGAAGAACAAATAGGGGCTGATCGTCGTTCCAAGAATAGCGACCAATGTCGCCCATCCGCCGGTGCCGTGCGGCACGCTCGGAGTGACGGTATCGTGCAATACCGTCGCCCAGTGCGGTCCCACGACGAACGCGTCGATGACATAAGCGAACAGCACCAGGGCCAGCCACTTCAAAACGTTGGCGACTGCGGCATACCGGAGTCGCACGGTCGCCCATGCGATCAGTACGGCGAACAACACCACCCACACGTGAGAGTTGATGTGGGTCGCGAGCTCGGCCGCATCGGCCATGCCAGCGAGGTCGGCGCCAATGTTGAGCGTATTGGCGGCGAACAACGCAAAACAGCCGGCAGCCAGTACGCGGCGCGGAAACTTCTGTTGCAGCGCCCCCATCAGTCCTTTGCCGGTCACCATGCCGATCCGCGCGCACATGGTTTGCACCGCTGCCATCAGCGGCCAGGTAAAGAGCGCCAGCCAGAGAAAGGCGGTGCCAAATTGGGCGCCGGCAATTGAGTAGGTGGCGATGCCCGACGGATCGTCGTCAGCCGCGCCGGTAATAACGCCGGGGCCGAGCGATCCCCAAAACCGGCGGATGCTACGCAACGCACCGCCGGGCGCGCGCACGGCGTGTCCGGCGATTTTATTCAGTCCTTCGCGAGCGACCTTTTGAGGGTCCGCCATAATCGGTGCTCCATGGCGCGATCCCCGTGCGCAGAATTATTGCGTAGTGTAAAAGGCTGGCGTGCTGTCTGTCAAACGCGGCACAAATAGCGACAGCGGGGCACCCCTGTCGGAGTGCCCCGTTGTCGAAGGGATCAGAATCATCTACGGCTTTTTCTGCTGATCCTTGCCGTCATTTTCTTCTACCCGCCGCGCGCTACGCATAGGCACCGGAACCGGCATCGGACGTGCTACCTCCGGCGCCTGACGTGGACCGGCCTCCCTCGGCCGCTCCTGCATATTTCGTGGTGGCGGCGGCGGAACGGATTGAGCGCCGCTGCCATCACCACGCCGGTCGGTCGCGGTCGGGTCGTATCGTCCCTCACGCCGCCCATAGGTGGGTGACGTTGGCGCCGCTTCAACCGGTGCAGGTTGCCGGACGTCAGGTCTTGGGCGATTGGGAACCGGCTCGGCTGGCATTGGACGATCTGACGCGTGGGCGCGGCGATCAGCCAACCCAGGGTCACGCGTGTTGGAATTGCGGTCACGACCGAAGTTATCGTTCTCGCGGCCGGTGAAGTGCGCATCGCGGTGCAGGCTGTTGTAGCGTTCCACGTTCCGGAAATCCACAGTACGGTGCACCACGTCATGATTCACATACACGTTCACGAATCGTGAATTGACGTAGATATTCGTGATGTGCACGTATGGACGCGACCGTCGGCGCCAGCCGTTGTCGTACCACGCATCACCGTACCAATCATCGTCGCGCCAACCCTGGTAGTACACGCGACGTCCGCGCCAGTCACAGTCATATGAAAGCCACGAGCCAATCGGGAAGCCGACGCCGAATGACCAGAAGCCGCCGAAGCTGCGGGCGAAGTACACGGGCCGGGTGTAAATCACGACCGGATCATACACCGGCACATAGATCACCCGTGTCTGCGTCGGAGTAATCGCGTAATTGCCGTTGTTGACGGCAACGGTCTGCTGCGGTGTGGATACGAGATTGCCTTGTGAATTCGCCATCGCGCGCAGATGTTGAACGGACGACATCACATCACTTGACTGGCCGGCGTACGCCTGACCGAGCGCCGTCGTCCAATCGAGTTTATCGGCCATCATATTGAGCGTGGTCGGATAGTGCGCGACCGCTTTCACGCTCACATCCCACGGCTGTGCATCGATGCCGTTGGTGCCGTTAGCGCGAACGTAGCGCACCGCATCATCGATCTGATCCGGGAAGGTTGATGCGACAAGCACCTGCGCGAGCAATGCGTCCGGGTACAGGGCGATTGGGCCGACCAGGTTGTCGATCTGTTGCGGCGTGTACGAAACTGGTGCCCCGACATCCTGAGCTATTACCGGACTGAGCACCGCCGAAGCCGCCAACGTGAGCACGAATGGGACGACGAACATTTTACGAAACATTGGGCCGCTCCTGAGTAGGGAATGGTTGACGGGTTCCCTGAGGCAAGGAGAGTGCATTTCCCGTGCCGCTTTGGAAACGCTTGCTACGGAATCAGTTACGCGGACGAGCCTGCTGGAATGTACCCATTATTGGGACACTTTCCACCAGGAGTGGACACTGGGGGTTGTTGGGCTCGCTAGCTTAGAACCATGTCCCGTGCATTTCTTCGCGACGATCCACCGGATCTGCGCCCGCAACTCAATCATCGTTTACCGCCCCGGGACGACCCGGCTTATGATGCCGCGGCCGCCATGGCGCTACTCGAAGGTGCCCGCGTGAGTGAGACGCTCGCCGCCGAAGACGCCACGGGATTCAAATGGGGCGACTCACGATTGCGCCCGCACGTGGAGCGACTGCTGGAGCAGGCGCGCACGAGCGGCGACGAGCGTCTCGAACAGGTGGCGGAGAGATTCCTCCGCCAACCTGTTTGACACGGCAACGCTACATGCCGAAACCGAGAAGCAGGAGTAGTGAACGCGTCTTGTAGCTGGACGACGATTGGATTGTGCTCATCTTGAGATCGGTGAGTCCATATACGTAGCGACCCTCCACGGAGAGACCGCCGAGCGCGCCAAGCCGCACGCCTGCACCGATCACTCCGGCATAGGTGAGTTTAGGCCGACCGGTGTCCGGACAGTTGCCACTTCCACTGCCGCAGTTGAGTTCGTAAGACCCCTGCGGTCCGACGTACGCGAACGGCGCAACTAGTGGATTGGGAAGCGATACGCGCAAGTACACCGGAACGTCGATGTAATCCAGACGCCGTGATGCACCGACGGCCGGACTCGTGAATCCCCGTTGCGCGTACAGCCCTTCGATTCCGAACCCGATCATACCGCTGGACGACGCGCCAATGCCGATAGCGAAACCCGAGCGTTGTGTCGCTCCCGGATCCACGCCGTTGTTGTTCGCGGTGCCGTATGAAAGCCCGCCCTTAATGCCGATTCCGCCCTGCGCGCGGGTTGTAGCAGGCATTCCGGCGAGTGCCAGAACTGCGATAGGAAGGAGAAGTCGTTTCATGGTTAGTCCACCAGGTTCATGTGGTTGTGTTGCACCGCCGGAGATCATACTCGCGATGCTCGAGCGAGTTCCGGTGACTTTGTGACCTACGTCTCAACTCCCGGTTGCCCGATATGGAGAGCAACCAGTGCCGCTCTCAATAACTACGCCTCGGGCAACGTGATCACCATCACTCGCAGGGAGTAGTCCGATCGACCCGGGGTGCCTTTCGAGTCAGGATGCCCTAGCGCGATACCTCTTATTTCATCCAATTGGACGATACCTGCCCACTCCTTGCTGGCCTACCCTCATATAGGTAGGCATCCTCCTAAAGAGTACACACGTATGGGTTACTTCAAGCGATTCGTTGACTTCATTACAATGGGCTCGGCGCGACCGCTGCGACGCCTCCTCGCGTACTACGCGGTTCTGACCGCGGTCATGTTTGCCGTGCATCGCTTTCTCCCGGTCGTTGACCGGGTAGTGTCGGGAGCGCCGACGACCACGCAGGCGGTGCCGGTGGCGCAGATCCCGCAAATGTTGCAGGATGGCCTCGACGACAAGCCGGTGAATGTCCTTGCCGCCGAGTCGCCCGAACGCAACGGCGCCGCGATGCTGATCACCAGAACGTTCCTTTTCCTGGCGACGCTGGCGTTAATGTTGCCGGTGTCTTGGGTCTATATGTCCTCCCGGCGTGAGCGTCTGCATAACCAGGCGATCGTTCAAACGCTCCTGATCCTGCCCATGGTAGTGGCCGGAGTGATCCTTATTGTCCGCAATAGCTTAGCCTTGGCGTTCAGTCTTGCTGGCGTGGTCGGCGCCGTCCGATTTCGCACGACACTCAGCGATTCGCGCGATTTGGTATTCATCTTTCTGGCCATCGCAGTGGGATTCGCCGCTGGCGTCGAAGTGTTGTCCGTGGCCGTGCTGGTCACGGTGATTTTCAATTTTGTCCTGATTCTCGTTTGGCGTTACGATTTTGGGCGCGCCGTACTCTCGCCTACTGCGGGTTCGGAATGGGCGGAGCCGCTAGCCGACCTCGCCGCGAAAGATCACCTGGGAAATGAGGTTCCGGATCGGGATCTCGTGCTGGCTCTTACTCCGACGAAAGTCGACGCGCTCGCCGAGCGCTTTAAACGGGTGAAGGGAATCATTGGGGCCGATGCCAAGAAGCCGCGGTACAACGCGATCCTCACGATTACCACCAGCGCAATGAGCGCCGCGCAGCAACTCGTGCAGTCGGTCCTCGACACGAACACCAAGCGCTGGAAACTCGACGAAGTCGTGACGAACGAAGGCAAGCCGTGCGAGATGTATTACCTGATCCGCTTGCGGAAGTCGATTTCGCGTGACGGACTGTTGACGGAGATTCGAACAGTCGGCGGCGCGGCGATCTACGGGGCCGACATCGAAGTCGGTGACGCGGTCGAACTCGAACAAGTCGAGCAGCGCGACCAGCGCAAGCAACGTGAACGGGCGGCACGACAGTAATGCATAGGACCGTTGTTGCAGGGCTGGCCGTCCTCCTTCTGGCTGGGACCACCGCCTGCGGTGCGAAAACAGAACAGGCGCGGGCGAAGCCTGCGCCGATCGACACTGCAGAGCTTGCACGGAGAGAACAGCGCCTCACGGCATCACTCGCCGAAACCGATTCGGATGCCGCCCCCGACGCGCCGCTCGCGCGGTGGGTGCTTCCCCACTATCTGCACGAAATCTCCGGACTCGCATTTACGTCCGATGGCCGGATGCTGACACACGGCGACCAGCGGGGCCGCGTGTTTGAGGTCGATTACCGGCGCGGCGTGGTCGTGAAAGAATTCCAGCTCGGACACGAGGCCCAGCCGGTCAAGGGGGATTTTGAGGGTATCACGGTAGCCGGTGATGCGGTCTTTCTCCTGGAAAGTAACGGCAAGCTTTACAAGTTCCACGAGGGCGCAAACGGCGAATCGGTGGACTTCACGATCCACGACACGGCACTCGGAACGACCTGTGAGTTCGAATCCGTCGCGTTCGCGAAGGCCATCAACTCGCTGTTGTTAGCATGCAAGACGGTTCACGACAAGACGCTCAAAGACTCGCTCGTTATTTTCCGCTGGAAACTTCAAGGCGACAGCGCGACGCGCCTCTCGCGACTTACCGTGCCGCTCAAGAGTGTGATCGGCGCCAATCCGTGGAAGGGACTGCATCCGTCCGACATCACGATTGATCCGGTCAATGGGAATTATGTTCTTATCGCTTCTCGTGAGCAGGCCTTCTTCGAAATCACGCCAGCGGGCAAGCTGGTATTCGCCCGCGCACTGCCCGGCGAACATCCGCAGGCCGAAGGCATTGCCATCACGGGCGATGGTATCCTGATCATCAGTGACGAGGGTGGCAACGCGAAAAAACCTCCCCTGACACGTCCGGCCGTAATCACGCTCTATCACTGGCGCTAACAGGCTCACCATGAAATTCGCCATCCGTTGGTGCGCGGTATTGCTGACGCTCAGCTCATCGCTCGTTGTCGGGCAATCGCCTGACGCCCGGCCGGCCAAAACCGACAGTGCCGTTGTCATTCCCGGCCCCGAGTACGCGGCCGGTGGGTTCCAGCGGTTCTTGCTCGGCGATAACTACCGCGACTTGTGGACGACCCCGATTCGCGTGCAGTTGTTAAATCTGCGGAGTTTCGCAGGTGGTCTTAAGGTGGAGAAGTTGGGCGGAGGTTTGCAGACGAAGTCTTTGCGTTTCGCCGCTGAAGACGGCAACGAATATGTATTTCGAACCGTCGACAAGGTGCCGCACCTCCGATTGCCGCTGGATGGTGCACTCGCCGAAAAAATCTTCGGCGATCAGATCAGCGCCATGCATCCCGTGGCCGCCCTCGTCGTCGCGCCGCTGCTCGATGCGGCACATATCCTCCATTCGTCACCGACGATGATGGTGATGCCCGACGATTCCCTGCTCGGCAAATTCCGGAAGGAATTCGCCGGGAAGCTCGGACTGATCGAAATGTATCAGGGCAAGCCGCACAAGGGCGTCGGCTTCAAGGGCGCGGTCGAGATCATTGACAGCGACTCGCTACTCACGTTGCTCAATTCCAATGCGGTCGAGCAGGTGGACGCACGCGCCATGCTCGTCGCGCGGCTCATGGACATGTTCGTCAACGACATCGACCGGCATCCGGGCCAGTGGAAATGGGCGCGGATGGTGAAGAGCAAGACGGCGCTCTGGTTGCCGATCCCGCGCGACCGCGACCAAGCGTTCGTTTCCTATCACGGATTTTTACCCTCATTGAGCCGGATCGCCAATCCCAACCTCGTAACATTCGACGGGTCGGTGAGCGTAGCGGGGCTAACCTACAACAGTCTCGAGATGGATCGGCGATTGTTGGACGGGCTCGAGAAGCCGGTATGGGACTCTGTGGCGCAGGGATTGGTACGGGTCATCTCGGACTCCGTCATCGACGCCGCCGTGTCTGCGATGCCAGCCGAGTATCGTGGGACCATGCCGAAACTTGCTGCCACACTCAAGTTACGGCGCAACCTTTTTCCCGACGTAGCGAACCGCTTCTATAAAAGTCTGGCAATGGTGGCGGATATACACGCCACTGATGATGTCGACCACCTCACCGTGACACGCGTTGATGACCGGTTCGTGGATGTTCGTCTCACTGCGAATACCGGCGTGCCATTTTTTCAGCGCCGCTTCGACGCGACGGAAACACACGACATCCATGTGTACCTGCATGGTGGCGACGACAGTGCGATCGTCAGGGGTGACGTCCGCAAGAGCATCCCGGTGCGAATCATCGGCGGCAGCGGGACCAATTCCCTCGTGGACTCATCGCGGGTTGGCGGTCATGACAATCCCACCAATCTGAATGATGTGGGCAAAGGGAGGGATGCCAACTATGGGCCGGACACGCTGTTCGACCGACGCCCGTTGATTAAGAAAAATGACGAACTCGTTGCGCCCAGCCCGGATCGTGGCTCGAAGCTGTCCCCGATCTTGGGCCTCAGCTTTCCTCGCGATCTCGGCGTGGTTCCGCGCATCGGACTGAACAGGATCGGCTACGCCTTCGGCCGCAATCCATACGCAAGCATGATGGGAGCCACGGCCGAATACAGCACCGCCACCGGCGGATTCAGATTCGCCGGCAACATCGATCAGCGGTTCGAGGGAACGCCGATACATATCACCGCAATTGCGCGCATGTCGCAGCTCGAGGTGACTACGTTCCACGGCCTCGGCAACGACACGCCCGACTCGACAAATAACTACTTCGACGTGCGTCAGCGGCAATACACGGTGCATCCCGCCATCGCACTCACTCTAGGGGAGTGGAGCGAACTGACGCTCGGCCCCACGTTGCAGTATGCGGTCACCGAGAATACTCCCAACCGCTTTCTCTCGACGCAGCAACCGTATGGGTTCGGAAAATTCAGTCAAGCCGGAATGCAGATCGGCTTGCATCACACGGTCGGTGGACCTCCAAAATCAGCACGCAGTCATTTCATACTCGATCTCACCGGTGCGTACTATCCCGCCATGCTCGACGTGAAAACCGCGTTTTCGGAGATCACGGCGCGCGCTGGTACCGTGTTCACGCTCCCGCTGCCGCTCCGACCGATCGTGCTCGTGCGAGCCGGTGGAAGAAAACTCTATGGCAATTTTCCGTTCTTTGAATCCGCGTTCATTGGTGGGAACAGCACCCTGCGCTCCATGGGATTGGAACGTTTCGCCGGTGACGCATCGCTCTACGCGACGACCGAACTTCGGATTCCGCTCGCCAAGTTCTCGCTCATAGTTCCGCTCGAAGCGGGACTCGTTGGCGTTGCCGAGGCGGGCCGGGTGTATGTCGGTGGAGCGTCGCCCGGGGGATGGCACAGCGTGCAGGGGGCTGGGTTTTTCGTCGGACGCCGGGACGACACACCCAGTTTCATGATGACAATGACAAACGAGCCGGGGCACACGGGCCCGCATTTCCGGACTGGGTTGAGTTTTTAGACAGGATACCGCACAGGTTCTGTTATCGGCAGTTTCTCCACTTTAGTTTAAGGTCACATGCCACAGCTCCGAAACATCCTCTTGTTTGTCATTCCGTTCGCTAACGCCTGCAAGCCGCCGGTAATGTTGACCCCTCCACCAGCGGCAGCACCGGCAGCGGAAGTCGCGCTCAGCGGCGCGTCCGTCATGCTCGGTGCCGGCGACATCGCCGGCTGTAGCAGTGGTCTCGACCGACTCACGGCAAATGTCATGGACAGCGTGCTTAAGGCCGATAGCGTTGCGAAAGTGAACGATGCCGCGTTCACGCTGGGCGACAATGCGTATATGGAAGGCACTGAAGTGCAATTCAATACC